>NZ_BAABIW010000015.1:0-45659 GCF_039542985.1 Terrabacter aeriphilus
GCCCGCCCTGACAGCCTGATCCCTCCAACACGGATCACGCAGCGCTACACCACCACCTGGGACTTGACCTCGTAGGAGTCGCGAGTGGACTGATGTGGACTCCAGTTCCCTTTCGTTCTTGCACGAATCTTGCACGGAGGGAGTCACAGTGCGACAACCAGTGCACCCCGAAGGGCCAGCGGATGGGACAGCCGCGACGCCAGCGACGCGTCGATCCGGGGGCAACAACACCGGCCGCAGACGAGGGTTCGGCAATGTCCGCCGACTGCCGTCGAAGAGGTATCAAGCCAGCTACCTCGGACCCGATGGCCGCCGGCACCTCGCACCCACCACCTTTCACACCAAGAGTGACGCCGAGGCCTGGCTCAGTGTCCAGTCCGCCGCCATCACCGAGGCCCGATGGCACCCGGCGCCCCACTCCCCCGCGCCGCTCCCCGCGTTCGCCGAGTATGCGCACTTTTGGCTGGCCGGCAGAGAGCTCAAACCCAGGACGCGAGCAGAGTACGCCCGACTCCTCACAGTCCTCATCGCCGCCTTCGGGCCCACCCCTCTTGACGAGATCACCCCCGAGGCGGTCAAGGCCTGGTACTCGGGCTGGGGACAGAAGCGTCCCGCTGCCCGCGCGCACGCCTATTCACTCCTGCGGACCGTCCTCAACACGGCCGTCGAAGAGGAGCGGCTGTCCGGCAACCCCTGCCGTATCCGTGGCGCCGGCCGAAACCCCAGCCGCCTCGGCATGCGCCCGGCCACCCTCGACGAGCTGACCCAGATCGCCGACGCCATGCCCGACCGGTACCAGCTGATGGTTCATCTCGCGGCGTGGTGCGCCCTGCGATTCGGTGAGCTCACCGAACTTCGCCGCAAGGACATCGACCTCCTCCACGGGCTCATTAGGGTCCGGCGTGCCGTGACCTGGCCCGACGGCCAGCCACACGTGGGAACGCCCAAGTCAGCCGCTGGCACCCGGGACGTGACCGTTCCTCCGCACCTCCTCCCCCAGATCCGTGCCCACCTCGCTACCCACGCCCAGCGAGGAGCCGACGGCCTGATCTTTCCCAACACCGACGGACGCCACATGCACCACGGCAGCCTCTACAAGGTCTACAAGCCGGCGCGTGCCGCGGCCGGAAGACCGGACCTTCGATGGCACGACCTGCGCCACACCGGGGCCACCCTCGCGGCGCACGCGGGGGCCACCACCCGCGAACTCATGGACCGTCTCGGACACTCGACCGCAAGCATGGCGATGCGCTATCAACACGTCGCCGACGACCGTCCGGCGGAAATCGCGCGGCGCCTTTCTGCCTTGGTCGAACAGCAAGCGGTCCGCTAGGTGGCGTGCGTCAGACGAACTGTGCTCGGTCACCTCATCTTCCGAAGTGTCAATCGTCGTCCCGACACTAGGCCGCTGGTTGTCGTTACGGCAGGCGAGGGAGTACGCCGGACTGATCCTGCCAAGCAGGACCGTCTGGTGGGCTTGTCGACGAACAACGCGCACCGAACCCTTGCGGGTGCGGCCCACGCAACGCGGCGACCGGGCCGCCCATGCACGCGGAGCACCGAAGCCGTCTTGGACAGGGCCTCAGTGGTTCGACACAACCCTCGATCGCCAAGTAGTAGCTCGAGCGCTCGGCCCCCACGGGTGGGGGACCAAGCGCTTGAGTGAAGCGTTCCGGTTCGCTTTAGTGATGCATGTGCATCCCGGCCCCGGCCTCTACCCGGGTGGCAGGCATCCGCAGGTACGCGAACACGGCCAGGACGAGAGCGATGCCGGCTGCGACGAGGAACCCGCGGTCGAAGCTGTCGACGACACCGGTGGCACTGGTGAGGCTGCCGGCAGTGCTGGCCACGGCGGAGAGGACTGCCACGCCTAGGGCGGCACCGACTTCGTGCCCCGTCATGAGGAACCCGGATGCCATCCCGGCGTGCTGGGGTGGGATGCCAGCCATTGCGGTGACGGACACAGGCGCGAAGACCATGCCGACACCCAGACCGATCGTGGCCAGGCCGGGCAGGACGCCGGTTGGGAAAGCGGAGCCGGCGGATGCCTGGGCGAGCAGGACCGCTCCGCCGGCAACGATGACCAGGCCGATAGCGGCGATGAGCCGCGGGGTCCCGTGCGCCATGGCGTGCTTGGCGATGACGGTACCGGCGGTGATGGCGAGGGCGAACGGAACGAAGGCGACGCCGGCCCGGATGGCGGAGTACCCCATGACGGTCTGGATGAAGATGGACGTCAGGAACACGGTTCCGACCAGGATGCCGGTGACGCCGAGCATGACGGTGGTGCCCGACACCAGGGACTTCACCTTCCACGTGTGCGGCGGGACGAGCGGGTTCGAAGCCTTGCTTTCCCGGACCTTGAACGCCACTGCAAGGAGCGCGGCGATGGCGAACGCGGCCAGGACGCGAGCGGAGAGCCAGCCGTGCTGCTCCGTCGCACCCAGGCCGTAGATGAGGGCGGCGAGGCTGCCGATGACGGTGGTAGCGCCGGCCACGTCGAACTGCCTGAGGGTGACGGCTGGGGTGGTGGCCGCCGGGATGACCTTGAGCCCGGCGACGAGTGCGACGGCGCCGATGGGCGCGTTGATGAAGAAGATGGTTTCCCAGCCTGCCCACGTGGTGAGGGCTCCGCCGAGAAGGACGCCGACGGCGACGCCGAGGGAGCCGACGGCACCCCACAGGGTGAGTCCGAGGCGGCGCTGAGCGCCGGAGTACGTGGTCATGATGATGGAGAGTGCGGCCGGGGTCATCAAAGCCGCCGCGAGGCCCTGACCGGCGCGGGCAGCGATGAGTTGGTTTGCGCTGCCCGCGAACCCGCTGACGATGGATGCGATGGTAAAGATGGTCAGGCCGGTGAGGAACACCCACTTGCGCGACAGTAGGTCGGCGATGCGGCCGCCGAAGAGGAGGCCGCCGCCGGACATCATCAGGTAAGCAGTGACGACCCACTGCATGTCTGACCCGTCCAGGTGCAGGTCGCGACCGATGGACGGCAGTGCGGTGTTGACGACGGAGATGTCGAGGACGACGAGAATCTGTGCGGCGAGGGCAAGGGCCAGGACGGCCCAGGACGTGCGTGGCCCATCCCTGTCGTCGTGTTGGGCGGCGGTCGGTGCGTGGCCGTGGTGGGTCGGGGTGTGGGGTGCGGCGTGGGTGTCCGCGGTGGCGGTGTCGACCACGAGCGGATCGGCGGCGGGCTTGGCGTGCATGACAACTCCTTGACGGGTTTCGGCTGGCGGTCCACCACCAGGGGGTGAGCTGTTGGTGGGGTGATGCCTACCGTCGTCCGAACGCCGTGGGCTCGCGCCGGTCAAATGGCCGGGGTGTGCAAGGCGTGCGGCGTGCAAGGGCGTGGGCGCAGAAGCAGCCCGGTGCCACCGGCTGGCGAGAACCCGACATGCGTGGACCCGTTGGCCGTCGGGGACACGCGCCGGGAATCCGCTTTCGCCGCTGCCTCCCCACCATCGAGTTGGTGGGGAGGGCCCGGGGAGCTCCACCACGATGGTGTGCACTCCGGGTGCGACAGGTCGAAGAGGTCAGTTGAAGTCGAGCTGGGCGAGCTCGGTCCGTGAGCTCACGCCGACCTTGGTGAACACGTTGCGCAGGTGAAACGCTACCGTCCGCGGTGAGACCCAGCACTGGGCGGCGACATCCTTGTTCGACAGCCCGGTACTGACGAGATGGGCGACCTTGAGCTCCATCGGTGTGAGGTTCAGCAGGGTGGATGGATCGCGCTTGCGGGCGGTCTCCCCGGACGCTCGCAGTTCCTGAGAGGCGCGCTCGACGAGGGGGACGGCACCCAGCTCGGTGAAGGTCTCCAGCGCCGGCCGCAGGTGAGTGCGGGAGTCGACGCGACGGTTCGTACGGCGCAGGAACTCCCCGAACGCGAGCTGGGTGCGTGCCAGGTCGTAGGGGCGGCCGGCTTGCCGGTAGTGAGCGACCGCGCGTTCGAACGCCGCCGTCGAGGCAGCCGGGTCAGTCGCGGTCAGGGCACGTCCGAGCTCGAGCGCACCCAGCGCCCAGGCGTATCCGGTCCCGGGGGCGAATCGGGCCAGCTCCTCTACCCAGGTGCGGGCTTGGTTGGTGTCGCCGGCCCGGACTGCGGCTTCGAGTCGGTCGACGGCGGCCATCCGGTGCAGGGCGGGGACGCGCATCCCGGACAGGTGGTGCAACGCTGCTGCCGTTTCACCTTGCGCGGTCGCGCGGGCGCCCTTCGCCCAACGGGTCACGTCGTGTGCGGGGCCGGCCATGATGCCCAGAGGGTGTCGAGCAGAGACCTCTTCGAGGGATGCAAGATGGCGGTCGAAGTCGTCGCTGCCCGTCAGGGCAGCAAGCAGCGCCATGCATGCCAGTGGCGCGGCGGTCAGGGTCGGTTGCCCGACGCTGCGCGCCAAGGTCAGCGCTTCGTCGGCGGAGCTGAGCGCTGCCGTCCACGGTCCAGTCGGTAGTTGGGCGAACATGAGCCGTTCGAGGGCGTAGACGACGACCATGCCGGCGCCTGCCTCCCGGGCGGTGGACTCCATGGCGGAGTAGTAGAAGCGGGCTCCCTCATCGTGGCCCAGGTGCAAGGCGGTGTTGCCGAGGTTGCCCATGACGTCCAGGTCCTCGACGTGCCGCCCAGCGTCCAGTGCGAGTGCCAGCGCTGGAACGGCGCCGTCCCAGTCCTGGTCGCCGCACGCCGTCAGGGCGCCCAACAGCAGCCGCAGGCACGTGGTGCGTTCGGTGTCTCCTGACGAGGGAGCCAGCAGCTTCGCGAGCACCTCGTCACCTAGGGTGGCTCCACTGTCGGCGCCATAGGTGCGGTTGAGTGCGGCGGCGCACGCCATCTCCAACGCACGGCCGGTGTCGTGGTCCGCGACCGTGCGGGCGGCGACTGTGAAGATGCGGTGCGCGTCGACGGCCGACCCGACGTTGACCTCGATGCGGGCGCGCAGCCGGTCGATGTCGGCCCGTTGTAGCGGGTCGACGGCAACGTCGCGTGCTCCGGATGCCAATGCGCGCGCACGAAGCGCCTGCCCTGCTGCCCACGCGGTGCGACCAGCTCCGAACAGGCTGGTAGCGCGGTCCGTCTCGTTCTCGGTGAGTTCGGCTGAGCGTTCGAACGCGTCCGCTGCCGCGACATGGCCACCGCGTTGTTCAGCGCGGTCGGCGACGTCGTGAAGGGCTGCAGCGACCTCGGCGTCGGGTCCGTCAGCCGCAGCAGCACGGTGCCAGGTCGCACGATCCGGGTCGTCGACGCCCACTGCCTCAGCGAGGGCGCGGTGGACCTGGCGCTGCTCGTAGCTGGTCGCGGCTTGGTACACGGCCGAACGGACCAGCGGATGCCTGACAGCCACGACGTCGCCGGTGACGGTGAGCAGGCCTGCTCGTTCAGCGCCGTCCCACCCGGCCGCGTCGACACCAAGCGTGGCGGCCGCCTGCCGGACGGTGGCGACTCGTCCTGTGGCGTCGGCAGCGGCGACCAGCAACAGCGTCTGAACCCCTTGAGGCAGGCGACGACAACGGTCCAGGAAGGCGCGTTCCACTCCTGCGGTCAACGCGAGCCGTTGTGGCAACGGCGCCTGCCCGTGCAGCTGAGCCGGGCTCAGTCCGGTGGGCAGCTCGAGCAGGGCGAGGGGATTCCCACCGGTCTCGCGGACGAGGCGCTCGGCAACCTCGCCCGACAGGGGATCCCCGCCACGTTCGTCGAGGAGCTGACGGGCGGCGGTGCCGTCCAATCCATCGAGCTGCAGGGTCGGCAGCCCGGGCGGAGCGAATTCTCGTCCTGCTGGGTCGCCGGTTCGGGCGGCGAAGACCATCGCCACGGGGTCGGCGGCAAGCTGCCGGGCGGCGAACAGCAACGCGTCCGCGGACGCGGAGTCGAGCCAATGCGCGTCATCGACGACCACCAGAAGCGGATGGGCGGGTTCGGCTGCGTCGGTCAGCACTGACAGCGTGGCAACACCGACGAGGAAGGGCTCGACGGCGGGCCCGTCCTCGAGTCCGAACGCGATCCGCAGCGCCCGAGCCTGAGGGCGGGGTAGGTGGTCGACGTTTGCCAGGGGACGAAGCAGGCGAAGTAGCGCTGCGTACGGCAATGGTGACTCGGACTCGACACCGGCAGTGCGCAGCACCCGAACGTGCCCACCCTCACCCGAAAGTCGTCCCAATGTGGAGAGGTCGCGCAGCAGGGCGCTCTTGCCGACGCCTGGCTCCCCCAGCACGACGAGGGCGCCGCCGATACCGGCGCGTGCTTGGTCCACCAACGCGCCAAGCCGCGCGCGTTCGGGCTCACGGCCGTGTAGCACCAGCCGACCGTACCGCCGGCCCGGCCGCCCTGCGCGGCGTCCCGGCACATTGACCGCGGAATGCTGACCCGCCCGGCGCAACGTGGACTCACCGAAGAACGCCATGCCCAACTGAAGGACTCTCCATGACCGCAACCGACGCTCCCCCGGGCCCCACCGTGAGGGCCGCCATCAACCGCATCGCTACCGTCCGTACATCCAAGCGCTTGGGTCCTGGGTGCGCACCACTCGTTCGCGGACGTCCCACCGATGTGGGTGCTCATCCACCCCGGCGGCCGAGGCCCCCGGGCCCCTGATGCGTGACGAGGACCACTTGGAGCGGGCACGCCAGCAGCGCGCCGATGATCCGACCAGTGAGTGCACCGGACGCCGTGAGCCTCCGGGCTGCGCAGCGGCCGCGGGTGACCGCAGCGCCGTCGAGTGCCGTACGACTGTTCAAGCACTCGGCGGCGAAGGTCAGGCTGCTCGGAGGGTGTTGCGCCCGAGCCGCCAGACCAGCAGCCCGAGCGCGAGCATCGCGAGTCCGCCCTTCATGACGGCGCTCCATCCACCCGCGGACCACAGCATGCTGGCGATGGCGGATCCACCCGCCCCGCCGGTCATGGCGCTGGTCACGACGGCCGTGTTGAAGCGGCCTCGAGCGTGGACGTCGATGCTGACCAGCCGCGTCTGGTGAAGAACGTTTTCGGCTTGGACGGCGACGTCCAGCACGAGCACGGCCGCCAGGACGCCGAACAGGGTGTGCGACCCCACGGCGCCGATGGTGAGGGCGAGAATGGGCAAGCCGAGGGCGGCACCGGTCGCTGGGGTGGACTTGCCCACGTCGTGGGCGCGACCGACGTGTCGGGCTGCGAGAGCCCCCGCGAGCCCGACCAACCCGACGAGGCCGATCTGGACTGCGGTCCACGAGTAAGGCTCGGTGCTGAGTAGGAAGGTCAACGCGCTCCAGAACAGGGAGAAGACGCCGACATTGAGCGCGCCAAGCACGAGAGTCACCTGAACGACCCGGTGGCCGCGCACCACGGCGAACACTGACCGCAGCAGGGCGACGTAGCCGGCGGACACCGGCGCTGGAGCGGCTGGCAGGAGCCGGCCTAGCATGAGCGCAAGAGTGGCTGTGACCATGGCAGCGAGGAGGTAGATGGCACGCCATCCGAAAGCACTCGCGAGGACTCCGCTGACGGCGCGGGAGACCAGGATGCCGGTGAGTAGACCCGACACGATGCTCCCGACCACGCGTCCGCGTTGGTCGTCACCGGCGAGGTCGGCAGCGAGCGGGATGAGCAGTTGTGCGGCCACGGTCGTGAAACCGACCAAGGCCAAGGTCATCAGCAGGACTGGGTAACTCGTGACGAGTCCGGCGGCTGCGAGGGCGACAGCGCAGGCGCCCATGACCAGTGGGAGGAGCCGTCGAGCTTTGAGCCGGTCACCGAGCGGGACAAGCAACAAGACGCCAGCGGCGTAGCCAGTCTGGGTCACGGTGACGAGCAGGCCGGCAGAGCCCGCGGACACGTCGAACGTTTCAGCGATGACGTGAAGCAGCGGCTGTGCCCAGTACGTGTTGGCGACTGCGGCACCTCCAGCGAAGGCGAACAGAGCAGTCATTGTCCTGCTCATGCCGCGAGCCTGGGCGGCTGGTGAGCGGTGGGAAGTGGCGGTGTCGGACACGGTCGTGGCCTTCCGGACGGGGTCCCCGGTGATAGTTGGTGACCTGTCCACCCTGACGTCGATGGACTGCATTCGCCCCGGTCAGATGACCGGGTGCCTGGACAGTCCGCGTCGGCCGCCTTGACTGGAGCGCCTCGCGGTGTGAGCAGGGTGTGCGCGTCCACTGCCGCGACCCGCAGCACAGCCCGCAGAGACTGTCGGTGACCAGGGCTGTCGGCGACGTCAGTGGCGTGCGGAGACCAGGCCCTGGTCCTCCCTACACCGAGCAAGGGGCGTGAAGGCGGTGGCTCGATGGATGACGGTCGAGGCGGAATCGGCCTCGTGCCAGAGCTCGGTGCTCGCACAACGTCGCTTGATGAGGCGGGGCGAGGGGCGCGCCGTTGGCCCGGTGCACGGGTGCCGGAGTCACAACCCCAGCATGGTGGCGTTGCGAACGGCGTCGATGACGGCGTGTGCCAGCGCCGGACCGCCGAGGTTGCGGCTACGACGCCACGCAAGTGACAGGCCAACCCCAAGCGCGACGTGCACGACGACAATCTCGACCACCAGCAGCGGCAAGGGGAAGCCGGAGGCGACCGGCAGGTGCCACAGGCCCCACAGCGCGGACACGAATGCGGCGGACTGCCAGCGGCGTGAGTCCCCGTCGTGGTGCACGTGCGCGTCGAGGGCCCCGCGGAAGGCGACTTCCTCGAGGAGGAACGTGGCCGGGTAGTACAGGGCGGTGTACTTGGCCAGCGCGGCAACCGCGGCCATGGCAGGCAGGGGCGTCCCGGTCGCGATGTGCACTGCGCCAAACACGGTGCCCATGCCCACGGCCCCGATAGCCATGGGGAGTGCGGCCGAGCGCACGGTCGCGACGATGGAACTGGCACGCAGTGAGAACGCTGCCGCGACTGCACCGGCCATGGCGGCCAGGTACCAGCCGAACTCGGTCCAGTCGGCGGCCGTGAACGCGCCGACCGCGTAGTACCCCGGGGTGATGGCCAGCACGGTTGCCATCGCGAACCCTCGGCGGTCCAACGCGAACCGGGTCGTGCCTCCAGCGAACAGCTCACGCAGCGGGCGACGGCGCACCAGCAGCTGGAAGGCGGCGGTCATCGGGATGCCGAGCAGCAGGTATGCGTTCCTGCTGAGGTGCAGCAGGTATCCGGCAGTCACCCAGATGGCCACCAAGGCGACCGCTTCGGCGGCCCGGCGCCCCTGGGAGGGTTCTGGTCGAGGCCCGCGGGTCACCCACGAGGCAGGGCTGGCGTCGGGGCTGGCGTCGGGGCTGGTGTGCAGAGTCATGGCTCTGTGCTCCGTCCGGTGAGCTGGAGTGCGCCTGGGAAGTTGGCGCACGCACGACTCTTCTCCGAACCGGTCACGCTCACCCCGGCACAACGGCCGGGATTCGGCCCGGCCTCGTGGTCTCCTCGGGTCGACACCGACGTGTCGACCCGAGGAGCGCCCCCCCCTGGCGGTCCGTGGTGCTCGCGCAGCATCACGCACCGGGTCAGATGCCCAGGACGAGCCGGTTTGCTGCCGCACCCGTTCCCACCGCGGTGACGGCATGGGCCGCTTCGACCAGCGGATGCAGCTGAGTAGCCGTGGGCTGCACCTTCCCTTGGGTGATGAGGTCGTTCAAGCGCTCGAGGGTGGATGTGTTCTCCTTGGCGACGAACATGCGCAGCTGCTGGCTGACGAACGGGGAGAGCAGGGCGGCGCCGAGCTGGCGTTGGATGCCACCGACCCATCGGTCGCCTTCACCACCGACGATGACGAGCCTGCCCTTGGGTGCGAGGGCGCGGCGCAGCCGTCGCGTGGAGGTGCGACCGAAGACGTCGATGATGACGTCGTAGGTGCGGGTGCCGTCGGTGAAGTCGCCTCGGGTGTAGTCGATCGTGTGGTCGGCGCCGAGGGCGGCGGCGTGATCCTGGTGACGGGGTCCGGCGACTGCCGTGACCTCGGCGCCGGCCGCCTTCGCGGCTTGGACGGCGATGGAGCCGACTGCTCCGGTGGCACCGACGACCAGAACGTGTTCGCCGGGTTGCACCTTCGCGTGGTCACCTACTGCCTGCAGGGCGGCGAAGGTGGCGTAGGGCAGGACTGCGGCCTGCTCGAAGGTGAGCTGGGCCGGCTTGCGCGCCATCTTGGTCGGGGATGCGGTGACGTACTCGGCATACGCGCCGCGGGCTGCGCCGTAGACCTCGTCGCCCACGGCGAAGCCGGTCACGTTCGCACCGACTGCTTCGATGCGCCCGGCGTAGCTGACACCGGGTACCCGGATCTTGGGGCTGCGCAGGCCGGTGCCGAGGCGCATCAGGTACGGCTGTCCGGTCATGAAATGCAGGGCGCCGCGGTCGACGCCGGCGGCGACGACGTGGACGAGCACCTCGTCGTCGCCGAACTGCGGGCGGTCGATGTCGTCGAACCGCAGCGAGGAGGCGTCTCCGTAGTGGTCTTGCACGATGGCTTTCATCTCAGGGGGTCCTTTGCGTGGAATGGAGGTGGGGTGAAGGTGGTGCTGTGTTGGAGCGGTGTTGCGAGGGGTTCAGTCGTCGAAGGGTGCGAGTGCGATGGCGGCGGAGAACGCGCCGTACCGGCACAGGAAGCGGGCACGGCCGTGTGGGACGCGGGCTGCCTCGTTCGCCCAGACACCGGTGAAGTACCTCTTGAAGCCGTCGCGGGGGTGGTCGCGAACGGTGGTGGTCAGGACGCCCGGTGGCAGCTGCCAGGTGCGAACGCCGGCGACGTCGACACCGGTGCCTGCGGCGAGCAGGTAGGCGACGGGTCCGAAGTCGAGGGTGACGCGGGGGCTGTGGTGCAGGGTGATGGCGGTCTGCAGCGTTTCGGTGGCGGCCGTGGACAGGCCCACCTGTTCGGCGACGTTGCGGGCGAGGCGGGCTGAGGCGAGGGTGAAGTCGTCGCGGCCGGTGGCGGTGACCAGGCCGGTGTCGTGCAGGAGGGCAGCGGCGTAGAGAAGCTCGGCGTCGACGTCGACTCCTTCGAGCTCGCCGACGGCGCGGGCGAACCTGTAGGAGCGGTGGCTGTGGTTGAGCAGCGGCGACGGCAGGACTCTGGTCGCCGCGTCGGTGGCTGCGCGGGTCAGGGGTGAGGTCGGCGGGACGAGCCGGGCGGGGTCCACATACGCGTTCCGGCCTGGGTGCAGGTGCGTCAGCAGGCCCAGGCGTCCGACGGCGTTGCCGGCGTGGGCTCGGGCGAGGTCGACCAGCAGCCCACGCGCTTCAGCGGGTTGCAGGCGTCCGCCGGTGCGCATGGTCCACGCGTGCGTTCCGACGGTGGTGTCGGGGGTCATCGGTTACTCCTTGCTCACAGCGGTGTCCCGGTGCAGGGGCGCCTTCGGGTCCACTTCGAGAGTGACCCCAGGGGTGGGTGGTTCGCCCCGGTCAACTGACCGGGTTCTGAACCGTGACGCTGCCCAGACGCCCGTGGCGCACCACCAAAGGACTGGCAATCCTGGCCATGTGACCGGGGCGAGGAAACCCGCTGACGGCAACTGTGGGGACTGTGGCCGTCCACCTCGGACGCCAGGAAAGGGGAAACCGTCATGACCACCTCAACCGCCGTTGACACCCCGGCCGCGACCAGCTCGCCCGCTACTCGGGTCGAACCGATGGGTCGCATCACGTTCGCGTCCATGGCCACCGGTGCGCTGGTCGCCCTCACGCTCATCGTGGCGGTCGTGCCCGACGCGTCCGAGGCCCGCGTCGTCGGCGCGGTCCTCCTCGCGTTCGCGACCGGGTGGGCGATGCTCGCGCTCCTCACCACCCGGTGGACCACGCAACCGCAACGGTGGGCGCACGTCCCTGCCGCCGTGATGGCGACCTCCGGCGCCGTCCTGGCCGCTGTCGACCCGGGCGAGCCGGCCATGACCCTCCTGTCATGGGTGTGGGTGCCCGCCCTGCTCGTCCTCGGTGTCTGGGTCTGGGGCCAGGTACGGCGCTCCATGCCCGGCCGGTCCCGGCTGCTCGTCTACCCGGTGGCCGCCGCCATGCTCCTCGCCGGCACCGGCGGCCTCTACCACGCCAGCACCGAGTCCCCGACCGCTGCGGCCGGACCCATGCCGGGCAAGCTGGTCGACGTCGGTGGCTACCGGCTCCACCTGAACTGCACCGGCACCGGCTCCCCGACTGTCGTCCTGCTCAACGGGCTCGGTGAGACCTCGCCGCTGTGGGCACGCGTCCAACCGGCCGTCGCCGCCACGTCCCGTGTGTGTGCCTACGACCGGGCAGGGCAGGGCTGGAGTGACGACTCGCCGAACCCAGCCGACGCCACCACCGCTGCCACGGACCTGCACCAGCTGCTGAGCGCGGCCGGTGAGACCGGTCCGTTCGTCCTAGCCGGGCACTCCAGCGGCGGCGTCCACGCCCTCACGTACACGCATCTGTACGACAGCGACGTCGCCGGCGTCGTCCTGCTCGACAGCGCAAGCCCGCACCAGGTCGAGCTCGTCACCACGTTCAACGGGGAGTACCAGGTCATGCGCCGTGCCCTCGCAGTCGCACCGACCCTGTTCCGTTTCGGTCTCGGCAACGCGATGGGCGGTCCCGCCCTGCCAGGCCGTGCCGGTGCGCAGGTCGCTGCGTTCGCCAACAGCCCACGAGGCTTGGCCAACACGCGCGCCGAGCAAGCCGCACTGCCCGTCGCGTTCCGCCAGGCGCAGGCACTCGCCACGCTCGGGAACATCCCGCTGGTCGTCCTCACCGCCAAGGACAACGTCGACGATAAGCCCGGCTGGGCAGCGGCTCAGGACCAGATGGCCGCCCTGTCCAGCAACGCGCGGCACACCGTCGAGAACCAGTCGCACGTCGGCCTCCTCACCGACCCCACCGGCGCCGGCGGGACCGTCACCGCCATCGCCGACGTCGTCACCGCCAGCCGCACCCACGCCCTACTGCCCACCCGCTGACACCCCTTCGTCAGCGTCTGCGCAGCACCGAACTCCCGCCGCACCCGATTGGAGACCCTCATGCCCACCCACGGTCGCCGCGCCCTGCGCATCGCCGCCTCCACCACCCTCGCCGTCACCACCCTGGCCGCCCTGGTCTTCGCTGGAGGATGGGTCACCACAGCCCAAGCCAACAGCCCAGCACCCACCCTCCCTGTCCGGGACCTTCCCGCCAGCCGCCCATCCTCGAACGGCCCCATTCACGTCGCCGTCGCCCTGGGCGCGTCCGGGAGTGTCGGCAGCGACGCCCTCGCCCCGTTCGAGGTGTTCGCGAGCTCCCCGGCGTTCTCCGTGTACGCCGTCGCTGCGACCCCCAGCCCCCAGCCCACGCAGGGCGGCCCGGCCATCGTCCCCACGTACACCTTCGCCGACACGTCCTCCGGGCGCGCACCCCGCCCGGACGTCGTCGTCGTCCCCGCCGTCGCTGCCGCGAGTGGACCAGCCGAAGCGTCCCTGCGCGACTGGGTCACCCAGCAGGCAGCCGCCGGCGCACGAATCCTCAGCGTGTGCAACGGCGCCGAGATCCTGGCCGCTGCCGGCCTCCTCGACGGACGCACGGCCACCGCCCACTGGTCCCGTCTGGGCGCCTACGCCAAGAAGTACCCGGCAGTGCACTGGGTTGCCGGCAAGAGGTACGTCCGGGATGGAGCGATCACCTCCACCGCCGGCGTCACCTCCGGCATCCCCGGAGCGCTGCGCGTCATGGCCGACCTCGCCGGCACCGACGAGGCCACGCGCGTCGGCCGACTCGTGGCATACCCGAACTGGTCGCTGACCCAGTCGCCCGACATCCCCACCCGGTCCTTCGCCCCCACCGACCTGCCCATCGCCCTGAACGTGGTCATCCCCTGGGGCCGGCCCACCCTCGGCATCGCCCTGACCAACGGCATCAGCGAGATCGACATCGCCAGCACCTTCGAGGTGTACGACGTGTCCTACGCCGCCCGACCCATCCCCGTCAGCTCCACCGGAGCCGTCATGACCAGTCACGGGCTGGTGCTCCACACGAGCAGCGTCGGTCAGGCCCCCACGCCAAACCTGTTGGCTGTCCCCGGACCGGCGGGCATCGCGGGACTCGACCCCGCCCTCCGGGCTTGGGCTGAGAAGAACCGCGTCCCCGTCGACGCCGTCCACGGATCCGGCAGGTCGCCCGGGTTCGACGGCGCCCTGCAGTACCTGTCCGCCCACGCCGGCCGAGCGGCCGCGCTCTCGGCCGCGAAGATGATGGACTATCCGGCCACCCAACTGCGCCTGGAGGACGCCGGCAGCGGCGTCCGAATCCCCGTGTTGCTCGTGTTCGGTCTGCTCCTGGTTGCTACTGCAGCGGCGGCACCCACCGTGGTGCGCCGTGCACGCACGAGCTCAGCCACGAGGTCGAGCTCGCCAGCCCACCTCCGCGCCTTCGGCTGATGGGACCGGTCTGCCGCCGTGTGCCGCGACTGGCCGCGATCGTCGTCGTAAGTGCGTTGCTCGCGTACCTCGGAACCCTCGCTGCGGTGCGCGGTCCGGTTGCCGCCTACCGCATGGCCACCAACGGTCGCCCCAGCGTAGACACCTGGCGGATCTTCCCTCAGCGCTCGGTGGAGAGCACGGGCGTGCACGCCGCGTTGGCGACCTCACCCATGCCAACCTTCCCGGAGACCGTCGCGGTGCCCGACTTCTTCGACGTCTCGCAGAAGCGGGTCGCCCGCTGGAGCGATCTTTTCGCGCAGACCAACGCGCGCGCGTTCGTCGTCGTGCACGACGATGCGGTGGTCTACGAGGCCTACCCGAACGGCGCGCATCGCGACGATGTGCAACCGGGCTTCTCGGTCACGAAGTCGTTCATGTCCACGCTCATCGGGATCGCGATCCATGACGGGAGGATCCGAAGAGTCGACGACCCTGTCGTCGGCTACCTCCCCGAGCTGCTCGGCCGCGGGCTCGACGACCTCCGCATCCGTGACCTGCTCACCATGAGCTCGGGCGTCGGGTTCGACCAGGTCGGCGCCGTGTTCCCGCTGCTGGCCGCGTTCAGCGACGACCCGCGCGTCTACTACTCACCGGACCTGCGGTCCATCGCGCTCGGTGTGCGAGCGGGCGCCGAGCCGGTCGCGCAGGCGTTGCGATACAACGACTACTACCTGCTCCTCGAAGGGATCATCCTCGAGCGGGTGACCGGCCAGAGCCTGACGTCCTACCTGTCGGCGAAGCTGTGGTCGCCGCTGCAGATGGAGTTCCCCGCGTCCTGGAGCCTGGACAGCGACACCGACGGCTTCGAGAAGCCGGAGGCCGGCCTCAACGCCCGCGCTCTCGACTTCGCGCGGCTAGGACTCCTCTACCTGCACGACGGCCGCTGGGCCGGTGCGCAAGTCGTCCCGAGCGGATGGGTGCGCGCCGCCACCGTGCCCGACGCGGGTGACACGCGCCCTTGGCTCACGGCGCCGCGATGGAAGGAGCTCGGCTACTACGGCTACCACTGGTGGGGTCTTCGGGGGGCCGATGGACACCTACGACTTCATGGCTCGCGGGAACCTCGGCCAGATCATCTACGTGTCGCCCGCCACGAAGACAGTCGTGGTCAGGCTTGGAGGAGGACCCGACCCGGACACGTTGTGGCCGTTCGCGATCCGCGCACTGATCGCCGACCTCTACCCGACGCCTGACGTCGGATCATCGGGCCGATGACGAGCCAGAACGTCCACCAGACCCGGGGCCGTTCCGAACCCGGCCATTTCACCGGCGCGGACACCGCCACCCCACCGGCGCCTTGGACATGGAT
Source organism: Terrabacter aeriphilus (assembly GCF_039542985.1). Classification (NCBI taxonomy): domain Bacteria; kingdom Bacillati; phylum Actinomycetota; class Actinomycetes; order Micrococcales; family Intrasporangiaceae; genus Terrabacter; species Terrabacter aeriphilus. Next base: position 15,668 of record NZ_BAABIW010000015.1, read on the forward strand.
GACAAACCCGTGCCAACCCAAAGGAGCCCACCGTGTCCGCCACCCCCGCACCCAGCACCCTTGCACCCGACACCCGCTCGGCCGACCCCACCAGCACACCCGCCATCGACACCATCGACACCATCGACACCGCCGACCCGCGGGCCCGTCAACGCCAATGGGTCGCGCTCGGACTCCTCGTCTCCGCGCAGTTCGTCGTCATGCTCGACACCTCCATCGTCAACGTGGCCCTCCCCTCCATCCAGAGGGACCTCGCACTCAGCGCCACGGCCATCACCTGGGTCGTCAACGCGTACGTCCTCACCTTCGGCGGCCTGCTGCTCCTGTCCGGTCGCGCCGCAGACCTCTTCGGCTGCCGCCGCCTGTTCACCGCCGGCTCCGCTTTGTTCACCATCGGCACCCTGCTCGCAGCCCTCGCGACCAACCCCGCGCTCCTCATGAGCGGCCGCATCATCCAAGGCGCTGGTGCCGCAGCACTCAGCCCAGCCGCCATGTCCCTCCTTTTGCTGACCTACCCCGGACCCCAACGAGCCCGCGCCATGAGCATGCGGGGTGCCGCCTCAGCCGTGGGCGGAGCCACCGGGGTCATGGCTGGCGGACTCCTCGTCGGCATCTTCGGCTGGCCCTCCGTCTTCTACGTCACCGTGCCCATCTCCATCTCCATCGCCGCCGTCGCGCTCGCCCGCTCCGTCCTCCCCGTAGGCGCACGAGGCCCTCGCCGCCCCTTCGACTGGCACGGTGCCGCCGCCATCACCGGCGCCGTCATCGCGCTCGTGCACGGCGCCCTGGGCATCGCCGACGGCGGCCTCACCGCCCCGACCGTCCGGGGCAGCCTCACGGCCTCCGCCGCCCTCCTCACCGTCTTCATCGCCGTCGAACGCCGCACCACCGATCCCCTCGTACCCCTCGAGCTCTTCGCGTCCCGAACCATGAGGACAGGGGTGGCCCTCGCCGTGCTCGGCGGCGCCGCCCGAGCCTCGACCTTCGTCCTCGTCGCCCTCTACCTCCAGCAGGCCCTGCACCTGGCCCCCAGCAGGCCGGACTCGCCATGGTCCCCACCTCCCTGACCGGGTTTGCGTTCTCCCTCGCCCTCCTCCCACGGATCCTGCGAAGGTTCGGCCCGCAGCGCACCCTCCTTGCCGGCCTCGTGGTTCTCGCGGCAGGCCAGCTCTGGCTCGCCTACGCACCACGAGACAACGGGTACGCCACCGCCGTCCTCCCCGGGCTCCTGCTCGTCGCGGTCGGCGTCGCCCTCAGCTTCACCCCCACCACCATGGTCATCGCCTCCGCCGCCCCTGCCACCCACACCGGACTCGCATCCGGCCTCGCCGGCTCAGCCACCCAGGTCGGAGCCGCCCTCGGCACCGCCACCTTCACCGCCATCGGCGTCTCCATGGCTGCACCCGCCTCCGGCCACCTCGGCGCCAACGGCTTCTCCGCCGCCTTCACTGCAGCCGCTGCCGTCGCACTCATCACCGCCGCACTCGGCTCCACCATCGCGTGCACCCGACCCGGCTCCCGGTGAGTCCGATGGACGAGCGTCTTGGTCTCCGCGGGTGGGTCAACCATCCGACGCCCCCCCTTCGGTCGCGAAAGCGCAGACGGGTGTAGACGAGGGGCGCAGCTGCAGCCGGCCATCGGCGACACCGTGGGCGGCGTCCCCGAACCGAGTCCAGGCATCGTCAGCCAGAGGCGTGCGCCCACGGCTACTGGTGCGGCTCTGTTTCGGTGCCGCCGGAGGCCCGCACCTGCATGCGTTCGCCGACGCGTCCGAAGATGCTGAGCACCTCGGCCGGGCCCTCGCCGGTGCTGCCGAACCAGTGCGGCACCCGAGTGTCGAACTCGGCCGCCTCTCCCACACCCAGGACGAAGTCCTGGTCGCCGAGGATGAGCCGCATCCTGCCGGACAGCACGTAGAGCCACTCGAAACCCTCGTGTCCGCGGGTGCGTGGTGTCGTCTGGGATGCCGGGACGATGATCTTCCACGCCTGCACCCCACCCGATCGCGTCAGCGGGAGGACGGTGCGTCCGTTCACGTGCCGGGGTTTGAGCCTGACCCGTGGGTCTCCCACCTCGGGGGCTCCGACCAGGTCATCGATCGGCACCCGGTAGACATGGGCTAGCGGGAGCAGCAGTTCCAGGCTGGGCCGGCGTTGCCCGTTCTCGAGCCGCGACAGGGTGCTCTTGGACAGGCCCGTCCGTTCGGCCACGTCGGTCAAGGTGAACCCGCGTTGCGCGCGCACCCGCCGCAGTCGCCGCCCGACACCCGCCAGGGCCTGCTCCAACGGTGACCCGAGACCGTGTGCCGCGGACTCCGCGGAGCTGGGTGACCTTTCCTTCTTCGGCGTCGTCACGAAGCCATTGCATCGTGCGATTCCCGGAATCAGCAACAGTGGTTGCCGTGGAGTCCTGGCGAGGGTGACTCTCATGGCATGAACGAATACGACGTGGTGATCATCGGCGGAGGCGCCGCCGGCCTCTCCGCAGCCCTGGTGCTGACGCGAGCGCTGCGGCGAGTGGCCGTGATCGACGCCGGCCAGCCACGCAACGCGCCTGCCGCCCACATGCAGGGCTTCCTGGGCTCCGACGGCCTCCCGCCCACCGAGCTGCTGGCGTCTGGCCGGAGAGAGGTAGCCGGCTACGGCGGGCACCTGCTGTCCGGCCGCGTCGGCAGCATCAGCCACCTCCCGGCCGCCCCGGCCGCCGGGCAGTTGCGCTTCGAGGTCATCCTCGACGACGGATCCACCCTTCGAATCCGTCGCGTCCTGGTCACGACCGGGCTGCGCGACGACATCCCTGACCTCCCGGGAGTGCGCGAGCGCTGGGGCCGTGACCTGCTGCACTGCCCGTACTGCCACGGCCATGAGGTCCGCGACCAGCCCTTGGGCGTGCTCGGTGGTTCACCCGAGGCGCTCGCGCACGCCCACCTCGTCCGGCAGTGGTCACCCGACGTCGTCTTCTTCGCCCACGGCGACCCGCTCACGGCCGACCAGCGAGAGCTCCTCGCGGCCCGCGCCATCGGCGTCGTCGACGCCCCGGTCGCCGGGCTCGTCGTCGAGGACGACCGACTCACCGGGGTCGAGCTGGTGACGGGTCAGGTGGTCCCCCGAGCCGCGGTCTTCGTCCGCCCCCGGTTCGTCCCCAACGACACGCTGCTGACCGGCCTCGGTTGCGCGAAACACGACAACGGCTGGGTCGCGGTCGACGCCACCGGGAGGACCAGCATCGCCGGAGTATGGGCGGCCGGGAATGCCGTCAACCCGCGCGCCCAAGTCATCACCGCCGCAGGCGAGGGCTCGTCCGCAGCCATAGCCATCAACAACGACCTCGTCGACGAGGACGTCCGCATCGCCGTCACGAAATCCAGGCTCGGCCTCCCCCTCTGAGCCTCTCCCGGCCCCTCCCGCCCCATCGACCCACCGGCCGCGCCCGGCGTCGCCGGTGACGGCATTCCTCTCACGCCGCAAGGAGCTTCAGCATGCCCAACGCCCAGCCCACGCCCCAGCCCGACCCGACGACCGCAGCACACCCGGTCGCACCGAAATCCGCTGGGCCGCCCAGCAAGCACCAGCTGGCCCTGATGATCTGGATCGCCGTCTTCCCGACCCTCACCGTGCTCAACCTGGCGATCGGCCCGTGGCTCGCTGCCACCGGCCCCGTCCTGCGCACTTTTGTGCTGGCGACCATCGCAGTCCCGATCGTCATCTACGGGATCATGCCGCGACTGCACCGCGTGCGGATGCGGCTGCTGTCCCGGCGAGCCGCCTGACCCGGCCCGGACTCCTGGACCGGTCCCCCAACCGGACCTCGTTGGCGCCGGCAACCCCCTGCTGGATGCTGGTGACCGACCGGGTCCACCCCAAGGCCCAGCAGGCGAGATGCAACCTGCTGATCCTCACTCGGTCGCTCGAGGCGTCAGTCCCGCGCCGCTCGGCCCGCAACGGGTCGGGCGGCGGTTCCTGGCGCTATATGCACTCTCGTACGCGGGGGGATCGCTCCTCTTCCTCGGCCCCCTGCTGGTGTCGCTGGCCCTCAAGGTCGACGACCTGGTCGGCATCGCCGACGCCCCGAGGAACCTCGCGCTCGTCACCGGCGTCGGCTCGCTGCTCGCGATCGTGAGCAACCCGCTCTTCGGCCGCTTGAGCGACCGCACGACGTCACACCTTGGTATGCGACGACCGTGGATGGTCATCGGTCTGCTGGGCGGCACGGTGGGAACCCTAACGATCGCCCTCGTCTCCAGCATCCTGGTCGTCCTCGTCGGCTGGTGCGTGGTTCAGATCTTCCTCAACGCCCTGCTCGCGGCCCAGGTCGCGATCCTGCCCGACCACGTGCCGACGGCCCAGCGCGGCCTCGTCTCCGGAGTCCTCGGAGTCTGCCTCCCGGCGGCCTCCGTCGCTGCCACCTACTTGGTCCAAGCCTTCGAGGGACGACAGCTGATGACGTTCCTCGCCCCCCTGCTGCCGGGCGGCACGCTCGTCGTCGTCTTCACCACTTCCCTGAACGACCACCATCTCGACCCGACCGACAAGCCGCCGTGGTCGCTCCGGCAGCTGGTGGAGACGTTCTACGTCAACCCACGCGCCAACCCCGACTTTCGCGTGGGCGTTCGCCAGCCGGTTCATGTTCGTCATGGCGTACGCGTTCCTCGTGACCTACCAGGCCTACTACCTCATCGACGAGGCCGGCGTCCTCGAAGGCGAGGTCGCACATGAGGTCTACCTCGGAACCCTGGCGCAGTCCGTGGTCCTCGTCATCGCCTCCCCGGTCACCGGCCGGTGGTCCGATCGACCTCAGCGACGGAAGGTCTTCGTCGTGGCCGCCGCGGTGATCTACGTGGCGGCCCTCTTCATCATCGCCACGGCCAGCGGGGGCGGGGGCTACCTTTTCGGCATGGGCATCGGAGGTCTGGGATTCGGCATGTACATGGCCGTCGACCTTGCCCTCGTCGTCGACGTCCTCCCGGACACCGGCTCCGCAGCCAAGGACCTTGGCGTACTCAACATCGCCGGCGCCCTGCCCTTCGCCCTCGCGCCCGCTCTGGCGCCAGTCGTGCTCGGCGCCGGCGAGAACAGCTACTCCACCCTCTATCTCGTGGCTGGCACCTGCGCCCTGCTCGGTGCCGCCGCCATCATCCCTGTTCGTCGAGCTCGCCGATGGGGCACTCCATGGACGCTGGACCATCGATGTCATGTCCGGAGACGTGGATGAGCCACACCCTCGAGCATCACGGCAGCACGTCGAGGTGCTGACACCGTGAGCACCCGCAAACCTCTCGACCGACCACGCTTCTGGCGCCCCCAGATGCCGTCGGTGCTCCGTGAGGAGCCCCAGTACCGTCTCCTCTTCACCGGTCAGGTGCTCTCCATCCTGGGTGACCGCGTCATGATGGTCGTTCTTCCCTTCGCGGTCCTGGCCGTCGGCGGCAGCGTGGGTGACGTGGCGATCGTGTCGGCCGCCCAGTTCATCCCCTTCGCGGTGCTGGCACTGCCGGCCGGTGTGTGGGCCGACCGGCTCGATCGCAAGAAGATCCTCATCGCCTCTGACGTCACACGATTATCCTGCCAGCTCGCGGCCGGCATCCTCGTGGTGACTGGGGCTGCGCACGTCCTCCATCTCGCTCTCCTGGCGGCCTTGTACGGTGCAGCAGATTCCTTCTTCGCCCCAGCCTTCACCGGGCTGCTGCCCGGCACCGTGTCTCCCACCAACCTGCAACCGGCGAACGCCCTTCGTGGTCTCAGCTTCTCCGCCAGCTCGATCGTCGGCCCCGTGCTGGCCGGATTTCTCGTCGCCGTAGCGGGGCCGGGAGGCGCCTTCCTCTTCGACGCCGGGACGTTCGCGGTCTCGATCGCCTGTCTCATCCCGATCCGCACGCGAGTGGCCGCCCAGGTGCTGCACGACGAGGACCCCGACGCAACGACGACTCACTTCCTGTCCAGCCTCAAGGAAGGCTGGTCGGAGGTGCGCAGCCGCCCATGGGTCACCTCGTTCCTCGGCGGCATGTGCAGCTACCACGTCATCGTGCTCCCCGCGATCTTCGTGCTCGGGCCCGTGCTCGCCGAGGAGGAGCTGGACGGCGCAAGGTCCTGGGCCATCATCACGGCTGGATTCGGCGTCGGTTGCGTCGTCGGCGACGTGCTCCTGCTGCGCTGGAGGCCACGCTTCGCGCTTCGCGTCGCGAGCCTGATGTTGATCGGTGCATCGTGTCAGGCGGCGTTCATCGGCAGCGGTTTGGGTGAGTGGTCGATCGCCGGGCTGGAGGTACTGGCTGGCATCTGCGTCACCGGTACCTTCACGCTCTGGGAGACGTCGCTCCAGGAGCACGTGCCCGACCGCGCACTCTCACGTGTCTCCAGCTACGACTACCTCACCAGCGCCGGCGTGATTCCGCTGGGCAACTTGCTCATCGGGTTCGTCACGGTCGCCATCGGGCAGCACCACGCTCTGCTCGCCATGACCGTCCTGGGTGTGACTGTCGCCGTCGCCGTCGCCCTTGTCCCAGCCGTGCGTCAGCTGCCACGGGCACAGACAGTGACCGCCGTCGGGGAGGTCTGACCTCCGACCGCACAGCGGGCTGTCCCTGCCGGAGTACCGCGTCGGCGCGGCCGGCGCAGTGACCGCCCAGGCCCTGACCACGATGTACGGCTGGCGGTCCTGTCCTCGCAGTCGCGCATGCCAGCGCTCATCGGCCTGATGCCCGGGACGCTGCTGCGCTGCTCCCGCCTGGTGCATCGGGTGCGCGTTCCGACCCACCAGACGCGGAAGGAGCGCCTGACAACGACGGAGGTCGGAATCGCTCATCCTGTCGATCGCACGCCGGCGACTCGCCACCCGTTCCGGAAGCCCGGGAGTACGCCTTCCCGCGTCGAGAACCCGGCCTCTTCGGACCGAGGCGGCCACGAGGATGAAGTCGTTGTGGCAGCCGGGTCGAGGACGAGCTCGGAACCGAGCCGGGCCAGGACGCATGTCAGGACGCGAGGTATCCCGAAGCCTCCATTCACAGGTGGCCCATCGCGCGCTCATAACCCCATCGCCCCGTCGACGGTGATGACTTGCCCGGTGACGTAGGACGACTGCGGAGCGGACAGCCACAGCACCGTGTCGGCGATCTCATGCGGCTCGCCGATGCGTCCGAGGGCGATGAGTGAGTGGTATCGGTCGAGCTTCGCTTGGCGGTCGGCCTTGGTGGTGCCCTGCAGGTTCTTCTCCAGCATGGGGGTGCGGATGGCGCCCGGGCGTATAGCGTTGATTCGCACCCCTCGGGCTGCGAACTCCTTGGCGGCGGCGACCGTGAGGGCTTCGACGCCGGCCTTGGCGGCGGCATAGCTACCGGTCCCGGGCATCCTCAGCTGGGCGTCCATCGACGAGGTGTTGACGACGGTGCCGCCGTTGCGCAGCAAGGCAGGCAGCTCGTGCTTGAGGCACAGCCAGACACTGGTCAGGCTCGCGCGCACGATGCCCTCGAACTCGGCGAGGGTCATGTCCGAGAATCCGCCCGCACCCGTGGCGGCGTCGGTGTTGGCGGCGTTGTTGAATGCATGGTCCAGGCGCCCGAAACGGGCCAGGACGTTTGTCATCAGGCGCGCGACCGCATCCTCGCTGGTGACGTCGGCCGGGAAGAACTCGACGTCACCCAGGCCCCTCAGGGACTCGGCAGCGGCGTGGCCGCGTTCGGGTGATCGTCCGCACAGAGCGACAGACGCTCCCTGCTCCAGGAAGGCCCGTGCCGTCGCCAAGCCGATCCCGGACGAGCCGCCGGTGACCAGCGCGACTTTGCCGGCGAAGCTATTCCCGGGTTCAGCCGACATGAGCGGACTGGGGTTGCGTGACGGTACGCCCGAGGTAGGCGAGCAGGCGACGATGCGCAGGCTGGTGGCCGCTGATGGTGACGGCTGGTCCGAACACACCTGGCACCCGGTATGCGTCGACGCCGCCCATCTGCTCCATGGTGTCCAAGAGCGCCGCGCACGCGTTCTGGTCGGCGAGGTCCTCCCGGTCGATGGCCACGGCGAGGTCCAGGCCGTGGACGAGGATCTCGGTGAGATGGATGACCGCGGCGAGCGGTGCCGGCAGGGTCCCGAGGCCGAGAGTCAGGGTGCCGGTCAGCGCGTCCCGGCGGGCCCATGCCGCTACGTCGTCGGTGGCGGCGGCCTGGAAGGCTGCGACGGCGTCGGCGCCCAGCCAGTCGGACTCGTGCTCGGCGCGGGCCGCGACTCCGTTGAGCTCATCGGTGTAGAGGCAGATGCCGCCGACGAGGTGGTTGGTCACCTCCCGCACCGTCCATTCGGCGCACGGCGTGGGCTGGTTCCAGCCATCGCTTGGCACGGCGGCCACGATGGCGCCGGTGGTCTGCAGGGCGGTGGGGATGCGGGTGGGAACGTCGTTCACGAGGCACTCCTTGCTGTGGGCGAATGGATGGTGTGGACGGATCGACGCCCACGGTGCCGGACCTTGATCGGCGGGCGCATCGGCGCCCGGGTGGACAGTGGGCCAGCTGGTCGGACCGTCTCCACCCCTGGGTGGAGAGCTGCTTGTCCACCCGTGAGGCGATGCGCGGACGGTGCGGGTCTCCCTACCGTTGCGGTGCCGGCTCACGGTGAGCCGGCAACGACGAGAGGGAAATCGGGTCATGTCGACCGCGCAGTACGCACTCAACCTCGGCCTCCTGCTCTACATCCTGGCCACCAACCTCGGCACGCGCCCCGTGACCAAGAGACGCATGCTGCTCCCGGTCGTGCTGGTCGCCGTTGCCGCGGGATTCTTCCTGCGAGATGTCCCAACGAGCGGGAACGACGGGACGCTCGAGCTTCTCGGGATCGCGGTCGGCGCCGTGCTCGGCGTGGTCGCTGGCCTCCTCGTCCGCGTGCGTCAGGGAGCGGACGGTCGCCTTCATACCGAAGCCGGCGCCCCGTACGCGTTCCTCTGGGTGATCGTCATCGGTGGTCGCGTGCTCTTCGCCTACGGCGCGGATCACTGGTTCAGCCGGGACATCGCAGCCTTCTCTGTGGAGCACCAGATCACCGGTGCAGGCGCGTGGACCGCCGCGTTCGTGCTGATGGCCCTCACCATGGTCCTGGCTCGAGTCGCCGTCACCGCCACCCTCGCCGCCCGCTCGGTTCGGCTCGACCGGACGGCGGTGGCGGCATGACCGACATGACGAGGGAGACGACGACGCGACCGCGCCCGTGGTCCGCACTGACCCGTCCGCGCACCACGGGCCAGGCCTTCACGGCCGGACTGGCCGTGCTCGCCGGGACGCTCGCCATCACCGTCGTCGGTGGTCTTCTCACCAAGCTCTTCATGCGTGAAGCCTCTGGCATGCTCCGGGCGCTGGTGGTGGTCGCTGTCCTGACCGTGGTTGCTGTGGCCGTCCGGCCGCACTACGGCTCGTGGCGGGACCTCGGCGTCACCCCGTGGACGCCGAGCTCGGGCTCCGGTCTGCTCCTCGTGGCACTCTCCTTGGCCGTCAGCCCGTTGGCCTTCGGCGTCCAAACTTTGGAGCCGAAGGTGTGGCTGCTGCTGCTGGCCGGCTACCTGCTGACCGGGTTCACCGAGGAGCTGGTGTGGCGCGGCATGGCCTGGCGTGTGCTGACCCTGCTGGGTCCGGCACGTGGACCGCTGGTCGGCTCCGCCCTCTTCGGCCTCGCGCACCTGGGCAACGTGCTCTACCGGGACAGCGTGGTCCTCGTCGCCGCGCAGGTGTGGGGTGCGTTCTGTTTCGGGCTCGGGTATGCCGCCCTGCGCCGACGGACCGGCACCATCGTGCCGTTGATGGGCCTGCACCTGCTGACCGACCTCTGCGCGGCCGTCAGCTCAGGACCGTCCTTGGCACTGCTGGTCGGTCAGGACGTCGTACTCCTCACGCTCGGTGTCGTCCTGCTCGCCCGTGACTCGAGGTCCGCTCGCCGGCTCGGCGACGGTGGCCCGCTTCCACAACGGCGCGGGTCCACCGCGACGAACCTAGGGTGAGGGGTGTGACAGCAACACCCTCGTCGCGCCCACCGGACAGCGCGTCGGCCGCCACGGCGGGGAGAACCGGCCCAGACCTCTCGCCGCCGCCTCAGCGCCAGGCACGGACCCGGCCGGGGAGATCTGCGGACAGCCCGCGGGGGCGTTGGTCCTGGTACCGCGACGCTGCCGAACCCGAGGACCCTCGATGGCGCAGAGGGGTCGTCCTGCTGGGCACGGCGTGCGCGGTCGCCGTCGTCCTCGCGATGGTGCCAGCCGTCGAGACGTGGACGCTGACGATCGCGGGTGCTCTTGGGGCAGGGCTCGGTCTGTGGGCGCTCGAGCTCTACCGGACCCCGTCCAGCCGAGCCCTGGAGGCCGGCACGCTGCTCTGCGTCGGCATGGCCGGTGCGATCCTGAACGCCACCGCGCCACAGTCGCCCGGGTTCGTGCTCGCCTACTTCGCAGTCTCCGGGCTCGGGCTGCGTTTTCCCCCGCGACCGGCCACCCTGCTGGCGGCCGGCGTCATCATCGCTGTCGACATCGGCATCCTCACCACCTCGACCCATGTCGCGACCTCCCTGACGACCAGCGACCTCGGGCTGGCATTCGTGTTCGTGCTCGCCGCCGCCACGCGCAGCGCCCGCGCGGCGCACGCACGCACCGCGGCGCTCGTGCTGGAGCTCGAGCAGTCCAGGGCCGCGCAGGAGGCAGCGGCCGCCCTCGCCGAGCGCACCCGGCTCGCTAGAGAGATCCACGACATCCTCGCCCACTCCCTCGCCGGACAGGTGATGTCGCTGGAGGCCGGCAGGCTGCTCGCCCAGCGGACCGGCGCAGACCCTCGCCTCGTCACGGAGATCGACCGAGCCCAGCGCCTCGCCCGGGACGGACTCGGAGACACCCGGCGCGCCATCGCCGCGCTGCGCGGTGACGCCCTCCCCGGTCCCGAACAGCTCCCTGCCCTCGTGGCGATCGCGCAGTCACAGGGACTGCGCGCCACCCTCACCGTCCACGGAACGCCACGCCCGCTGGCGCCGGACGCCGGCCTGTGCCTGTACCGCACGACGCAGGAGGCCCTGACCAACGCTGCCAAGTACGCCGGGCGTGGTGCAACAGTGCAGGTCGTGCTGCGATGGGAGCAAGCAGCCGTGCACCTCGACGTCACAGACACCCGCCGCCCTGGACTCGGTGGGCCGATCTCCGGGCCGGGGGCCAGCGTCCCCCCGGGAGGGTACGGCCTCACCGGTCTGCGCGAGCGGGCCGAGCTGGCCATGGGCACCCTCGACGCGGGGCCGACCGAGGACGGCTTCCAGGTCCGTCTCACCCTGCCCACCGAACAGGCCACAGCGGAGGAGAGCAGATGACTCTGCCAAGCGAGACACGTGGCGGGGCCGCACGGGTGCTCATCGTCGACGACCAACGCGTCGTCCGAGAAGGGCTGTCGATGCTGCTCGGGCTCATCGACGGCCTCGACGTGGTCGCGGTGGCCGCCGACGGGGACGAAGCCATCACGCAAGTCGAGGAGAGCGACCCGGACGTGGTGCTGATGGACCTGAACATGCCGCGAACCGACGGCATCGAAGCCACGCGCCGCCTCGCCATCAGCCACCCTCACCTGCCGGTGATCGTGCTGACCACCTACACGGATGACGAACGCGTCTTCGCAGCGCTACGCGCGGGTGCCCGCGGATACCTGACCAAAGACGCCGGCGCCGCTGAGATCGAAGCCGCCATCACCGCGGCCACCGCCGGAAAGGTGCATTTGGACCCTGACGTCCAGCGGCGCCTGCTCGAGACGCTCAGGAGCGGCGCCGCCTTTGGCATCCCCGACGGCGATCCCGTCGAACCGTCAGGCAGATCCGCTCCCGCTCAAGGGGCTTCGGCAGCACCAGGCACGGCCCCGGACGGTCTCACGAGAAGGGAGGTTGAGGTGTTCCAACAGATCGCCGAAGGGCGCTCCAATGCCGAGATCGCAGCGAACCTGTACGTGTCGGAGGCCACTGTCAAGACGCACATCAACCACATTTTCGCCAAGACCGGCGTGCGTGATAGAGCCCAGCTGGTCGCCTACGCCTTCCGAACCGGGGTCGCAGGTCCTCCTTCCTGACCGGCCGCCGCCGGGACTCGCCCGAAATACCTAACGACGCAACGTGGCCTGGGGTACACAACATGCTCAACGGCGTCTCGGCGGTGATGAGCGTGCGTTTTCAGTGACCTTGCTTTGCGCGTACCTGGACTTCAAGAGGACAAGCACATGTCAGACCTGGTGACGTACGTCGATCGGCTCCCCACCCCCGGCGAGCATCGTGTACTTGCAGAGTCCGTCCGGTGGTCGCACGCCTTCGACTGGGACACTATGGAGGCATCATTGGCCGGCTCCATCGCTGGCGTCGTGACCCTCGACGGAGCGCACGTCATAGGCATGGTCCGGCTGGTCGACGACGGAGTAAAGTGCTACTACGTGCAAGACATCGCTGTCCTGCCCACCTTCCAAGGCCGGGGAATCGGCGCAACGCTGCTTCAGCGACTCCTGGAGCGCGTGGCCCGGACCGCAGTCACAACGGCCTTCGTGGGCCTGTTCGCCACGGAAGGCGCCGCATCCCTGTACCAGCGCCACGGCTTCACTCGTGGCGACATGACAAGTATGTTCCGGCTCGTCCCTCCGATGCATGCGTGACCCGACGCTCAGGCCACTCAAGTGGCCCGTTCCGGGTCTGATGGAGGCTCTCATTCCAAGGAAGGATGAGAGTCATGGCAGCACCGAGGAAGTACCCCGACGAGCTCCGCGAGGGAGCAATCAGGATGGCCGTCGAGCTGCGGCGTGACCCCGAGACCGACTGGCCCATCCCGTCCCTCGAAGGCCAGCTCGCCACTCAAGCACGGCGAGGGAAGTGGCGAGGACAGCGCTCGTGACGAAGTAGCGCCGGTCGCGGCCGGTCGCCGCGGCCCATGCCACCATGCTCATCGCATGGAGTCCGTCGACCAGGGCGCCCGCACGGTGCGCCTCAGGGACGCCCGCTGCTACCACCGCCACGGCCTGTGCCAAGTGACGGACTCCTAGCATTCGAGCGACCCCTACAGTTGTGTCGTCCGGCACCCCGTGAAGCTCGTGACCGGCCAGCCAAGCCGGGGCAACCATACCGCTGATCCCGTAGGCTGCCCTGCCGACCTCAAGCGGGACGCCGGCTGCGTTCATGAGCCTCATCTCGACCGCCGTGAGGTCACGGCCGCAGCTACGGCGGTCGCCGCGATGCCGCCAATAACACCGAGGAGCCCGTGGTGCTGGGAGGCCCAGAGCTGAGGGGACCAGTCGGCGGATTGCTCAGTGAAGGGGCCGCGCGTGCCGTAGTCGTGGTCCTCGTCGGCGGGACTGTCGAGGTTGTCCGGGCGGTCCGGGTCGCTCGGCTCGGTCGTCTGCTGGGAGTCGAAGCCGGTGCGGGCCAGGTAGCGGTCCAGCAGGCCGGGCGCCACGGCGTTGGCCACCAGCGTGCCCATCGTGCTGCCGCCCACCCAGTACTCCCGGCGCCCGGGGTGGTCGGCGGCGTGCACGACGGCGCGTGCGGCCACGTGCGGCTCGTAGATCGGGGGCACGGGCTGCGGCTTCCGGGGCAGGCGCGAGCGCACCCACTCGAACTGGGGCGTGTTGACCGCGGGCATCTGCACCATGGTCACGCGCACCGGGCTCTTGTCGTGGAGCAACTCGCATCGGAGAGACTCGTGGAAGCCCTGGATGGCGTGCTTGGCGCCGCAGTAGGCGGTCTGGAGAGGGATGCCCCGGTAGGCGAGGGCGGACCCCACTTGCACGATGGTGCCACGTCCGCGCTTCTTCATCCGCGGGAGGATCGTCATCGTCGCGTAGACGTAGCCGAGGTAGGAGACCTCGGTGACGCGGCGGTATTCCGCGGGGTGGATCTCGTCGAATGGTGCGAAGACCGAGGTGAACGCCACGTTGACCCAGACGTCGACGGGCCCGAGCTCGCGCTCGACGGTGTCGATGGCACCAGTCAGGGCATCGGGGTCGGCGACGTCGACCTCAACGACCAGTGGGTGGCCGCCGGCGGCGCGGACCTCTTCGGCGGCCGCCTCGAGGCCGGCGCGTCCGCGCGCCAGCAGCGCCACCGCGGCGCCGCGCGCGCCGAAGGCGACCGCGGTGGCGCGGCCGATGCCGCCGCTGGCACCGGTCACTGCGACGACCTGGTTGCGGTGGTTGCCTGGGTCGTTCATGGCGTTCCTCTCGTCGTACCGGACAGGGTCTGCTGGGACGGCTGGCGTCAGGTGTACAGGTGGGTGCCGGGTCCGTCAGCGAGCCGGGCGCTCGCCTCGAGCATCGCGGCGTGGACGAAGGCCTGAGGGAGGTTGCCGCGCAGCTGGCGTTGGCGGACGTCGAACTCCTCGGTGAACAGGCCCGGGGTCGTGCAGGCGGCGCGACCACGTTCGAACCACCGCAGCGCCTCGGCGCGGTGGCCCTGCTGGTGCGTGGCGAGCGCCATGTGGAAGCCGCAGAGCAGGAAGACGCCTTCGGCCTCGGCGAGGGGTCGCTCGTCGTGACGGAACCGGTAGAGGTAGCCCTCGTCGGCCAGCTCGTCGCGCACCGCCGCAAGGGTGGCGATGCTGCGCGGGTCCTCCGCAGGCACCGCACCCCGCACGGCGGCGAGCAGGAGGGACGCGTCGACCCGCTCGTCCTGCGGGCTCTGCTGCCAGCGGCCGCTCGGGTGGAGGCAGTCGGACGTCACGTCGGCGACGACGGTGTCAGCGAAACCGGCCCACTCGGCAGCCTGGGCGGTCGGCGCGACCGCGGCGATCCCCCGCAGGCCTGCTGCACAGACGAGACGCGAGTGCGCCCAGCGCCGGTCGGCCAGCTCCCAGATGCCAGCGTCCGGCTTCTTCCAGCGCGTGCGCATGACGTCGATGCACGTCTCGACCGCTCGCCACCCGTCGAGGTCGAGCATCCCGTGGCGCTCCGCTGCGGCGAAGAGCAGCAGCGACTCGCCGAGCGTGTCGAGCTGGAACTGCTGGTTGACCCAGTTGCCGACGACGTCCTTGCCGCCGGGGTAGCCGGGCAGGTCCAGCTGCCGCTCGTCCGGGACGAGGCCGCCGTCCACGGTGTAGGCCGGGCGGAGGTCGTTGCCGTGCTCGAGCAGCGCGCCGGACACGAAGGTGACCGCGGACCCGAGGAGCGGGTGGGGGCCGCAGGCGGCGACCGCCTGACCGGCGTAGCACTGGTCGCGGATCCACGCGTAGCGGTAGTCGTAGTTGCGGCTGCGTCCGCCGTGCTCGGGCAGCGACATCGTGGCAGCCGCCACCATCCCGCCGCGCGCGCTCGTGAGGCCACGCAGTACGGCAAACGACTGCCGGGCGTCGGTGGGTGCGATGGTCTGCTCGATGCTCGGAACGGCGTCGGCCCACGAGCTCAGCGTCGCCGACCACGTCGGGTCCGGGTCGGGTGGATGTTCGGGCAGGTGGTCGCGACCGATCTCGAGGACGAGATCGTGGCTCTGGCCGTCGTCGAGCTCCACGACGAGCTCGAGGCGGTTGTCCGAGCTGACCCAGTGGGCGTCGGCGGCGCCGGTCCAGCGCATGACGTGCCGGCCGGCGCGACCGGTCCACACGTCGCCAGAGCGGTGAACGTCGACCATCGGCTCGGTGCCGAAGCCGGCCCCGAGCGAGAGTACGGCGGCGAACCGGGCGTCGCCCTGCTGCGCCTCGAGATGGTGGAGCAGCACGACGCGGTCCTGGTCCCCGGGGAACGCCAGGGCTTGCCGGCACTCCATGACCCGGTCTGCGGCGGTCCACCGCCCGCGCCAGACGAGCGTCCCCTCCTCGTAGTAGCCGCCCCAGACGAAACGCTCCTCGAGCGGGGTGACGGCATACGTCCCCGGTCCGCCGATCAGGGAGCCGAAGACGGGGTCGTCGTGCCACTGCGGCGCGCACAACCACGCGATCTCCCCGCGGGGCCCGACGAGGGCGGCGCGCTCGCCGTCGGCGAGGACGGCATACTCCCGCAGGACGTGCAGCGGCAGGCCCGCCGGCAGCTTCACGCGACCCGCCACTGGTCCGCACCCCCGCTCACCGTCATGCCGTGCCCCGGGACGTCGGACCGCGGGTGCAGGGCACCGTCGCTCACCTCGGGTATGCCGTCGAGCAGCTGGGGCTCGAGCAGCGCGTGGTCGACGAACCACTCGACGTGCCGCAGGTTGGGCACCGCCGCCGCGACGACGGCGTGGAGCGAGGGCGCGCAGTGCGCCGAGACCTGTAGGTGCGCCGCCTCGGCCTGGGTCGCGCCGCGCAGCCAGCCGGAGTAGCCGCCGCAGCGGGTGGCGTCGAGCTGGAGGCAGTCGACGGCGGGCAGCAGCGCCGTCACGTCGTCGGGGGTCGCGGCGTACTCCCCCGCCGCCACGTCGCAGGAGAGCGCCTCACGGACGACGGCGAGGCCAGCGGTGTCGTCGCTGGAGACCGGCTCCTCGAACCACACGACGCCGAGGTCGTCGAGCCGGTCGCCGACACGGACGGCCTCACCGAGGGTGTAACCGCCGTTGGCGTCGACCATGAGCCGGGTGCCCTGGGGAGCCAGGCGGCGCAGCTGGCGAACGCGCTGGAGGTCGCGCCCGGGGTCGGCGCCCCAGCTCTCGCCGATCTTGATCTTCATCGCCGTGCAGCCGGCCTTGGCCCAGCCCTCGACCTGGTCGGCGAGCTGCGCGTCGTCGAGCGTCGTGAATCCGCCTGAGCCGTAGACCGGCACGTCGTCGCGGCAGCGGCCGAGCAGATCGCCGAGCGGCACGTCGAGCAGTCGCGCCTTGAGGTCCCACCACGCCACGTCGACGGCGCTGACGGCCTGCATGGCCAGGCCGGTGCTGCCCAGGTTGCGGACGGCGCGGCGCATCGCCGACCACCCGTCGGTCACGTCGAGGGCGCTGCGGCCGAGCACTGCGGCGTCAGCTCGTCCTCGACGACCGCGGCGGCCGCGCGGCTCGAGTAGGTCCAGCCGAGTCCGGTGCAGCCGCCTGCCTCGAGCGTGACCGTGACGGCGGTCGTCGCGCGCCACGCCAGCGTGCCGTCCGCCTCGGGCTGGGGCGTCGGGAAGCGGTAGACGGCCGTCTCGACTGCCGTGATCGCGCTGTCGTCGCGGGCGTATGCCGTGTCGCTCCGTCGCGCGCTCATGCTCGCACCGCCTGCTGCTCGGTCAGGCCTTGGCGAGCTTGCGCCGCAAGGCGATCGGCGGCCCGGGCGGCGAGCGCCATGATCGTCAGGGCCGGGTTCGCCGATCCCTGGGTGGGCAGCACGCTGCCGTCGACGACGTAGAGGTTGGGGATGCCGAAGACGCGGTGGTCGGCGTCGACGACGCCGTCCTCGGGCCGGGCAGCCATGCGGGCTCCGCCGACCAGGTGGGCGTAGCGGTCGATCGTCATGACCTCACTGGCTCCGGCGGCCTTGAGGATCGTCTCCATCGACTCGGTCGCGGCCTTGGTCAGCATGCGGTCGTTGTCGCACTGCGAGTAGGAGAAGTGCGCGATCGGCAGGCCGTGGCGGTCCTTCTCGTCGGCCAGGGTGACGCGGTTGTCGGGCTGCGGCAGGAACTCGCACAGCGCCCCGATGGTGGCCCAGTGCACGAAGTCGCGGAGGTACTCGCGCAGCGGTGCCCCCCAGTGCCCTTGCGCGACAACGTGTTCGGCCCAGGTGATGGGCAGCGGGCTGACGTTTTGGATCGACCAGCCGCGGCGGTAGGGCTTGGTCGGGTCGGTCTCGTAGAACTGCTCCGAGGACACCTCCGGCGGCGGGGCCTTGTAGGCGCGGATCTCCTCCTCGAACCGGCCCGAGGTCTGCGGGGCGCCCTGGACCATGAGGTAACGCCCGAGCTGGTCGTGGTCGTTGCCCAGCCCGGCGGCATACCGCTCGGTGGCCGAGAGCAGCAGCAGGCGTGGGGTCTCGATGGAGTAGCCGGCGACGGCGACCGCCCGGGCCCGCTGGAAGTGCTCGCGCCCGCGGCGCAGGTAGGTGACGCCGGTGGTCCGGCCCGAGGCGTCGTCGACGACGACCCGCGTGACCATGCTGTCGGGGCGGATCTCCGCGCCGTGCGCGAGGGCGTCGGGCACGTGCGTGATGAGCGGGCTCGCCTTGGCGTTCACCTTGCAGCCCTGGAGGCAGAAGCCGCGGTAGATGCAGTGCAGTCGGTGCCCGAAGCGGCCGTTGGCGATGGCCACCGGCCCGACGCGGGTCTCGATGCCGGCTGCGAGCGCGCCCCGCTGGAAGATCTCCCCGTTGCCGCCGACCGGGTGCGCCGAGTGCGGGTAGGAGTGCGGGTCACCCCACGGCCAGTCCTGCCCGGCGACGGGCAGCTCCTGCTCGATCTGCTCGTAGAACGGCCTGAGGTCTGAGTAGGCGATCGGCCAGTCGGCGCCGACGCCGTCGTCGGTCAGCACCGAGAAGTCGCTGGGGTGGAAGCGCGGGGTGTAGCCGGCGTAGTGCACCATCGACCCGCCGACACCTCGGCCCGAGTTGTTCGAGCCCATCGGCACGGGGTCGCTGCCGCCGATCTGGCGCGGGTCGGTCCAGTAGAGCGTGTGCGAGCCGCGCTCGTCCGAGACCCAGTCGGCGTCCGGGTCCCAGAACGGACCGGCGTCGAGGCACACGACGCGCCAGCCTGCCCGGGCAAGGCGCTGGGTCAGGACGCTGCCGCCGGCGCCGGCACCCACGACGGCGAGGTCCACCTCGTCGCTGTCGTCGAAGCGCCGCATGTCGTCGCGGAGGCGGTGGTTGGTCCGGGTGCCGTCGGTCGGCAGGAGCCAGGCGGAGTCGTTGCGAGCCCGTAGGTCCCGCTCGGCGCGCGGGCCACCCGAGGGGATGGGCAGTCGAGTCACCGTGCGCCTCCCTCGAGCATGGCGGCGTGGTGCTGTCGCGCCGCCTCCACCCGCTGGGCGAAGGGGGCGGGACGCCGGCCGACGGTGTCGGCGGCCTCCCAGTGCTCGCGTCCGCCGAGATTGACGTAGCCGCGTGGGTAGGCGGGTCCCGGGAAGCCGATCTCGTTCCATGCCCAGGGGTGGGAGTAGAAGGCGGTGCACGCATACCGCGTCCACAGGCTCCACACGTGCTCGGCGGAGACGCCGAGCCAGGGCTTGCCGGCCGAGGAGAGCGTCTGGACGCCCTGGACGAGCGCGGCCTGGCGGCGCGCATCGAGCTCACCGAAGCGCGTGCCGTCGAAGCGTTCCTTCGCGGCGTCGTCGAGCCAGGCCAGGGTGTGCCGCCAGGCGTCGCCGTCCTCGGGGAGGTCGTCGTAGTGCCAACCGTCGGTCTCGCCCACCGCGAGGCGCTCGTCGAGCAGCGCGAGCACCGGCACGCGGGGCTCCTCGTCCTGGTGGAGGATCAGGTCGAGCAGGGGCGCCGCGACCGACACCTCGTCGGGGGTGAAGAAGGCGAGGTCGGACGGGTGAGCGAGCCGGCCGAGGACGACGCCGGCGGTGACGTCGTCCCAGGCGTCGACCGAGTCGAGCACGTCGAAGCCGGCGAAGCGGCCACGCCCCTGGGGCGTGACGGCGTGACGGTGCGGAGCCCGGTACGGCATCAGCGGTGCCTCCCCAGCCGAAGCACGCGGCCGGAGGGGGACGTGCTGGGACGCGTAGTCTCGTCCTCACGCCGCAGCACCGCCGCGAGCAGGCCCATGCCACCGACGACGGTGGCCAGCAGCGGGGCGAACAGGGGCGGGCCCGACTCGAGGT
Organism: Terrabacter aeriphilus; assembly: GCF_039542985.1. NCBI lineage: Bacteria > Bacillati > Actinomycetota > Actinomycetes > Micrococcales > Intrasporangiaceae > Terrabacter > Terrabacter aeriphilus. The sequence continues at coordinate 35,326 of NZ_BAABIW010000015.1, forward strand.
TGTAGCGGGTGACACCACCTGGTCGCTGGGCGACACCGCGCCAGTGCAACCATGTGCCCTGCAGGCCGTTGGCGACGATGAGCGCCGAGGCGACCGGCAGCACGGTGTGGGCGGCGCGTTTCGAGAAGATGCCGGCCACACCCGCCGGCACGGCCGCGGGCAAGATCGCGACCGGCCACCACATCAGCTTGTTGCCGAAGCTCGCGCCGTCGTGGGCGAGGTAGATCTCGGCCGTGGTGACGGCGGCTCCCGCCGCGGTCAGGCCGGCGAGGGTCTGCTCGAAGCGGCCCGTGCGCACGTCCTTGACGGCTCGCTCGAGCCAGCTCGTGGCACTGCCGGTGGTGCGAGCCATCGTCACTCACCGCCCTTGAGGCCGGGGACGATCTGCTGCGCCTTCATCTTGACGCCCTGCTTGATGAAGCCCCACCGGTCCTCGTCGCCGTGCAGGACCGCGGCCGCGGTCGCCTTCGCCTGTTCCAGCGTGGCGCGCGGCGGGATCGGGGGGATGTCGGGGTCGCAGCGCACGTCGAGCACGGTCGGCCGGTCGGCCGACAGGGCGGCGTCCCAGGCGGGGCCGAGCTGGTCGGGATCGTCGATGTTGACCCCGACCAGGCCGAGGCTCCGCGCGAAGGCGGCGTAGTCGACGTCGGGGAGGGTCTGAGACTCGGCGAACTTCGGCGAACCCTCCATGGCCCGCATCTCCCACGTCACCTGGTTGAGGTCGTTGTTGTGCAGGACCGCCACGACGAGCCGTGGGTCGGCCCACTGCTGCCAGTAGTGCGCGACCGTGATGAGCTCGGCCATGCCGTTCATCTGCATCGCGCCGTCACCCACCAGGGCGATGGCCGGCCGGTCGGGGTGCGCCCACTTCGCGCCGATGACGTAGGGCACGCCCGGGCCCATCGTGGCCAGCGTCCCCGAGAGCGAGCCGAGGATGTCGCCGTGGAACCGCAGGTTGCGGGCGTACCAGTTGGCGGCGCTGCCCGAGTCGGAGGCGACCATGGCGTTGGTCGGCAGGCGGCTGGAGAGCTCCGAGAAGATGCGCATCGGGTTGACCGGCTCGGCGTCGTTCATCGCCCACGTGTCGACGGTCTGCCACCAGTCGTCGACGTTGGCCTCGATCTCCTCGCGCCAGGAGCGGCCCTCCTTGCGGTGCAGCAGCGGGATGAGGGCCCGCAGCGTGGCCTTGGCGTCCCCGACGAGGTTGAGCTCGTAGGGGTAGCGCATGCCGATCCAGGCCTCGGACCGGTCGATCTGCACCGCGCGGGCCTGGTCGAGCGGCGGCATGAACTGCGTATACGGGAAGTTCGAGCCGACGGTGAGCAGGGTGTCGCAGCGCATCATCAGGTCGTAGGACGCGGTGGTGCCGAGCAGGCCGATGGAGCCGGTGACCCACGGCAGCGTGTCGGGCAGCACGTCCTTTCCGAGCAGTGCCTTGGCGGCGCCGGCGCCGAGCAGGTCGGCGACCTCGGTCAGCTCGGCCTCGCAGCCGCGGGCGCCCTGCCCCACGAGCATGGCCACCTTCTCGCCGGCGTTGAGCAGGTCGGCGGCACGGCGCACGGCGTCGTCGTCGGGGCAGGCGGTGGCCCGGGCGGTGCCGACGCTCGAGGGCACCATCTTGAACGCGTGGCCGGGCGCGGTGTACTCGAGCTCGAGCACGTCGGACGGGAAGATGATGCAGGTGGGCGCGCTGCGCGCCTGGGCGATCCGGATGGCGCGATCGATGAGGTTGGGCAGTTGCTCGGGCACGGTGCACATCTGCACGTAGTCGGAGCAGACGTCCTTGAAAAGGGTCATCAGGTCGACCTCCTGCTGGTACGACCCGCCCATCGCGCTGCGCGCGGTCTGGCCGACGATGGCCACGACCGGCACGTGGTCGAGCTTGGCGTCGTAGAGTCCGTTGAGCAGGTGGATCGCGCCCGGGCCGCTCGTAGCGACACAGACGCCGAACTCACCGGAGAACTTGGCGTAGCCGACCGCCTCGAAGGCGGCCATCTCCTCGTGACGGGCCTGGACGAACTGCGGTCGGTTCTCGGCGCGTCCCCAGGCGGCCAGCAGGCCGTTGATCCCGTCGCCAGGGAAGCCGAACACCTGACGCACACCCCAGTCCCGCAACCGGGACAGCACCACGTCGGCAACCTGCTGGGTCATTTCAACCTCCTGCGTCGTCGTCCATGAGCCATGGGTCATCTGAGCCGGATCCGTCACGGACTGCTACCACCGGGCCGTTGGCCGGCACCAGCTGTCGGGGGCACTCCCATTCTGTTTACGCGCAATAGTTGCGGATTGCAAGAGTCAGGCGGCAGACTCGGTTCGTGATTGATGACGATCGCCCACCACCAACCGACCATCGCCAGATCCACGATGGCGAGGTGAGTGCCGTGCTCGACGCCTGCCGCATTCTCGTGGCAATCACCGCTCGATCGATGGCGGCCGTGGCGGAGGTGGGTGATCTGCTCGAGCTGCGCGCGCTGGTCGTGCTCTCAGGGCAGCCCCCGATGTCTCTCGGCACCTTGGCCGACGCGGTCGGCATACACCTGACCCGAGCCAGCCGCTTGTGCGACCGTCTCGTCGCGCGCGGGCTCATCGACCGCACCGACGACCCGGGCAACCGTCGCCAACTCCTCCTGCAACTCACGAAGGAGGGGCACGACGTCGTAGCGAAGGTCATGCAAGAGCGAGAAGGACAGATCCGGCCCATCCTTGCTCGTATGACCCCGAACGAGCGCAAGGGTCTCGTCACCGCCTTGGGACCATTCGCGCAAGCGGCAGACGGACTGGCCCGCACCGACCTCTGGGCCCTTGGATGGAGCCCGTGACAGCGCCCGGTGCCACGCACGTGATCAGCAGCTCCTACGTCACGTAGGTCCGCGCCCTCGACACATCGCCTTTTGGTGGCGCGGCACCCCAGCATCCCCGTCGTCGCCGAGCTCCGAAGCCGTCCCCCCGGGACTCGCGAGGAGTGTGCGTCCCGGGTGGGCCCTGCGCGCGAACGCCGTCCTGGCCGGGACTGCTGTACGGACAGATGACAGTTTCGGTTAGGCCGCCAGGGGGACGTCGTCGCCATGACCATTCGTGTTCGACCGGGATAAACCGCCCGAGTCGGGGCTGTCTCCGACGGTGGTGGTAGGTGCGCTCGATCCAGGTGACGACCGCGATTCGCAACCTTTCTCAGGCGGCCCAGTCGCGACGGTCTAGGACGTTCTTCTGCAGCAGCGCGAAGAACGACTCCATGGCCGCGTTGTCGCCGGCCGCTCCGACCCGGCCCATCGAGCCGACCATGCCGTGGCGGTGCAGCCGGTGGACCAGCTTCCTGGACCGGAACTGAGCGCGAGCTCAAACGGTCGGCGTGTAGGACGCACCCGGCCACGTCCGCGCCTTCAGCGTGCCAGCGGGCGACGGCGTTGTTCAGGGCCTCGACGGCGAGGGAGGACTTCATGCGTGAGTCGATCGAGGGAGGACTCCATGCGTGAGTCGATGGAGTATCCCACGATCCGGTTGGAGTGCACGTCCTTGACCGCGCACAGGTAGAGCTTGCCCTCGCCGGTCCAGTTCTCGGTGATGTCGCTGAGCCACAGGCGATTCGGGGCAGGCGCGGTGAGGTCCCGCTCAACCCGGTCGTCGTAGACCGGAGGGCCCGGCGTCTTGCCGTTACGGCCCCGCTTCTTGCCGAACGCGGACCACCAGTCCAGCTGCGAGCAGAGCTTTTACGCGGTCCGCTCCGCCATCGACTGCCCCGCCTCGCGGGCCTCGTCGACCAGGAACCGGTACCCGAACTCCGGGCCGTCGCGGTGCGCGTCGAACAACGCGTTCGCCCGGTACGCCTACGTCAGCTCGGCCGCCGTGACGGGCCGAGCGAGGCAGCGGTGGTAGGGCTGACGGGCGATGTTCCGCACCGGGCACGTCACCGTGACGGGGCCCCGTCGCCGGTGAGCGTGCAGACGAGCGTCAACCTCGTCATCCGGCAGGTGCGCCTGTGGGAGGTAGGCCGCGGCGCGGCGCTGGCCGAGCATCGCCCGTCGATCGTCAGCCACAGGTTGAGGCACGACGGCGACATCGCCAAGTCCTTCTCGCCCGGGGCGACGACGGCATCCGACTCCTTAAACCCCGGATCACGCCCTCGGAAATTGATGGGGAACCCCGGGGGCATGGTGCATTCCTCCGAGTACCGTCACACGTCGACAGATCAGATGTCACGCTGTCCGTGCAGCAGACGGAGGGCCTGGGTGAGGCACCCACCGAGCGGGATCGTCCGTGTGCTAGTCGTGACGTGGTCGACGCAGGGCAGATTTCCGAAGCGGGGTCGCAGCAACGCCCTGTGTTCATCGCGGGCGATGATCGTGTGGTCGACCGTCCACGTCTCGGCTTCGGGGCTTACCGAGGCGATGATCGTTCGGGATCGGGCGCCAGCATGGCTGCTACCAGTTCGCGAGCTGGCGGGTCTTGCCGTCGACGATCTCGGTGACCCGGTCGGCGGAGCCGAGATGCTCCTTGTTGTGGGTGACCATGACAGTGGTCAGGCCCCGGTCGGTTGTCAGCCGCCGCAGCAGGTTGAGGATTTCCTCCCCGCGGTGGGTGTCGAGTGCGCTGGTGGGTTCGTCCACCAGGAGCAGTGAGGGCTGGTTCATCAGTCCTCGGGCGATGGTGACCCGCTGGCGTTGCCCGCCGGAGAGCTGATGGGGGCGCTTGTCGGCCTGGTCGGCGAGCCCGACGGCGTCGAGCAGCTCGGTGGCGCGTTCTGACGCGACGGTCAGGTCATGGCCGCCCATGTGGGCGACGACCAGCAGCTGGTCGCGGGCGGTGAGGGAGGCGAGCAGGTTCGAGCTTTGGAAGATGATGCCGATCTGCTCTCGGCGGACGGTGGCGGTGTCGGAACTCGTGAGCCCGGCGAGGTCGCGCCCGCCGAGCAGGACCCGGCCGGAGTCAGGGGTGATCAGGGTGGCTGCGACGGCCAGAAGGCTGGACTTGCCTGAGCCGGAGGGTCCGACGATCGCGGTCAGGGTGCCGGGTTCGGCGGTGAGGCTGACGTGGTCGAGCGCGGTGAGGCGCTGGTCCCCGTCGGGGTAGGTGAGGGTGACGTCGTCGAGGCGAAGGGTCATCGAGCACTTCCTAGTGCGGTGAGGGGGTCGACCGTGGTGACGGTGCGCAGGGAGACCGCGGCCCCGGCGAGGCCCAGGACGATCATCACGACGGCGGGAAGGAGCAGGGTGGGCAGGTTGAGCACGAACGGCACGGCTGATCCGGCGAGGGTGGTGATGGCGGCTCCGATGCCGGCAGCCATGGCGGTGCCGAGTGCGGTACCGAGGGCGAGGAGGGCCAGGGCCTGGCCGAGGGCGTCCTTGAGGAGGTAGCTGGTGGACGCGCCGAGGGCCTTGAGGATGGCGATCTCGCCGCTGCGCTGCACGGTCCAAACGGTGAAGAAGGCGCCGATGACCAGAGCCGAGATCGCGAACAGCAGGGCCCGCATCAGCTGCAGCGAACCGTTCTCGGAGGTGTAGGAGCCGATCGCGGACAGCGACTGCCCCGGGGTGAGGGTGGTCGTGCCGAGCCGCTGGTCGGCTGCCGCCAGGGAGGCGTCGTCCGTGCTGGATCCGTCGGTGGTCAGTGCCAGGAACGTGGCTTCGCCAGGTTTCTTACCGGACGAGAGTGCGCTGGTGGTGACGGCCCAGATCACGGGGGCGTGGGAGAACTCCTCGTCCCCGGACACCGCGGCGACGGTGACTGACTGGCCTGCCACGTCGACGTGGTCACCTACGGCCACCTGCAGGGCAGTGGCCGCCTTGGTGGACAGAACCACCTGCCCGGGGGCGACCCCGGGAGCCAATGGCGAGCCGGACGGGACGGCGAAGAGCGCGACGCCGGCGCTGCGTCCGTCGACACCGGCCCGGGTCATGGTGATGGTGACGGGCTCTGCCCGTTGAACGCCCGGGACGCGAGACCAGCTCGCCTGCACGGAGGGTGCGATGGACGAGTCGGTGAACGCCAGCTTGGCTCCGGAAGCGGGCGCCGAGAAGACCAAGTGGTCGGCGGGAAGGTCGGTGATCGCAGAGGTGTTGCCGCGGCCGAGCCCGGCCGTGAGACCGGAGAGCAGGACGACAAGCAGGGTGATCAGGGTGACGACGGTGCCCATCAAGGCAAACCGTCCCTTGGCAAAGCGGAGATCTCGGATGGCGACGAACACGCCGATGGTTTCCTTTCGCAATGTCCCGGCTGGGGCGCATGCCTCGTTGTGGGCGTCGAGGTCGGGTCCGGTGTGTGCCGCGGGTTGCGGCGTTGACCCCTACGGTCCTTGACGCGGGCATGGTGCGGCATCGCCCAGCGGGTTGGTTGCGCGTCATCGAAGGACTCAGGAACTGGTCAAACCTTTGATGGATGCCGGTCGTGCTGCACCGCCGTAAGGTGGCTCGAGACATGTCTTCTCATTCGTCGGCCGTTCCGGTCGCTGCTGTCGCCAGCAGGCGGTTGGAGCAGATTCCGGTCCCTGCGTCGTTGCGCTGGGGCATCCACCTGCTCGTCGCAGCCCTGCTCGTCCTCGCTCTTGTGCGCGGCGTCGTCGGCCGCACACCTGGGTGGCCCTTGGTCCTGCTCTGCGCGGGGCTGGTCGGGATCGTCTACTCCGTCGGACCACGATGGCCCGCGGTGAGCCGGTCACCACGCGTGACGAGTGCGTGGCTCGCGCTGCTGCTGGGGGCCTGGCTGGCGCTGCTGGCCGTCAGCCCCGAAGCGGTCTATTTGGCGTTCCCCTGGTTGTTCCTGCTGCTTCACCTGCTGCCCCGCCCCGCTGGGCTCACCGCCGTCGTCATCGTCACGGGGATCGCAGTTGCCGGGTTTGCCTGGCATCAAAAGACGCTCACCGCCGCCATGGTCATTGGCCCCGTCCTCGGAGCCGGTGTCGTCATCGCCACCGTGCTCGGCTACCAGGCCCTCTACGCCGAGTCGGATCACCGGCGCCGCCTGATCCTCGAGCTCGACCGAACCCGGTCCGAGCTGGCAGCCGTGGAACGCCGCGCCGGGGTGATGGACGAACGGGAACGGCTGGCTCGGGAGATCCACGACACCCTCGCTCAGGGCCTGTCCAGCATCCAGCTGCTGCTAGGCGCTGCGACCCGATCCCTGGACCCCGAGCGCGAGGTCAACCCGGCCCGTGCCCTGGACCTTGTCGAACGGGCCCGGCACGAGGCGCGAGAAAACCTCGCCGAGGCACGACGGTTCGTGCGGGCACTGGCTCCCGTAGACCTTGAGGAGTCAACGCTCACGGCAGCCCTGCGGCGCCTGTGCGAGACAACCACGACGCGTGCCGGCATCCCGGTGTCCTTCCACGAGCAAGGGCCCGGGGTCGCCCTGGGCACGCCGGCCGAAGTCGCCCTCCTGCGCATCGCACAGGCGGCCCTCGGCAACACCACCCAGCACGCCCAGGCCACCCGCGCCGACGTCACGTTCACCGTCATGGATGCCGCCGTGACCCTCGACGTCGTCGACGACGGCATCGGCTTCAACACCCGAGCCACATCGGCTGGCGCAGATGACGAGACCGGCACCAGATCCGGAGGTTTCGGTCTTCGGTCCATGGCGTCGCGCGCCGCGGAGCTGGGCGGGGTGCTCACCGTGGAGTCGCAACGTGGCTGCGGAACCGCAGTCTCGGTGCGGTTCGACCGGGCCGGAAGCACCTCTCCACCACCGGCCCCAGCGGCTGACGAGGCTCATGAGGAGCCCACGTGACAACCATCCGACTCCTGCTCGCCGATGACCACCCTGTCGTCCGCGCCGGGCTGCGGGCGGTCCTCGAGTCCGAGCCGGACATCACCGTCGTCGACGAAGCCGCAACCGCCGAGGACGCGGTCTTGCGCACCGAGGTCGGGGATGTCGACGTCGTCCTCATGGACCTGCAGTTCGGACACGGCATGGGGGGCAGTGCCGCCACCAAGGCCATCACCAGCAGAAACGGGTCGACGCGCGTGATCGTGCTCACCACCTACGACACCGAAGCGGACATCATCGCCGCCGTCGAAGCCGGAGCCTCCGGCTACCTCCTCAAAGATGCACCCGCAGAGGAACTCGTCGCCGCCGTCCACGCCGCGGCAGCCGGACAATCGGCCCTTGCCCCCACCATCAGTGACCGACTCATCGAGCGGATACGCACCCCTGCAACTTCGCTCAGCACCAGGGAGACCGAGGTGCTGACCCTCGTCGCCGACGGTCTGTCGAACCAGCAAATCGCCCAGCAGCTCTTCCTCTCGCAAGCAACCATCAAGTCCCACCTGGTCCACATCTTCACCAAACTCAACGCAGACTCCCGCACCGCAGCCGTTGCGATCGCCGTTCAACGAGGGCTCATCCGAGCAGACCGGACACCGCCAGCCGGCGGCGGTCGACGGCCAGAAACGCCCTAACCAGACGCCACACGACGCGGTTCGTTCCCACGCGCCGATCGCCTCGCCGTGACTGACCGGGGTTCCCCGCCTCGCGAATGCCGGGCTGCAGGAGGGTCCGGTTTGGCGGACCGCTAGAGCCAACCGGCTGCGGCCGCCGCTCCTGTGTGCCGAACGTCAAGGACGAGATCAGCCTCGGTTGGCGCCGATGCTCCATCCACGTGAGCGGCGACGTCGGTGGAGCGAGGCGATTGGTGGGTTGGCTGGGCCCGCGTTGCACCCGATTTCCCCGTCCGGGACGCTGCTGGCGTCGCGGGCCCTGCGCACCATCTTCCTCTGGCCCGGAACGGCTCGCAAGGCCCATAGTCGCTGCGCAGTTCGCGGTTCAAGCGAGGTCGGTGACAGCGCGCGTCCGAAGGGGCTCGAGCCTGGTCGCGCAGAACGCGTTCGGAGGTGTCGAGCAGCTAGATACCACGTCCGGGACGACGTGCCAGGCGTTCCTGGTGGAAGACAGACGTGAGATCCATCAGGGGTTGACGACGGCTGTACATGTATAGATGGTGACGGGAGAAGGTCCCAGGTGGCCGAAAGGCCGCTGCACCGTATGGCAACGATATCGGCGACGGGTGAAGGAGATCGACCGCGAGCGTCACTGACTTCCCAAGACCTTCCCACTGGCCGATCGGGACCGGGAGTGGGACGGCAGTGCTGCCGAGAAGCGGATCCGAAGCTGGGCAGGCGCCAAGAAGGAGCCCAACGAGCAGTACCGCGACGCCCACGTCTGGTACGACGCAGACAGCAAGGACAACTTCACGGCATACAAGCTACTTATTGCCGACGTCGTTGACGGACACCTCCGGGCGGCCCCGCGCGCGATCATGACGGCGGCCGCCGCCATGCAGGGATCACGCGGGGGCGTGGACCTGCCGGTTGAGGACCGCGACCGCGTCCGCAACCACTTGGCGAAGTACTACGCCAAGATGGGCGAAGAAACGCCGTGGGAGCGGGAAGACTGAGGAGCGCGGCCAGAAACGCGCCCCCGGTGACACTCAGGACGGTGCCGAAGATCTAGCTGGCGTCGGGAGGCGAGGCGAGGCAAGGCGAGGAAGACGATCGCCGGAGGTCAAGTCGTCTTTCGCGGGGTGGCGCAGGCTGACTCTCGGTATTGGGCAGGCGTTCACGGCGGGCAGGTCGGCCCCGTCCTCGAGGTTGGGTTGCGGAGACGATGTTCACGCATGAGCGAACCAGTACGTCCAGACCGAGGTAACGACGCCTTTCGGCCCCTTCGTCGGTCTGCTCGGCCAGGACGGCTCCGACGAGGCGGACGATGGCTTCGCAGTTGCGGAAGATCCTGCGACGCCAACACGGAGTCGGAGCGGTGCCGGATCTCTTTGTTGAGCCACAGGGTTGGGTTGTTCGACCAGATCTGCGTCCAGATCTTCTTCGGGAAGCTGGTGAGGGACAGCAAGTCCTCGCAGGCGCGGCCAAGGTGCCCGAACACGGCGAGGACCTTGACTGGACGTAGTCGAGCAGCCGATCGCACTGGGCGGCCACGGCGGAGGCGCCAGGCTGGTCATAGACCAAGTGCAGCATGGCCCTGATCGCTGGCGACATGCTCTTCGGGGCCCATCAGGTTGACGGTAAGTGGGTGCGGCAGCTCGGCTATGCGGCGCCACGCAGGTTGGCCGCGATCGCGTCACGCAGCCCGGCGTGCGCCGGAGGGGACGAGCCGGACCCCGGCCAGGCCGCGGGCCACGAGGCCGGCGACGAGCACGTTCTCGTTGCGGGCACCCGGCTCCAGGTTTCTGCGGTGGCCACGGCATGCCGAATACTTCACGGTGGCCGTCGCCGTTGACGCCGGTCGCCAGCCATCATCGAGTTCCTCTGGTCAGGCAGGGTCAAGTCCCAGGTGGTGGTGTAGCGCTGCGTGATCCGTGTTGGAGGGATCAGGCTGTCAGGGCGGGC
>NZ_BAABIW010000016.1:0-275080 GCF_039542985.1 Terrabacter aeriphilus
CGGGCGGCGCGGGCGGCGCGGGCGGCGCGCCCGGCGCGGCGCCGGAGCCGCGCACCCTCGTGGCCTCGACCGTCGACGCCTACCTCGCGCTCGTCGAGAGCGACACCGAGGTCTACCGCTTCGTCGTCAACCGTCCCCTCGTCGACCTCCCCCTCGTCGACGATCCCGTGGGTGGCACCGTCGAGCGGGTCACCGACCAGCTGACGGGCCTGCTGCTGCCCTCCCTCACCTCCCCCGCGACCTCGTCCGAGCGCGCGCGGACGTGGGCGATCGCCCTCGTCGGCTCGGTGCGTGCGGTCGCCGACGACTGGCTCGCCACGCCCGAGGCCGACCGCGCACCGCGCGCCGAGGTCGTCGACGCGCTCACCGACCTCGCCTGGCACGGACTCGCACCGGTGCTCGCCGCCGACGAGGCCGATCCCGCCTCCGCAATCCGCCCGAAGGAACCGAGATGACCACGCCCACAGACCTGCCCACCCCGACCGTGGAGGACCGCGACGCCCTGGCCACGGCGCTTCGGCGTCACCTCGACGGCCCGTTCGGTGACGTGCGCGACCACGTCCGCGCCTTGGACGCCGACGCGTTCGGTGCCGCTCCAGCACGCCTCCCCGTCGCCGAGCACCGTGCCCGCGTGACCGACCTCCTCGCCCGCGTTGCCGAGCAGCCCTATGCCGCAGCGGGATTCCCGGAGCGGCAAGGTGGAACGGCGCGCTATGGCGAGGCCGTGGCCGCCTTCGAGATGCTCGGGCACACCGACCTGTCGCTCTTCGTCAAGGCTGGGGTGCAGTGGGGGCTCTTCGGGGGCGCGGTCTCCCTCCTCGGCACGAGCCGGCACGACGACCTCGTCCCTCGCATCGTGTCCGGCGAGCTGCAGGGCTGCTTCGCGATGACCGAGACGGGTCACGGCAGCGACGTGCACAGCCTGCGGACGACCGCCACCTACGACGGCAGCACCGACGAGCTCGTCGTGCACACGCCGGACGCGACGGCCCGCAAGGACTACATCGGCAACGCCGCCCAGGACGGCCGCGTGGCAGCCGTGTTCGCGCAGCTCGTGGTCGACGGCGAGTCCCGTGGCGTGCACTGCGTCCTCGTCCCGATCGGCGACGACGAGGGCGCGGCGGCGCACGGGGTGACGATCGAGGACTGCGGACCCAAGCAGGGACTCGACGGCGTCGACAACGGCCGGCTCGCGTTCGAGCACGTGCGCGTGCCGCGCACGAACCTCCTCGGCCGGCACGGCGACATCACCGACGACGGCCGCTACGAGAGCCCGATCGACAACCCCGGACGCCGCTTCTTCACCATGCTGGGGACCCTTGTGCGCGGACGCATCTCCGTCGCGGGCGGCGCTGGGGCCGCGGCACGTTCGGCCCTCGCGGTCACGACGACGTATGCCGCGTCGCGCCGTCAGTTCGCCGCCCCCGGCGCCGACCACGAGACGACGGTCCTCGACTACCGCACGTACCAGCGCCGGCTCATGCCGAGGATCGCGACGGCATACGCCCTGCAGGTCGCCCAGCACACGCTCGTCTCGGCGATGGACGACGTGCTCGCGGGACGGGCCGGGAGCGAGCAGGACCAGCGGCAGCTCGAGACGCGGGCGGCCGGCATCAAGGTGCTGACGACGCGGCACGCGACCGACACGATCCAGGCCTGTCGCGAGCTGTGCGGTGGCGCCGGCTACCTCTGGGCCAACCGGCTGGCGGCCCTGAAAAACGACACCGACATCTTCACGACGTTCGAGGGCGACAACACGGTGCTGCTGCAGCTCGTCGCCAAGTCGCTGCTCGCCGACTACACGGCGACGTTCGGCGACCTCGACACCCTCGGCATCGTGCGCTTCGGAGCTCGCCTGGCGGCCGGGACGGTGCTCGAGCGCACGGCCGCGCGCGGCATCGCGCAACGTCTGCTCGACGCGGCCCCCGGGCGCGACGAGGACGACACCCTCGGCGCGCGCAGCACCCAGCTGCGGCTGCTGCGCGAGCGCGAGTCGCACCTGCTCGACGGGCTCGCCCGCCGGCTGCGGGCAGCCACCGCCCCCGGGGCCGACGCCTACGGGATCGTCAACGCGACGCAGGACCACCTCGTCGACGCGGGGACCGCGCACGTCGAGCGGCTGGTCGCCGAGTCGTTCGCGGCGTCGGTCGAGTCGTGCGCGGACCCTGCTGCGCGTGCGGTGCTCGACCGGGTGTGCGACCTGCACCTGCTCTCGACCATCGAGGCGCACAAGGCCTGGTACCTCGAGCACGACCGGTTGAGCCCCGCCCGCACCAAGGCGCTGACGGCGCTCGTCAACGAGGTCTGCGCCGAGCTGCGCCCGTACGCCGCGACGCTCGTCGACGGCTTCGGCATCCCCGAAGGGCTGCTGACGACCGAGATGTCCGGCACCGCCTGACCGGCGGGGTCGGACCGGCGGCGTCGGACGGGCACAGCAGGTGTCGACCGGCGTCAGTCGGCGTCGGCCGGGCGCTGGTAGCGGCCCCGCCGGTGCACGAGCGGGCTCTCGTCGGTCCCGACGGCCACGTGCTCGACGACGGCCTCGACGAGCACCGACCAGCCCACCTCGTGCGTGGCCGCGGGGTCGAGGCGCACCCCGAGCCAGGTCGGCGCGCTCGAGAGGCGTGGCCCCCACTCCGTCTGCTCCCACGTGCCGAGCCGGAAGGGGCCACCCGGCGCGGGCATGACGCCGGCGAAGACGTCGGCCAGCTCCCGCTGGCGCCAGCCGAGGAGGGCGACGACCGCCGTGCCCGTCTCGTCGAGTCGTTCGAGCAGGTCGGAGTCGGCGTGCAGGAGCCCGACGACGCGTCCGGGCTCCCCCGCGGACACGAGGTAGGACGACACCGTGAGCCCAGCGCGCTCGACGCCCTCGCCGGACGTCCACAGCGAGACGGTCGTGCCCAGGCGACCGCGGAGGCGGCGCAACGGGTCGCGGTCGTCGTCGGGGGTCTCGAAGGGGTGCTCGCTGTGGATCGTCATGCGTCGGCGACGAGCAGCGTGTCCCCGACCGCGACGTGGCCCGGCTCGACGACGTCGGCGTAGACACCAGCGCACTGCTGCGGCTCCCGGGTCACCGTGAGCGTCGCGTCGCCCACCCGGATCACGTTGCCCACCAACGACGCCAGTCGCTCCGGGTCGATGTCGAGCACGATGTTGGCGCGCGGGTGGGAGTCGACGTACTCCGTGGCCGAGACGAGGTGCACGGCGTGCTTCTTCGACCGGTTGCCCTCCGGCCCCGTGGGGGTGATCTCGACTTGGTCGAGATCCTGACCGGGCCCGCCGGACTCGGCGTAGATGAGCAGGCTGGTGACCGTCGCGTCCATGGGGCCCACGCTAGTGCGTGCCGGCGCCGCGGGCGGCGCCGCCATCGCGGGCGGTGTCGCCATCGCGGGCGGTGTCGCCATCGCGGGCGGTGTCGCGATCGTGGGCGGTGTCGCGATCGTGGGCGGTGTCGGTCACGCTCACCCTCGCGGCTGCGTCGTCGAGCAGCGCCACCACCTCGTCGTCCGTCGTCGGGCGGAAGTCCACGTAGTGCTCCCCCACCGACCGGAAGCGCGCCGGTGTGCTCACGGCCACGACGGCATCCGCCTCGGGAACGTCGGCGAGCACCCGGGCGGGCGCGACCGGCACGGCGAGCACGACGCGGGCGGCGCCGAGACGTCGGGCGACGCGGCACGCCACCCGGGCGGAGGACCCCGTGGCGACCCCGTCGTCGACGAGCACGGCGACGCGCCCCGTGACCTCGAGCGGGGCGCGCCCGCCGCGCAGCCGCTCCAGCCGTGCTGCGAGGACCGCTCGCTCCCGCCGCTCGACCGTCTCGAGCTCCTCGGCGGTGACGTGCGCCCGCGCCATGACGGTCGGGTCGAGCACGCGCGTGCCCCCCTCGCCGATGGCCCCCATCGCGAGCTCGGGCTGGGCGGGGACCCCGAGCTTGCGCACGACGACGACGTCGAGCGGTGCGCCGAGGACGGCCGCCACCACAGCCGCCACCGGGACTCCTCCGCGGGGCAGGCCGAGGACGACGACGTCCGTCCCGCCCGCGTCGCCCCCACCATCCGGAGCCCATGCACCGCGTCGGCGCTCCAGCTCTCGGGCCAGCGCCCGCCCCGCCTCGACGCGGTCCTCGAAGAGCGCCATGACCTGCCTCCCTCGCCGCGGTCTCACCCTGCTGGCCGCACGGACGTCCCCGCCGGAGCCGAGGTCGCGGTGCCGGGCCGGCGTCCGTCCCCATCGTGGCGGCTCGACGGCGCCGTCGTCAGGGGCCTTGGTCCCGATCGACGTCCCCACGCGGGCTCGGACGCTGTGTCGCACCCGTCCGGAGCGGCGGGCGGCCCCTAGGATGACCGGCGGGCATCAAGACGCGGCGCCCGAACGGTGGCACAGCCCGGGACGGCCCGTGGCGGCCGGATCGGGAGGACCACGGTGCTATCCCTCACCTACTTCAGCACGTCGACGACCCCGCTCGACCAGGACGACCTGCACGAGCTGCTGGCGAGGTCGCGGGACCGCAACACCGGCCTCGGCCTGACCGGCCTGCTCCTCTACAGCGACGGCAGCTTCGTGCAGACGCTCGAGGGGCCCGACGAGGCCGTCGAGGCGACCTTCGATCGGATCTCGCGCGACCGCCGGCACCGCTCGGTCTCCATCGCGCTGCGTGAGCACGTCGACGAGCGCTTCTTCCCCGACTGGTCGATGGGCTTCCGCGAGCTCACCCAGCAGGAGACGGGCGACGTGCCCGGCTTCAGCGACTACCTCGACGGCCACGGCGAGCCCCGTCGCGAGGGCGGCAGCCGGGCCGAGGCCTTCCACCGGGCCTTTCGCGCCTTCGCGCCCTGACGATCCCTCTCGGACGAACGGTCGTCACGCGGCAGGAAGGCGCAGCGTGGTGACAGCCTGCCGGGCGAGCTCGCCGATCGCGGCGTCGACGCGCGGCTGGTGCCGCTCGGGTCGCACGGCACGGGTGAGCACGGTGACCGCGACGGGGTGCTCGTGCGGGAACTGCACGACGGAGACCTCGTGTCGCAGCCGGCCGAGGGATCCCGTCTTGCCGAAGACCAGCACGTCGTCGTGGGGAAAGCCCGATCCGATCCGGTGCCGCCACGCCTGGTGGGCCATGGCATCACGGACGAGCCCGTGTATCGGCCCGGTCCGTGCCCAGAGCAGCTGCACGACACGCGTCAGCTCGGCCGCCGAGGCGGCGCTGGCGTATGCCGGGTCGTACTGGGAGGTGCCCACCGCACGATCCGGGTCGGCGAGCGCCTGCTGCGAACCGGCCCAGCTCAACGCGCCGGTGTCGCGCATCACCGCACGGGTCTCCTCTGCGGACCCCTGGCGTACCAATGCGGTCGGGAGCCCGAGCCGCGCGAGGTCGCGGTGCACGCGGTCGACACCGATGAGGGCGAGGACGGCGTCACCGGCCGCGTTGTCCGAGACGGCCAGCATCAGGCGCACGACGTCCCGTTGGCTCATCGTCACGTCGTCGAGGAGCATGGCGATCCCCGTCGGTCCGGGAACGCGATCGACGGAGGGAAGGTGCACCGCTCCCGCCGCGTCGAGCTCTCCACGCTCCACGAGGTCGGCCCAGACCAGGGCGAGAGGGAGCTTGTAGACCGACGCGATGGCCACGCGCTCGCGCTCGGACAGGCCGACGGACCCGGGCGGCCCGGTGACGCGTGCGGCGTGCACCCAGGCGGTGACGCCGGCATCGCGGGCGGTCTCGGCCAGCGCGTCAGCGTGATCGGTTCTCTGGCGCGTCACGGCGTCAAGGCCCGCTCGAGCTCGGCGGCAACGTCGGCGTGCTCGATCTCCGGGCGACGGTGCGCTTCGTGCGGCATGACGATACGTAGCCGCAGGGGCGGAAACGCTTGTCCATCAGTCGTTCCCGCCGGTATCGGAGTCAGTCGCGTCGCGACCCCCGCGGCGGTGAGTGCGCGGCGCTGGCCGACATCAGCAGCCTCCACGACCCGGCCGTCGTGCCCCGCCCGGCGCAGCGCGTCGACGAGCTGGTCGTGGGCCGGTGGCTGGTGGTGTCGTGGGGGCACTGCCACCGGAAGGTCACCGAGCGTCGTCGCGGGGTGGTGACTCCTGGAGTCGAGCCGGGTCGGGAGGACGAGCACGGGACCTGCTGCGAGCCCGTCGACCACACCGGGATGGCGCACGACGGCGACGTCCAGCAGTCCGTCGCGGAGCAAATCGACGAGCTCCACGCTGCCGGCCACCGTCGGCGTCACGGATCGACCCCGGGCGGCCAGCGCCCCCACGACGTCGTCGATCCGCTCGTCCAGGTCGCCGGCCACCCCGAGACGGACCTGGCTCGGCACCACGAGATGGGTGGCCAGGTCGAGGAGGTCCGCCTCGAGGCGGAGCAGCTCGCGGGCGGCCGGCAGCAGCAGCTGACCCTCTGCCGTTAGGCGGACGCCGCGAGGGTCCCGGTCGAAGAGTCGCACCCCGAGGCGCTCCTCGAGCCGCCGGATCCCCTGCGAGAGCGGCGGCTGGGTCATGCCGAGCTCCCGCGCCGCATCCCCGAAGTGCCGCGTGTCGGCGACGGAGGTGAAGAAGCGGAGATGACGAGTCAGGTCCATGGTGCGTCCACGATATCGAACTCCTATCAAAAGGGGTCGGCAAGACTCTTTGACACTCGTCGTCGTCGCGGCGACGCTCATGGCCGTGAACAGCGACGAGACGACCATGACCACACCCACCGGCGCGGGCATGCGCCGCCGGGCCCTGCTGACCGGCGCTGGTGGGTTGGCCCTCGCCGGCGCCGCCGGACCGGCCGGGCCGGTTGCCGCCGTCCCAGTCGCAGCCGACCGTCCGAAGCACCACGGGTTCACCGGGTTCGAGTGGCTCGGTGTCGCGGGATGGCGCGTCACCACGCCCACGACCACCGTGCTCGTGGACCCGTACCTCAGCCGCTTCGAGACCGGGCTGGGTGCCGGCCGGCTGAACCCCGAGACCCGTCTCCATCTCGACACGGCGGCGGTCGACGCCGTGCTCGGCGTGCCGGGGGCCCCGGGGTCAGCGGTCGACGCCGTCTTCGTCACGCACACCCACTGGGACCACTTCGCCGACGTCCCGCACATCGCCGCGACCCGGGGCGCCACGGTCTACACGACCCTCACCGGCTACCACCTAGGTCAGTCGATGGGGCTGCCGTCCCGCAGGCTCGCCGTCGTCAAGGGCAGTGAGGAGCTCGTGGTCGGCGACCTGGTCGTGCGCGTCGTCAGCGCGCGGCACAGCCGCAGCGAGAGCGGTGGCCTGCTGTTCCCCGGTGTCAGGACCCAGCTTCCACCGCGGCCGGAGACGATCACGGAGCTGCCCGAGGGCGACACCCTCGGGTTCGTGTTGCGGCGCCCCGGAACGCGTGGCGGCGTGCTGCTGCTCGGCGCCAGCGACTACGACGACCACGAGCTGCGCGGGCTGGACGTCGACACCGTGGCGATGCCGGTGCCGAGCAACGACGTGACCGCCGACTACGTTGCCCGCCTGCTCCGGGCGCTCGACCTCCCCCGGACGGTCGTGCTCGTGCACTGGGACGAGTTCGAGAGCCCCCTGCGCAACCCGCCCACAACCGACGACCGCACCCGAGGCCGGATACGGGAGATGACCGCGGAGATCAGGCGCGTCTCGCCCCGCAGCCGTGTGGTGCAGCCGAACTACCTCGCGCCGATGGCCCTGCTCTGATGCATGCCCCGGTCGTCACGCCCGGCGTCGACTCGCTCGTACGGTGTGCTGGTGGACGTGAAGGGACTCGAACCCCTGACCTCTCGCGTGTGAAGCGAGCGCTCTAACCAGCTGAGCTACACGTCCGGGCACCCCTGCACCGAAGTGTCGGGGTGACGCTGGGAAACAATAGCCGGTCGCGGTGCGCGGGCGGAAATCGCCCCTCCGACAGCCCCGCACGCACCTGCGCCGGGCCGCCCGTCAGTCGATGCCGGGCACCCGGTCGAGCAGTCGCTCGGCCCACTCCGGCACGAACTGCGGGATGCCCATCCACGCGAGGTAGCCCCAGACGACGACCCACACGATCAGCAGTGTGCCGAGGGCGACGACGCCCCGCACCCAGAGCGCCTGGGCCATGATCCAGTCGTTCCAGCGGCTCACGTGCCGCTTGGCGAAGTCGAGCCAGCGCTGGGCGAACTCGAACTCGCTGGCGAGGATGAGCAACCCGAAGAAGACGACGAGCCAGCCCGGTCCGGGCGCCGGCACCATGACGAGGCCGGCCACGGTGACGATGCCACCGACGACACCGACGGCGATGCGCCACACGAGGTGGGTGGCGCGGTTCTGGCGGAGCCGCGCGCGCCAGGCCCAGCGGTCCTCGTCGGCGTCGAGGGTGCGGTCGCGGTCGGAGTAGTCGACCTCGTCGGGGCGCGTCACGGGTCGGCGTCCCGCTCGGCGTTGCGGCGGAAGATGCGGAGCAGCTCGTCGGTGACGGGGTGCTCCGGCGCGAGCGTGCGGGCGTCGACCGCGTGGATCGGCAGCACGTCCTTCGTCGAGCTCGTGATGAAGACCTCGTCGGCCGTCTCGAGCACCTCGAGCGGCAGCGGCCGCTCGCGCATCTCGAGGCCGCTCGCCCGTCCCCACTCGAGCACGAGCTCGCGCGTGATGCCCGGGAGCAGGCCCGAGTCGACGGGTGGCGTCAGCACGACGCCGTCGACGACGACGAAGACGTTGCTCCCCGTGCACTCGCACAGCTCGCCGCGCGTGTTGGCGAAGACGGCCTCGATGGCGCCCGCCTCCTTGGCCCGCGCCAGCGCCACGACGTTCTCCGCGTACGACGTCGTCTTGAGGCCGGCGACGGCCGAGCGCTCGTTGCGGGTCCACGGCACCACCGCGAGGGCGCCGGAGGCCGGCGGTCGCGGCTGCGGTGCGGCGAGCACGATCGTGGTGAGGTCCGCGTCGTCCCGGTCGGAGCCGAGCGGCCCGACGCCGCCCGTCACGCTGTAGCGGAGCCGACCGAACTCGAGCGGCTCCCCGTCGAGCACGGCCGCGATGCCCTTCTCGAGGAGCGCCAGGTCGGGCGCCGGCAGGCCGAGGCCGGCGGCGGAGCGCTCGAGGCGCCGGTGGTGGCGGGTCAGGGCGAACGGCTGCCCGTCGACGACCTTGGCCGTCTCGAAGACGCCGTCGCCGACCGTGACCGCGTGGTCGAGGGCCGAGACGGAGGGGCCGGTCGGGTCGACGAGGTCACCGTCGACCCAGACGCGCGTGGTCGTGCTCATGGTCCCTTCCTGGTGGGCGCAGCAGGCGCCCGCTGGGCGCCTCACGGGTGGGTCTCATGGTGTCACAGTGCCGGCGGCGAGGCCGATGAGCCGGGCGGCCTTGAGCTCGGTCTCGGCCCACTCCCCCTCCGGGTCGGAGTGCCACGTGATGCCGGCGCCGGTGCCGAAGCGCAGCCAGCGCCGACCCGCCGCGTCGCGCTCGGCCCAGAAGGTGCGGATGCCGACGGCGAGCTCGGCCTCCCCCGCGTCCGCGTCGACCCAGCCGACGGCACCGCAGTAGGGCCCGCGGGCGGCGGTCTCGAGGTCGGCGATCGCCGTCAGGGCGCTCGACTTCGGCGCACCCGAGACCGACCCCGGCGGGAAGGTCGCACCGAAGACCTCGCGCCACCCCGCGTCCGCCTCGAGCCGTCCGCTCACCGTCGACACGAGGTGCACGAGACCCGGGTGCTCCTCGACCTCGCACAGGGCCTCGACCGCGACGGTGCCCGGATCGCAGACGTGCGAGAGGTCGTTGCGCATGAGGTCGACGATCATGACGTTCTCGGCGAAGTCCTTCGGCAGCATGGCCTCTGCGGTGGCGGCGGTCCCCTTGATCGGCCGCGTGACGAGGCGCCGACCCCGACGGGAGAGGAAGAGCTCCGGCGACGCGCTCACGACGTCGAGGCCTGCCGACCCGCAACGGATGCGTGCAGCGTGCGGCGCCGGGTTGCCCTGCCGCAGCAGTGAGTCCAGTCCGTCCAGGTCGGCGTCGGCCGGCAGCTCGTGGCTCAGCACCCGGCAGACGTTCACCTGGTAGACGGTGCCCGCCGCGATCCTCTGGCGCACCTCCTCCACCGCGCCGACGTATGCCGTCCGGTCGAGTGACGAGCGCCACGCGCGGTCCAGCGGCTGCCACGTGACGCCGTCGGACCCGGGGACGGTCGACCCGGCATCCGGGCGCGGTGTCACGTCTCCGAAGCGCACCGCCGTCACGTCGCCCTCGAACGTCGCGACGACGGCCCAGAAGCCCTCGACCGAGATCGCGTCCAGTGCTGCGTCGCCGTGCCGCACGTCGAGCACCCGACGCGCGTCCCGGTCGGCGAAGCGGGCGTGGTCCACCCGCAGATCGTAGGGCCTAGCCGGCGAGGGCCTTCTCGATGTCGGCGGTCAGGTCGGCGGGGGCCTTCGTCGGCGCGTAGCGGCCGAGGACGGTGCCGTCCCGGGCGACGAGGAACTTCGTGAAGTTCCACTTGATCTTCTTGCCGAGCAGACCGCCCTTCTCGGACTTGAGCCAGGTGTAGAGCGGGTGCTCCTCGGGGCCGTTGACGTCGACCTTCGAGAACATCGGGAACGTGACGCCGTAGTTCTTCTGGCAGAAGGCGCCGATCTCCTCGTCGCTGCCCGGGTCCTGCCCGCCGAACTGGTTGCACGGGAAGCCGAGCACCGTCAGGCCCTGGGCGCGGTAGGACTCGTAGATCTCCTCGAGGCCGCCGAGCTGCGGCGTGTAGCCGCACTGGCTCGCCGTGTTGACGACGAGGACGACGTCACCGGCGTACTCCTCCAGCGACACCTCCTTGCCATCGATCGAGGTGGCCTTGAAGTCGTGCAGGACGGTCACGGGGTCTCCTTGCGTGGGTGGGGATGAGTGGTTCGGAGGGCGGGGCCCTCCGGATGGGTCGAGGACGGGTCAGGTGGGTCGGTCAGGCGCCGTCGGTCTCCGGCTCGGGCGGCACGTCGCGACCCTCGCGCTCGTCGCGGTCGGCCCACTCGAGCAGGGCGGCGAAGTCGAACACGGCGTCGTCGATGCCGGCGTGGAGGTCGCCGAGGCGGGCGAACCGCTCGGGCATCGTCGCGATGGTGAAGTCCTGCGGCTCCGCGTCGGCCACCTCGTCCCACGCGAGCGGCGCCGAGACGGTGCCGCGCGGGTTGCCGCGCACGCTGTACGCCGCCGCGATCGTGTGGTCGCGGGCGTTCTGGTTGTAGTCGACGAAGAGGTCCGTCGGTGAGCGGTCCTTGCGCCACCACGTCGTCGTCACCTCGTCGGGCAGGCGCCGCTCGACCTCGCGGGCGAAGGCCAGTGCCCCGCGGCGCACGTCGGTGAAGCCCCACTCGGGGGCGATCCGGACGTAGACGTGCAGCCCCGAGCCGCCGGAGGTCTTGGGCCAGCCGACGGCACCGAGCTCGTCGAGGATCTCGTGCGTCGTCTCGGCGGCCCGGCGCACCGTCGCGAAGTCGCACTCGGGCATCGGGTCGAGGTCGATGCGCCACTCGTCGGGTCGCTCGGTGTCGGACCGGCGACTGTTCCACGGGTGGAACTCGACGGTGGACATCTGCACGGCCCAGATGACGTCGGCCAGGCGCGTCACGCAGAGCTCGTCGGCGTGCAGGCCGTAGCGGGGGAAGTGCAGCCGCACCGTCTCGACCCACGGCGGGGCACCGGCCGGCAGGCGCTTCTGGTGCACCTTGGGCCCGTCGACGCCCTTGGGGAAGCGGTGCAGCATGCACGGCCGCTCGCGCAGGGCGTTGACGATGCCCGGCCCGACCGAGAGGTAGTAGTCGACGAGGTCGCGCTTGGTCTCGCCCCGCTCGGAGAAGTAGACGCGGTCGGGGCTCGAGAGCCGGACCGTGTGGTCGCCCACCTCGATCTCGACGGCGGGAGCCTTGCTCGACGGGGCCATGGCCACAGCCTACGGACTCGAGCACGGCGAAGGACCCGTCGACACGTCGACGGGCCCTTCGTGCGGAGCGGACGACCGGGCTCGAACCGGCGACCTCAACCTTGGCAAGGTTGCGCTCTACCAACTGAGCTACGTCCGCTTGCCGACCTCGTGGGGCCGTGGCCCCTCGGGTGCGAGGTAGACATTAGCGGACGCCCGGCCAGAAGGCGAAACCGGCCGAATCCGCTCTTGGAGAGGCCGTTCGGCTACTTCTCGACGGCCATCTCACCGAGCTCGGACCACGCGGTGCCCTCGACCGTCGTGTTGACGATCCGCGGCGTCGCGGAGAGGTAGGCCGGCAGGGTCGCGGTGGCCTCCTTGAAGTGGTCGCTCTGGACGTGCGCCCCGCCGGCGGCGTCGTCGCGGAACGCCTCGACGAGGACGTACTCGTTCGGGTCGTCGAGGCTGCGCGACCAGTCGAACCAGAGGCACCCCTCCTCGGCGCGGCAGGCCTCGGTGAACGCCCGGGAGATCTCGGGCCAGTCGTCGGCGTGCTCGGGCTTCACGGGGAACTTCGCGGTGATGAAGATCAAGGCTGGTCACTCCTAGCTGGATGGTGTCTGACGGTCTGTCTGACGGTGTCTCGTCGGGTCGCGTACCCGTTCGGGCACGCGACCCGACGTCGGCGCTCGCGCCTCGCTCGAACGGCTCAGGCGGCGGCGGGCGTGACCGGGCCGGCGGGCTCGGCGGGCTCGGCGGGCTCGGAGGGGCTCGTACCGGGACTGCGGTCGACCGCCTTCTGGATGCGCTCGCCGAGGATGCCCGACGCCCAGCCGAGGCAGGCCCCGACGACGAGCGCGAGCACCGTCGGCCAGAAGGCGAACGAGGTGCCGAAGAAGACGGCCGTGCCGGCGAAGGCCCCGGGGATGAAGGAGAGCAGGGGTGCCGCCGCCTGCACGCAGAGGACGAAGGCGAGCACGGTGACGATGATCGCGAGGGCGCCGGGGAAGCCGACGCGTGCGGCCACGAGGCTGGCGAGCCAGCCCCACACGACGCCGCTGAGGTTGGCGGCGAGGCCCTTGCGGAAGCCGGTGGCGCCGCCGCCGGCCGCGAAGAAGCAGGCCCACGCGATGAAGGCGACCCACGTGACGAGGCCGAGCTGCACGCTGACCTGCGTCCAGAGGCCGGCGAGGACGCCGACCGAGATGCCGACTCCGAGGTAGTTCTTCATGGCCCTTCCTCTCAGGGGACGAGGATCGCCCGGCCGCGGACGTCGCCCGCGTTCAGGTCGTCGATGGCGGACTGGAAGTCGTCGAGCGCGTACGTCTGCGTGTGCAGCGTCACGGCCCCGCGCGCGGCGAGGGCCATGAGGTCGCACAGGTCGTTGTACGAACCGACGAGGTTCCCGATGAGGTTGATCTCGGTCGAGACGATGTCGATGGTCGGGACGTCGACGTTCTCGCCGTAACCGACGACGTGGTAGTCACCGGCCCGGCGCAGCATCGCCACGCCCTCCTTCGTGGCGCCGCCCTCGCCGACGAAGTCGACGACGACCTCGGCGCCGTGCCCTCCGGTCAGCTCGAGCACCTGCTCGACCTGGCTGCCGTCGGCGACGATGCCGTGGTCGGCGCCGATCGCGACGGCGAGCTTGACGGCGTTGGGGTTGCGGTCGACGACGACGATCTCCGCCGGGGAGAGCGCCTTGAGCACCTGGATCCCGATGTGCCCCAGGCCTCCTGCGCCGATGACGGCCACGCGGTCGCGCGGCGTCAGCCGGCGGGCCGCCTTCGCCGCCGCGTGGTAGGCCGTGAGGCCGGCGTCCGCGAGGGCCGCGACGTCCTTCGGCTCGAGCGAGTCGTCGATGCGCACGACGCTCCGGGCCGACGTGCGCAGGTACTCCGCGTAGCCGCCGTTCGTGTCGATGCCCGGGAACTGGTTGCTCTCGCAGTGCACGTCGTCGCCCGACCGGCACGCGCGGCACAGACCGCACGTGATGAGCGGGTGGACGATGACCTTGTCGCCCTCCTTGACGTTCGTCACCGCGCTGCCGACGGCGTGCACCCAGCCGGCGTTCTCGTGGCCGATCGTGTAGGGCAGCGCGACCTGGCTCTTCTCGGCCCACTGCCCCTCGAGGATGTGCAGGTCGGTGCGGCAGACCCCCGCTCCCCCGATGCGGACGACGACGTCGAAGGGGCCGGTCGCCTCGGGCACCGGCACCTGCGCCATCTCGAGGTTCTCGTGGTAGCCGACGACCTGGACGGCTCGCATGGTGCTCATGACAGGTGCTCCTTCAACTGGCTCAGCGGGAAGAACGTGGACGTCGATGCCACTCGGGCGTCAGCGGGCTCGGCCCCGTCGACGCGCGGGGCCTGGTCGTCACCGGACCCCGGGTAGCGGGTCCGCAGCAGCCCCCGGCAGAAGTGGGCGTTTCCGTCGATCGAGATGCGCGTCGAACGCGCCCGGCGCAGCGTGAGCGGCACGTCGGCGGCGGCATACCTCGTGCCGTCGTGGCCGACGAGGACGAATGCCGTTGGCACGTCGGGCAGTCCGAGTGCGGAGCGCCGACGGCGCAGGGCGCGCGTCCGATCGTCGTCCGGCAGGTCACCCAGGGTGACCTCGCCCAACCGTTCGACCTGACGGTCCGGGTCCGCACGGAGGAGGGCCGTCAGGCACCGCTCCATGGCGGCCGTGTGCGCCTTGCGCCGGAAGATCTCGCGCAGCTCGTCGAGGTCCTGCTCCGCCTCGTGCCGGAAGGTGCCGCGGTAGCCCGCGTCGGCGGCCAGCCCGGCGTTGATGAGGTCGCTGTCGTGGTGGTCGTCGAGCTCGACGACCACATGCCCGGTCCACGGGAGGGCCGCCAGCACGTCCTTGGCGTCCGAGGCCATGAGGTAGGCGAAGTTCGGCGAGCAGAACGACGTCGGCAGGCGCAGGTGCGCCGTCACCGTGTCGTCGTCCACCTCGAGCGAGCGCACGAACCCGAGGTCGGTGATCGGCTCGTCGAGCTCCGGGTCGAGCACGACCGACAGCGCCGCGTATGCCGCCTGCCTCCTCGCGGTGTCGGGCGGGGTCGAGAGCGGGGCCAGGGCCACGGTCAGACCCCTGCGAGGGCGCCGGAACCCTGCGTGTCGGCCGCGCGCTCGGCCGTGTCGTCGGCGCCGCGCGGACCGGTGGCCGGCTCGTCGGCGTCGGGGAGTCGCAGCTCAGCGGGAACGTCGAGACCGTAGAGCTTGGCGGCGTTGAGGCCGAGGATCTTCTTCTTCTTCTGCGCCGTCGTCAGCGGGGCGTACTCGGTCATGTCCTCGGGGATCTGGAAGTCGACGAACTTCTCGACGAGCCAGCGCGGGGTCCAGATGGCGTAGTCGCTCGAGAAGTGGATGCGGTCCTCGCCGACCCAGTAGAGGAGCTCGCCGAGGATCTGGGCGAAGTAGCGGGGACGCGTGTGGATGAAGGGCATCGCGACCGCGAGGCCGCCGTGGACGTTGGGCTCCTGCGTCGCGATCCAGCAGAAGTCCTCCAGGCGCGGCAGGCCCACGTGCTCGACGATGAAGGTGAGGTCGGTGAAGTCGCTCGCCACGTGGTCGACGTCCGCGACGTCGAACGCGTCGCGGTCGAGGGGCCGGATCGTCGGGCCCTTGTGGACGTGGATCTTCGTGACGCCCAGCTCTCGGCAGGCCTCGAAGTAGCGGTAGGCCCACGGGTCGTCGAGCTTCCAGCCGCGGCTCTCACCGTGCCACTCGGCCGTGTAGAGCTTGACGCCGGTGAAGCCGAGCCGCTCGACGTCGGCGCGCAGCTGGTCGAGGCCCTGCTCGCCGTTGCGCGGGTCGAAGTGGTGGTTGTAGGTGAGGCGTGCCGGGTCGGCCTTCGCCAGCTGCGAGGCCTCCTCGGTCTGCCCGAAGCCACCCACGTAGAACTCGCCGAGGTGGGCGGGCTGGAAGATGGCGTGGTCGACGTAGCCGTCGTCGAAGAGGTCCTTCTTGAGTCGGGCGCCGCCCTGGTAGAGGTAGTCCTCGTAGCTCCACACCTCGGACTCGGGGCTGAGGTTGCGGTGGTAGTCGTAGAAGCAGTCGATGAACTGCTTGCCGTGGATGTTCCGCTGGTTCTCGGGCCGGGCGTCCCACAACGCGACGTGCGCGTCGACGATGAAGTAGCTCTCGCCGTCCTTCGTGTACATCTGGTCTCCTCCGGTGTGATCGTCGTTGATCCGCCTTCGACGATAGGAAGGCGCGGTGCGCCGGTCACCGGGGTCGCTGTCTCAATTTGAGACGCCATCCGCGCCGCGCACCTCGTGCTGCGGGGTACCGTCGGAACGTCGGAGAGGGGCCCCGCGGGCCCGGGCTCGAGGAGGCGGCGATGGAGCCGATGCAGGAGGGCGGCCTGCCGCAGCGTCTCGGCCTGTCCGACCCGCACCCGGCCCTCTCGGTGCCGCAGCGGGTGCTCCGCTCCTGGCAGCGCAGCGAGGACTACGGCGTCTCCCTCGACGCGGTCGAGCCGGTCTTCACCGGCACGGGACACGAGGACTCGCTCTTCTACCAGTGCGGTCGCGAGGTGCTGACCGGGCTGCACCAGACCCTGGCCGACGAGCCGATCAGCATGATGCTCACCGACGCCGACGGGCTGGTGCTCAACCGGCTGAGCGGTGACACGTCGCTGCTGCGCGCCCTCGACGCCGTGCACCTCGCCCCGGGCTTCGCCTTCTCCGAGCGCGAGGCGGGCACCAACGGCCTGGGCCTCGCCCTCGCCGACCGGATGCCGACACTCGTGCACGCCGAGGAGCACTACAGCCTGAGCCTGCGCACCTACACGTGCGCGGCGGTGCCGGTGCTCGACCCGGCGACGGGCCGGCTCGAGGGCGCCGTCAACCTCACGACGTGGTCGCGCTCGAAGGGCGACCTGCTGCTCGCCCTCGCCCAGTCGGCCGCGGGCACGACCGCCGCCCTCATGCTCGCCCGCTCGCGCGGCCAGGTCTCGAGGCCCGCCCCGCGCGGCCAGGTCTTTCGCGTCGAGACGGCCCGCCTCGAACCCGGATCGGGCACCCTTGGTGAGCTCTCCCCGGCGTGGACCGACGCGGTCGACGCCGCGGCGGTGGCCCTGCGCGACGGACGTGTCGTGGCCGCCGTCGGCGAGCACGGCTCGGGCCGGGCGACGCTGCTCGCGCAGGCGATGCGCCGGGCCCGCCCCCGCGACCGCATCCTCAGCGCCAGCGCCCCCGCGCCGCAGGACGTCGAGGTGTGGCTGTCGCTCTGGGCTCCGGAGATCGGCAAGCCGCACACCGGGGTGCTCGTGTGCGACGTCGACGAGCTGCCCACGTGGGCCGCGGGCTCGCTCCGCGACCTCGTGTCGGCCCGCGCCGGCGTCGGCAAGACGGCGGGCCGGGACGTCCCGACGGCCTCGACGTCCCCGCCGTCCCCGAGGTGGGCGCTGACGGCCGAGAGCCTCGCCTCCCTGCCCGCCGGGCTCGCGGCGCTCGTCGACACCGTCGTCGAGGTGCCGCCCCTGCGCGACCGCACCGACGACGTGCTCTCCCTCGCCCGCCACGTGGCCGGGCGCACCCGGGGCCGTCCCGTCGCCTTCACGGCGGCGGCCGAGCGTGCCCTGACCTCGTGCGGGTGGCCCGGGAACGTCGACCAGCTCGTGCGCGTCGTGCGCCAGGCGGCCGGGCGGGCCGACGTCGTCGACACGATGCACCTGCCCTCGGAGGTGCTGAGCGGGTCGGGACGCCGACTCACCCGGATCGAGGCCTTCGAGCGGGAGGAGATCGTGCGCTGCCTCACCCGCCCGGGCGTCACCATGCGGGAGGCCGCGACCGAGCTCGGCATGAGCCGCGCGACGATCTACCGCAAACTCGCGCAGTACGACCTGCACCTGCTCAGGGACTGACGGCCGACGCGTCCCCGGGTCCCTCGAGGCGTCCGCGACGAGCCTGCGACGCGCCGGAGACACCAGAGGGGCGTTTTCGGGCGAAACCACGCATCGGCGCCCGCGCGTCGTGCCCGGGGCGGGCGCCCGCCTGTGTCACCGTTGCCTCAGATCGACGAGGGGAATCTCATGGGTGGCGCACGCGTCCTGACCGTGGTGGCGGCTACGGCCCTGAGCCTGGGCGGCTGCTCGCTGCTGCCCCCGGCCCCCGTGGTCGTCACCGTCGACGCCCCCGCGCCCGCCGTCACCGGCGTGGTGGCACCCACGCCCTCGGCGCGCGCCTCGTCCGGCTCCTCGTCGGGCGACGCCTCCGGCCGGGACGAGGGCCCCGGGGTCGAGAAGCCGTACGTCTCCGGCTCGCGCGCGTGGACCGAGGTCGCCGAGCGGACGGGGCCGGCCCTCGTCCGCATCGACGTGGCCGGCTGCGACACCCGCGTCGTCGGCAGCGGCTGCTTCGTGGCCGACGACCTCGTCGTCACCGCCGGTCACGTCGCCACCGGCGCGTCGGCCCTCTCCGTCCAGTACGCCGGCGGCGTCGTCTCCGCGCTCGTCGTCGGCATCGACCGCACCTCCGACGTCGCCGTGCTGCGCACCGCGACACCCGTCGCGCCGGCCAAGGTGCGCCTCGCCGGGAGCGGGGCGCCCGCGAGAAAGGCCGTGGGCCTGCTCGGCTTCCCGCTCGGCAGCTTCGACCTGCGCGCCACGGAGGCGACCGCCGGCCGCGGTGTCGCCGTCGACTACGGGTCGATCAAGGCCACCGAGGCGTTCGTCACCGACGCGCGCGTGAACGACGCCGTCACCGGCGGCCCGGCCGTCGACGCCTCGGGAGCGGTCGTCGGGCTCCTCACGGGTCCGGCACTGTGGGTGTCGGGGCTCGACACCTCCGCCGACGGCCGGAACGCCAAGCTCGAGGCGCTCGGCCAGCGCCCGCGCACGAAACGCCCTGCGACGACGGCCGACCCGGCGTGGCTGCGCAGCCCGGCCGTGGTCGTCCCGGCTGCAGCGGTCGCCGCCGACGTGGCCCGGTGGCGCGACGCGCCCAGCCGCGACCTGCTCGAGTGCTACGGCGACGTCGCCCCACCGCTCGGCGACTCCCGCGCGCCGACGGTCGAGGTGCGCAGCGGGCACTCGTACGCCCGCGACGTGGCGGCCGCGATCTCCCTCCAGGGCCAGGCCCTCAACACCGGCAGCGACGAGGTGGCGTTCGCCGTCTTCACTCCTGACCAGCAGGACCGGCTCGAGGGGCTCGAGACGTGGCGCGAGGACCAGGCGGGGCGCCACTGGGACCACGTCACCGTGCGCCGGCTCGTCGGCTCCGGCGACGTGGTCGACGCCTCGGTCGAGCTGCGCACCCGGCTCGACGCCGCGCACCGCGTCGAGGGTCGCTCCTGCGTCGTGCAGGAGCAGCAGGTGCAGCTGCGGCGTTCAGGTGGCGGCTGGCTCATCCACCGCGTCACCGACGCGGGCCCGGCGCGCCCCTGCTGACCGGCCGGTCTCCACGACCCGCGACCCCGGAAGATCCTGAACGTCTGTCCAACGTTGGGTTTGGCAGGAGTGCCGACGGGGCACGGTTCCCGTCATGAGCACACCGACGCCACGAACCGGCCTCCGACCGAAACCCGACGTCCTCCACGGGGCGGCGGTCCTCGTGACCGGTGCGTCGAGCGGCATCGGCCTCGCCGCCGCGCACGAGCTCGCCCGGGTGGGCGCCCGGCTCGCGCTCGTGGCCCGCGGCCGGGAGGCCCTGGACCGGGCGGCCGACGAGTGCCGACGCCTCGGCGCGGCCGACGTCCTCGTGCTGCCGACCGAACTGCGGGACGACGACGCGGTGGCGACGGCGGTCGCGGCGGTCGTGGACGCATACGGCCGCCTCGACGGGGTGGCCAACTGCGCGGGCGTCGTCGCCTACGGACGGCTCGAGGAGCTGGGGGCTCCCCTCTTCGACGCTGTCGTGCACACCAACCTGCTCGGCTCTGCGAACGTGCTGCGCCACACGCTGCCCCTGCTGCGCGCCCAGGGCCGCGGCTCGGTCGTGCTCGTGGGGTCGATGATCGGGCACATCGCCGTGCCGACGATGAGCGCCTACACGGTGAGCAAGTGGGGCGTGCGCGCGCTCGCCCGGCAGGCGCTCGTCGAGAACCGCGACGTGCGCGGCGTGCACGTCTCCTACGTCTCCCTGCCCGGTGTCGACACCCCCATCTACCGCCAGGCCGCGTATGCCGGCGGCCCCGCCGGGCAGCCGCCACCGGTCGTGTGGTCGGCCGAGAAGGCCGGCGGGCTCGTCGTCGACGTGCTGCGCCGCCCGCGACCGGTCACCCACGGCGGCGGGATCGACGGGCTCACGCGCGCAGGCTTCACCCTCCTGCCGCGCGTCTTCGACGCCCTCGTCGGTCCCCTCTTCGGCGTGCTGGCCTCGGACCGGTCGGTCCCGATGCCGGCCGGGCCGGGCAACGTCAGGCAGAGCGTGCCGGCGGGCAACCGGCTCAGGGGCGGTCACGGTTCCGGGATCGGTGCGGCCCTCGGGGCCCTGCTGCCGTCACGAGGAGCGTGACCGGCAGGACGCGCGGCGCCGCCCCTCAGTCTGACTCCGACCCGACCTCCCGCAGCGCCACGGGCAGGTCGAGCGCATGCGCCCCGCGGCGCGCCTTGGTGCGCAGGTAGGCCGCGTTCGTCCGGGAGAGGTGCACCCCGGTGGGCACCCGCGAGCTGACCGTGACGCCGAGCGCGCGCAGCTGCCTCACCTTGTCGGGGTTGTTGCTCAGCAAAGCGATTCGCGTCACGCCGAGCGCACCGAGCATCTGCGCCGCCACGGTGTAGTCGCGCTCGTCGGCACGGAAGCCGAGCGCGACGTTCGCGTCGTAGGTGTCGAGGCCACCGTCCTGCAGCACGTACGCGTCGAGCTTGGGATACAGCCCGATCCCCCGGCCCTCCTGCCGCAGGTAGAGCAGGTAGCCGCCGGTGCCGGCGAGGCGCTCCACCGACTCGCGCAGCTGCGCACCGCAGTCGCAGCGTCCGCTGCCGAAGACGTCGCCGGTCAGGCACTCGCTGTGCAGACGGACGGGCGTCGGCGCGAGATCCGGCGCGGGCGCGCGTACGCCGGGCTGGGCCGGCTCGGCCCGGTCGCCCAGCGCGACGGCGACGTGCTCTCGCCCGTCGGCGAGGCCGTCGAAGCTGACGATGCGTGCCGTGGTGGAGAACCCGTCCGCGAAGCCGATCGGCACGAGCACGTGCGAGCGCACCGTGGCGGGGCCGGGGCCCCGGGTCTGCGGCTCGGCGGTCACGGCGCCTCCTGGAACCGCGGTGACAGGGCATACCGGAGCAGCACGACGTCGCCGATCTGGCGGACCTCGGCGAGCGTCGCGCGGCGCCCGGCGTTCCAGGGGTAGCGGCCGTCGCCGACGAACCGGCAGGCCGCGGAGTCGCCGACGAAGAGGGGCGCCACGACGAGCTGGAGCTCGTCGACGAGGTCGTCGACGAGCAGCTGCGTGTGCACGGTGCCGCCACCCTCGACCATGAGCCGGCGCGTCCCGCGCTCTCCGAGGTCGTCGCACACGCGGCGCATCGTCGGCGGGTGCCCGGCGTCCAGCACGGTCGCGACCGCGCCCAGCCGGGAGCGCGCCCGGGCCACGACGTCGCTGGGGCAGTAGACGACCTTGTCGGCACCGTCGGGCGCGAAGAAGGCTGCGGCGCAGTCGAGCTCGGCGTTCCTCGTCACGGTGACCTTGACGGGCGAGGGTGGGAGGCCGCGGGCCACCCGGTCGGCGCGTCGCGCGGGTGACCGCACGAGCAGGTGCGGGTCGTCGGCCCGGATGGTGCTGGCGCCGACGAGGATGGCGTCGCTCGCGGCGCGCTCCCCGTCGACCCGGTCGAAGTCCGCCTCGTTCGACAGCAGCAGCCGTTGCTCGGTGCCCGCGCTGAGGTAGCCGTCGATCGACATGCCGCAGCTGAGCAGGGTGTAGGGCCGGTCAGCCACGGGCTCCTCCTTCGTGAGCTGCCGCGACACGGCGGGCCGACGTCCACCGGGCCCACGGCCACCGGGCCGGCGCCACCAGCAGCACGAGACCGGGCAGCACCGCGACGAGGGTCATGACCCCGTAGACCACGGCCGTCGTGACGCCGGCGCCCGCGCCGAGCCCGGCCACGCCGAACGACCAGGCCGCCACACCCTCGCGCGGCCCCCAGCCGGCGACGTTGAGCGGCAGCCCCATCGCGACGAGGGCGACGAGCGCGAGCGGCACGAGGCGGCCGGTGGGTGCCGTGACGCCCGCAGTGCGGGCGGCGAGGACGAAGGTGCCCACGTGGCCTGCCACGACGAGGAGCGACGCGACGAGCACCCCCGCCGACGTATGCCGGTCGTGCAGGCCCGCGCGCACGTCGCCGAGCGCGGTGCGCGCGGCTCGACCGAGCCGCGTCGGCTCGCCCCGGCGGCTGCGGGTGGGCAGGAGAAAGAGCACGACCAGCAGCCCGACCGACGCCACGGCCAGCAGCGCGACGCCGACGACGGTCGGTGCCAGCAGGGCACGAGAGGGCTCGACGAGGAGGACGCCGGTCGCGACGACGACGAGCACGACCTGTCCCGCGGTGCGTTCCCACACGACGCCCCGCAGGCCACGAGCGAGGTCGTCGGTGCCGTTCCCGTGCCGCACGCCACGGTTCACGTCGCCGAGCACCCCGCCGGGCAGGGTGACGTTGAGCAGCTGCGACCGGTAGCACTCCGCGACGGCGTCGCCGAGCCGCAGCCGGGTGCCGAGCGCACGCGCCACGAGCACCCAGCGCCAGGCTCCGAGCACCGTCGTCAGGGCCACGATCGCGGCCGCGAGCGCGAGCGGGGCGAGGTGGATGCGTCCGAGGGCCGTGAGGAAGGCGTCGCCGCCCACACGCCACACCAGCACGGCCAGGATGGCGAGCCCGCCCACGGGGCGCAGCCGCACGGATGCCCGTCTCACCGGCCCGACCTCCCTCCCTGGTCCTGTGAGTGACGACGTCCGGGGCGCCCGGCGGGTTCAGCGCCGGGGCCGTCGGCGTCCGTCACCGGCGAGGACCGCCCGCGACCGCGGACGGCCGACTCCAGGGCCGCGTCGACGGCTGCGACGGTCCGCGCCCACGGCGCCAGCGTGCCGCGTCGCAGGGCGGCTCGGCGCCGCAGCTCCTCGCGCAGCTCGGCGTCGGTCAGCCACGCGCGCAGCGACGCCGCCAGCGCCTCGGGGCGGCCGGGGGGCACCAGCAGACCCGGCGGCCCGGCATCCGTCGACCCGAGGGCTTCGGCCATCCCACCGACGGACGCAGCGAGCACCGGCAGGCCCCGCGCCAACGCCTCGCCCACGACCATCCCGTAGGTCTCGACGTGAGAGGCCTGCACCACGAGATCTGCTGTCGCGTAGGCACTTCCGACATCGGCGTGCGCCCGAGGACCGAGGAGGCGCACGCGCTCGACCATCCCGATCCGCGCGAGCATCTCCTCCACGCGGGCGACCGTGGACGGTTCGACGGCCGTGGACCCGACGAAGGCGCACGACCACGGCAGGTCGCGCACCCGGGCAAGGGCGTCGACGAGGTCGAGGTGGCCCTTGAGCCGCGTGACGGGCCCAATGCAGAGCAGGCGGGTGCCGGAGGCAGTCCCCATGACAGCCGGAGCGGCGTCGACCCCGGGAGGGCACACGTGCACCGTCCCGACCGGCAACCGGTGGGCCTCGCGCAGCCACTCGCCCGTCCAGCTGCTCGTCACCACCACGGCGGCGGACGCCCTCAGCACGCGACCTTCGGCCGCCGACGCCGTGGTGTCGGTCACCCCCAGCGGCAGGTGCACCAGCGGCACGAGGGTGGTGCGAGCGGCCTCGCCGACGAGGACGTGCTCGGCCGCCGAGGCGACCAGACCGTCGACGAGCACGATTGCGTCGTCCGGCACGGCGGCGACGACAGCCGCCAGACGGCGCAGGGCGGCCTCGTCGGGAGCCGGCCACGCGCCGGGGACGTGGTGCTCGACGACGCGCCGGCCGAGACCCGTGAGCCCCTCCAGCACCCGCCGGTCGTAGGTGTTGCCCCCGCTGGGTCGCTCCGGGTCGTCGATGCCCGCCGGCACCACGGCGTGGATCTCGCGGGCCTCCGTCAGAGGTCGCACTCGTAGCTCGCCCACGCGACGTGCGACTCGTGCAGCGTGACGACGAGGCCGGTCAGCCGGCCCTCGTCGGCGCCCGTCTCCCCGGCTCGGATGCGGCTCGCGACCTGTTCCGCGATGAAGCGGGCCACCACCTCGGTCGTGCTGTTCGTCCCGGCGAAGGCCGGCTCGTCATCGAGGTTGCGGTAGCCGAGCGCCGCCACGACGTCGTGCACCACGGTGGTGGCCCGGCCGATGTCGACGAGGATGCCGTCGGCGTCGAGCTCGGGCCCGCGGAAGGTCACGTCGGTGACGAAGGTCGCGCCGTGCAGGCGCTGCGCCGGTCCGAAGACCTCGCCGCGGAAGCTGTGGGCGATCATCAGGTGGTCTCGCACGGTGACGCTGAACATCGTCTCCCCCGGGGTTCGCTCGGTCAGGTCGGTCGGGCCGGTCGGTCAGGCCGGTCGGTGAGGCCGGTCGGTCAAGCCGGTCGGTCAGGCCGGTCGGTGAGGTCGGTCGGGTGGTCGGTCGGCTGGTGGGTAGCTCACGGTGTGGCAGACGGCCGGCAGCGAGCCGTCGGCGAGGCGGGCCATGACGCCCGGCAGCTCCTCGAAGGGCGAGTCTCCCGTCAGCAGCGCGTCGTAGGCCGGGTCGGCGAGCAGGCGCAAAGCCAGCTCGAGGCGCTCGGTGTGCGTGCGACGCGAGCGTCGCGACGCCGCGACCGCGCCGACCTGGCTCGCCCGGATGCGCAACCGGGACGAGTGGAAGGCGCCGCCGAGGGAGAGCTCGACCCGCCGGTCGCCGTACCAGCTGAGCTCGAGCACGCTCGCCTCCGGCCCGAGCAGGTCGAGCGAGAGCTGCAGGCCCGCGCCGGTCGCGCTCGTGTGCACGACGAGGTCGTGGTCGCCCGACGACGTCAGCTGGCTGGGCCGCGCGAAGTCGACGCCGAGCGCCTCCGCGACGGCCGCGCGCCCGTCGTCGAGGTCGACGAGCGTCACGCGCACGCCGGGGATGCCGCCGAGGAGGCGGGCCACGCAGCAGCCGACCATGCCGGCGCCGACGACGGCGATGCGGTCGCCGACACGCGGGGCGGCGTCCCAGGCCGCGTTGACCGCGGTCTCGACCGTGCCTGCCAGCACCGCACGGCGCGAGGGCACCTCGTCGGGCACCGGCACCACGGCGCTCACCGGCACGACGTAGGCCGTCTGGTGCGGGTGGAGGCAGAAGACCCGGCGCCCGACGAGGTCCGGCTCCCCCGCCTCGACGACACCGACGGAGAGGTAGCCGTACTTCACCGGGTGCGGGAAGTCGCCCTCCTGGTGCGGCGCCCGCATGACCGCGTCCTGGTCGGCCGGCACGTGGCCGCCGTGCACGAGCAGCTCGGTGCCCCGGCTGACGCCCGAGTGCAGGGTGCGCACCCGCACCTCCCCGGGCCCCGGGTCGCGCACGGTGACCGGGCGGATCGCGCCCTCACCCGGCGCGACCACCCAGAACGCTGCCGCAGCGGTGGACACGGGCACCACCCTAGGGCGCCGGGTGAACGGCGTCCGGGCCCTCGGCGTCCTTGGGTCGACAGCTTTCTCGTCCAGCAACGCTCGACGTCCCGCCGGAGGCCCCGTGCGCCACGACTTCCCTCCCGGCCCGCTGGTCGGACTGACCTCGGTGCCGCTCCTGCTGGCGGTCGTGCGCCCGGGCCCGGCCGGCTGGGTCGTCGGCGCGACCGGCGGTCTCGTCCTCGCCGCGGCGCTCGCGCTCGGGCTCGTGCGGGCCTCCCGGTGGCAGCTGCTGCCCGGCGACCGGGTGACGCTCGCGCGAGCCGTGCTCGTCTGCGGCGTGGCGGCCCTCGTGGCCGACGCGACGGCCGGGTCGGATGCCGGCGCGCGCAGCGGGCTGCTCGTCACTCTCGCGGGTGTCGCGCTCGTCCTCGACGGCGTGGACGGGCTGGTCGCGAGGCGCACGGGCACGGTGCACCCCCTCGGTGCCCGCTTCGACCTCGAGACCGATGCCGCGCTCATCGCCGTCCTCAGCGTGCACGCCGCGTCGCTGCTCGGAGGGTGGGTCCTCGCCGTCGGCGCCGCCCGCTACCTCCTGCTCGCCGTCGCGCTCGCCGCCCGCCGTATGCCGTGGCTGCGCGGTCAGGTGCCCGCGCGCCGGTGGCGCAAGCTCGTCGCGGCCTACCAGGGTGTCGGCCTCACGGCCGTGGCGTCCGCGGCCCTGCCCCCGTCCGCCGCGGCCCTCGTCGTCGCGACCGGGCTGGGCCTGCTCGTCGTCTCCTTCGGCACGGAGGTGCTCGAGCTGCGTCGTCTGGCCGGCAGGCGTCCGGCCTCTGCCTCACCCACGACGGGGTGGGTGCCGGCCGTGGACGCGGAGGTGTTGCCGTGACGGGACTGCCGACCCGGGCCCGGACCACCGGCGCGCCGCCGACGCGAGCGACCGCGGAGAACGGCGGGCAGGGGACGACGCACCCTGCGCGCCGGTGGCGTCGACGGGCCGGGGCGCTCGTCACGGCGCTCGCGGTGCTGCTCGTGTGGGTGGCCCTCGTCACCCCGGTGCCGGTGCGG
This sequence comes from Terrabacter aeriphilus, assembly GCF_039542985.1. Lineage (NCBI taxonomy): Bacteria > Bacillati > Actinomycetota > Actinomycetes > Micrococcales > Intrasporangiaceae > Terrabacter > Terrabacter aeriphilus. The sequence continues at coordinate 26,429 of NZ_BAABIW010000016.1, forward strand.
GGCTGGCGTCCGTCGGCGGTCGAGCTGCTCCGGTTGCCGGCCGAGGGCATCCTCCTCGTCCTGCTGCTGGTCGCCGTGCGCGAGGGCGTCGCGCGGTGGCTCGGCGCCGCCGTCGGGATGGTGCTCGGAGCCCTGCTCGCCGTCCGGGTGCTCGACGTGGCCTTCTTCGCGGCCATGTACCGCCCGTTCAACCCGCTGACCGACTGGCGCTATGCCGGGGCCGCAGGCTCGTTCCTCGGCGACTCGACGAGCCCCGTGATCGCGGTCGCCGTCTCGGCCGGGGCCGGGCTGGTGCTGCTCCTGCTCCTCGTCCTGACGCCCTGGGCGGTGGGGCGGGTCCGCCGGGTGCTCCGTCGGCACCGACGCACGTCCCTGCGCGCGGCCGTGGCCGCGGCAGCGGTATGGGTGGTGCTCGCGTCGGTGGGCTGGGCGACCACCTCGGTGGCCCCCGTGGCGTCGACCGACGTCGTGAGGCTGGCGAGCCGGGAGGTCACCGGCATCCGCGATGGCCTGCGCGACCGCGACGCCTTCGCGGCCCTGGTCGCCACCGACCCGCTGGCCGCGGTCCCGGCGCACGACCTGCTCACGGCCCTGCGCGGCAAGGACGTCCTCGTCGTCTTCGTCGAGAGCTACGGGCGGGTGGCGGTCGAGGGCAGCCCCGAGGTCGCCCGCGCGCTGACGGCCGGTGCCGAGGCCCTCGGCTCGGCCGGCTACGCAGCGCGCAGCGCGTGGCTCACCTCCCCGACCTTCGGCGGCTTCAGCTGGCTCGCGCACTCCACGCTCCAGTCCGGTCTCTGGGTCGACACCTCGCAGCGCTACGACCAGCTGCTCGACACGGGAGCGACCGACACCCCACGCCTCTCGCTGACGCGGGCCTTCGCGGGAGCCGGGTGGCGCACCGTGGCCGTCGTGCCCGCTGACCGGCGTGACTGGCCCGAGGGCGAGGCGTTCTACGGCTACGACCGGATCTACGACGCCCGGTCGCTCGGCTACGCGGGGCCGGGCTTCGGCTACGCCCCTGTGCCCGACCAGTTCACCCTCGCGGCCCTCGACCGTGCCGAGCTCGGCGCGCGCCCCACGACGGCCCGGCCGCCCCTCATGGCCGAGGTCGACCTCGTGACGAGTCACGTGCCGTGGGCGCCGCTCCCCCGGCTCGTCGACTGGGCGAGCCTCGGCGACGGGTCGGTCTACGCGGCCCAGGCCCGCACGGCGACGTCCGCGAACGAGGTCTGGAGCAGCCCGCAGAGGCTGCGGGCGGCATACGGCGCCTCGGTGGCCTACTCGCTCGACAGCATCGTCGGCTTCCTCCGGGAGCCCCACGACCATGACCCGGTCGTCGTCGTGCTCGGCGACCACCAGCCGGTCGCCGTCGTCTCCGGCGAGGACGCCGGTCACGACGTGCCGATCAGCATCCTGAGCAGCGATCCCGCTGTGCTGCAGAGGATCTCGTCGTGGTCGTGGACCGTCGGCCTGCGGCCCGGACCGAGCTCCCCGGTCTGGGCGATGGACCGGTTCCGTGACGCGTTCCTCACCGCGTTCAGCCCCCGCGCCGGCTGAACCGCCGCCGGCGGCAGGTCGTCTACAGGAGTGGTAGTCCGACGCCGCCGGGTCCTCGAGCCCGGCGACGCGGTCCGGACGACAGGAGGGTTCCCATGGGACTTCGACGGGTCGGAGCAGCAGCACTCCTCGTGTCGGCGGGGGTGCACCTTCACCTCTGGTTCGACGGGGTGCGTGACCAGAGCGTGGGACCGATGTTCCTCGTCAACGTCGTGGCGGGGGTCGTCATCGCCGGGCTGCTGCTCCGCTGGGAGCACTGGCTGGCGGCCTTCCTCACCCTCGGGTTCGGGGCGGCCACGCTCGGCGCCTTCGTGATCGCCTCGACCGTGGGGCTCCTCGGGGTGCACACCGTCTGGGCCGGCGGGTCCGTGTGGACGGCCGCCGTGGCCGAGGGGGTCTGCATCGTCGTCGGCGCGCTGCTGCTGGCTCGCGCCCGCACCCGTGCCCCGGGCACTGCCCGCCCGCCGGTCCGGCACGCCTGACCCGCGGTGGGCGGCCCCGCGCCGTCCTCGGAGCGTCGCTGTCGTGGGCGCTAGCCTCTCGGAGACCCGGGCGCCGGGCCTTGACGAATGTATATTCGTAAACGAATCGACGCGTTCCGCCCCTCCCGGGGCCCGCACACCGGAGGCACCATGGCCAACCCGATGGACGCTGCAGACGCCGTGGCCGGGGGCTTCGCAGCCGAGGACACCCGGCTCATGACCAAGGTCGCCCGGCTCTACCACGAGCAGGGCATCCGCCAGCCCGAGATCGCCAGGCGGCTCAACATCTCGCAGCCCCGCGTGTCGCGCCTGTTGAAGAAGGCCGTCGCGAGCGGCATCGTGCGCACCACGGTCGTGGCCCCGCGGGGCGTCTTCGCCGACCTCGAGGACGAGATCGAGCGGCGCTACGGCCTCACGGAGGTCGTCGTGGCCGACACGGGCGGGGAGGACGACGAGTTCGTCATCACCCCGGCGCTCGGGGCGGCCGCCGCCTTCTACCTCGAGACGACGCTGACCGGCGGCGAGCGCATCGGGGTCTCGTCGTGGAGCTCGACCCTGCTCGCCACGGTCGACTCGATGCGACCGCGCAGCAGCCACGAGTGCGAGTCGGTGGTCCAGGTGCTCGGCGGCCTCGGCCAGCCCTCCGCCCAGGCCCGGGCGACCCACCTCGTCGGTCGCCTCGTGCAGATGACCGGCGCCCAGGCCACCTACCTGCCCGCCCCCGGCGTCGTCACGTCGGACGCGACCCGGCGGGCCCTCCTGCGCGAGGACAGCATCGCGCAGGCGATCGACGCCTTCCCGAACCTCACGGTGCTGCTCGCTGGCATCGGCAGCCTGCTCCCCTCCCCGCTGCTGCGGGCCAGCGGCAACGCCGTCAGCGCAGAGGACGAGGACCTGCTGCGCAGCGCGGGAGCCGTGGGCGACGTCTGCATGCGCTACTTCGACGCGGAGGGGCAGCCCGTGCGGAGCCACTTCGACAAGCGCATCCTCGGCATCGAGGCGGCCGACCTGCTGCACATCCCCCGACGCATCGGCGTCGCCGGCGGCCGGCGCAAGCACGAGGCGATCCGCGCCGCCCTGCTCGGCGGCTGGATCAACACCCTCGTCACCGACAGCGCCACGGCGGCCTACCTGCGCGAGGCCGCCCGGTAGAACTCGCCTGCAGGCCCCCTGTAGGCCGCAGCGCCCGACCGACGTCCCGGGCGCTCGCCCGACGACGCCATCACACAGCGCCGGTCCCGCCTCGCGGGGCCGGCGCTGTCGCACGTGCGGACGCGGTCACCACGCCGCGACCGGCTCGATCCGTTGACAGCCACGAGTCCCGCCCCTAACCTGACATCACCTTCATTCACTAGCGAATGGATATTCGATGACGAGTCAGGGCCAGACCGGTCGCTCCCCCGGCGGAGCGCTGCTCGCGCTCGACCAGGGCACGACCAACACCAAGGCCGTGCTCGTCGACGCCACGACCGGTGCCGTGACCGCGCAGGCGTCGTCACCCACGAGCATCGCCTTCCCGGCGCCCGGCTGGGTCGAGCAGGACGCGGAACAGCTCTGGACCGCGACCCTGACGGCCGTCGAGCGCTGCCTCGAGCAGGCACCCGAGGTGCGCGTGCTGGGCATCGGCATCTCCTCCCAGCGTGAGACGGCCGTCTGCTGGAGCCGGAGCACGGGCCGGGCGCTGGGCCCCGCGCTCGGCTGGCAGGACGCGCGGACGGCGGCGTGGTGCGCCGACCTCGCCGAGCGCGAGCCCGGTGCCGCCGCGACGATCCGCCGACGCACCGGGCTCTCCCTCGACCCGATGTTCTCGGCCCCGAAGTTCCGTGCCGCCATCGACGCCGCGTCGGCTGCAGGAGCCCCGCTCTCCGACATCGCCGTGGGCACCGTCGACGCGTGGCTCCTGTGGCGGCTCACCGGTCGTCACGTCACCGACCTCGGGAACGCCTCGCGCACCCTGCTGCTCGACCTGCCGAGCCTGCGCTGGCACGACGAGCTGCTCTCCCTCTTCGGCATCGACCCCGTGCACCTGCCCGAGCCGTGCCCGTCCGACGCGTCGTTCGGTGTCACCACCGAGTGTCTCGGCCGGATGCCGGCCGGCGTGCCCGTGCTGGCCGTGCTCGCCGACTCGCACGCCGCGCTCTACCACCACGGCTGCACCGTGCCGGGCACCGGCAAGGCGACGTACGGGACGGGGACGTCGGTGATGAGTCCCACGGCCGACGCCGGGGGCGCGCCGCACGGCATCGCGACGACCGTCGCCTGGCACGTGGCGGGACGGCCCACGTATGCCCGCGAGGGCAACATCGTGGCGTCGGGCTCGGCCCTCGACTGGATGGCGAGCACGCTCGGCGTCCCCGAGGGGACCGCGGGCGGTGCGTACCTCGAGGCCCTCGCCACCGGGGTGCCCGACAGCGGCGGCGCGTGCTTCGTGCCGGCGTTCTCGGGCCTGGGCGCGCCGTACTGGGACCGCTCCGCCGTCGGCGTGCTCTCCGGTGTCACGGCCGGGACGACACGCGGCCAGCTCGCCCGGGCCGCCCTCGAGGCCGTGGCGCACCAGGTCGCCGACGTCGTCGAGGCCATGGAGTCCGACGGGTCGACCCGCATCGGGACGCTGCACGCGGACGGCGGCGCCACCGCCTCCGGCACCCTCATGCAGATCCAGTCCGACCTGCTCGGCCGGCCCCTCGACGTGGCGAGCAGCCCGGCCGCGTCCGCCCTAGGAGCCGCGCGGCTCGCCGCCGAGCAGCTCGGCGTCGCGGTGCCGGTCGCCACACCGGGGCGACACGTCACCCCCCACCCCTGCGCCGTCGACGACCGTCGTCGCGCGTGGAGCCAAGCCATTGCCCGCTCACGCGGCCTGCCTGTGTCGCAAGCGCATCCGGCGAACAGTGAGCAGACCAGTCAGCAGACCAGCCAGCAGACGAGTGAGCAGATCACCGAGAGGAACCACCCATGACCGACCACCCATCCTTCGGAGCGGGCCTGTGGCACTTCGCGTCGTACGTCGACCGCTACGCCACCGACGGCTATGCCCCTGAGGTCTCCACCCTGGAGCAGATCGCCCGTGCCGGCGCGGTCGGCGAGCTGTCCTACGTCGACGTGCCCTACCCCTTCTCCGAGGGTGTCACCGTCGACGACGTGAAGCAGGCGCTGGCCGAGCACGGCCTGCAGGCCATCGGCGTCACGCCCGAGATCTACATGCGCCGCTTCAGCAAGGGCGCCTTCACCAACCCGGACCCGGAGGTGCGCGCCGCCGCGCTGGCCGCGCTCGGTGAGGCGGCGGACGTCGTCCGGGCCCTGGACGCGCGCTACCTCAAGGTGTGGCCCGGCCAGGACGGCTGGGACTACCCCCTGCAGGTCAACCACCACGAGCAGTGGGAGCTGGCCGTCAGCGGCATGCGCGAGCTGGCCCTCGCGAACCCCGACATCAAGATCGTCATCGAGTACAAGCCCCGCGAGCCCCGCAACAAGATGTTCTGGGACTCGGCGGCCAAGACCGTCCTCGGCATCAAGGCGATGGGCGTCGACAACGTCGGCGTGCTCCTCGACTTCGGCCACGCCCTCTTCGGCGGCGAGTCACCGGCCGCAGCGGCGCAGCTGCTCATCGACCACGGCCTGCTTTGGGCCATGGACGTCAACGACAACCTGCGCGGCTGGGACGACGACATGGTCGTCGGCACGGTGCACCCGGTCGAGCTCTTCGAGTTCTTCTACACGCTGAAGATCAACGGCTGGGAGGGCGTCTGGCAGCTCGACCAGTTCCCGTTCCGCGAGGACACGGTCGAGGCGGCTCGGCTCTCGGTGCGCTTCCTCAGGGGCATCCACCGGGCGCTCGAGGAGCTCGACGTCGACGGACTCAAGGCGGCCCAGTCCCGTCAGGACGCCCTCGGCGCGCAGAAGCTCGTGCAGGACGTCCTCTTCTCGTGCCTGCGGGGTGACGCATGACCACCACGGAGGACCTGATCCCGCACGTCGACGCGGACGCCGTGCCGCACGACGTGCTGACGGTGCTCGGGCGCGTGCCCGCGGGCGCCACCCGCGAGGAGGCCGTCGCGCACCTGGCCGAGGCCGCGCGACTCGTACGCCGTCGGGACCTCGAGATGGTGCACGCCGCCGGCCTCGGCCACATCGGTGGCGAGTTCTCGGTCATCGACATCCTCGTCACGCTCTACCTGGAGGCGATGAACGTCTCCCCCGACCAGCTCGACGACCCGGAGCGCGACCGCTTCATCCTCTCCAAGGGTCACGCCGCGGCTGCGCTCTACACGACGCTCGCCATGGCGGGCTTCCTCGACCCGGCGCAGCTCGAGACCTTCATGCAGCCCACGTCGCAGCTCAACGGACACCCGGCCCGAACGAAGATCGCCGCCGTCGAGGCGAGCACCGGGCCGCTCGGCCACGGCCTGCCGATCGCCGTCGGCACCGCCTTCGCGGGCAAGCTCGACGGCTCGTCGCGTCGCACCTTCGTCGTCGTCGGCGACGGCGAGCTCCAGGAGGGGTCGAACTGGGAGGCGCTCATGACGGCCGGCAACCACCGCCTGTCGCACCTGTGCGTCGTCGTCGACCGCAACCGGCTCCAGCAGGGCGCCCGGGTCGCCGACACCAACGACCTCGAGCCGCTGGCCGACAAGCTGCGCGCCTTTGGCATGCACGTGGTCGACGTCGAGGGGCACGACCACGGCGCCCTGCTCGACGTGCTCGCCCAGGTGCCCCACGCATCCGGCAAGCCGACGGCCGTCATCGCGCACACGATGAAGGGCCACCCGATCTCGTTCATGTCCGACAACGTCGCCTGGCACCACAAGGTCCCCTCGACCGAGCAGGTCAGCCAGGCCCTCGCCGAGCTGGAGCACTCATGACCGCCACCACCGCACCGACGACGGCCCCCGCGCCGCTGCACGACTGCCGGGACGCCTGGGTCGCTGCCCTCGTCGAGCTCGCCGAGCACGACGACCGGATCGTCGCCGTGGTCAACGACTCCGTCGGGTCGAGCAAGCTCGGCCCGTTCCAGGAGCGGTTCCCCGAGCGGCTGGTCAACGTCGGCATCGCCGAGCAGGACATGGTCGGCGTCGGTGCCGGCCTGGCGAACGGCGGCAAGGTGCCGTTCGTGTCGGCCGCCGCGTGCTTCCTGACCGCCCGCGCCATGGAGCAGATCAAGGTCGACGCCGCGTACTCCCAGCACCACCTGGTCCTCGTCGGGCAGAGCCCCGGCATGGCCTACGGCGAGCTGGGCCCGACGCACCACTCCATCGAGGACCTCGCCTGGCTGCGCACCATCCCGGGCCTGACCGTCGTCGTGCCGACCGACCCGACCGAGACGGCCCAGGTCGTGCGCTGGGCGGCCGGCGCCGGCCGGCCCGTCTTCATCCGCGTCAGCCGGATGGGCGTGCCCGACGTCGTGCCCGAGGGCTACGAGTTCGTTCCCGGCAGGGCGGTGCAGCTGCGCCCCGGCACCGACGTGACGATCGTCGCGACCGGCACGGCCGTGACGCGAGCGCTCGGCGCCGCCGAGCTGCTCGAGACCCGGGGCGTCGACGCCCGCGTGCTGGCGATGCCCACCATCAAGCCGCTCGACGGGGAGGCGCTGCTGGCTGCCGCCGAGGAGACGGCGGGCATCGTGACCGTCGAAGAGGCGCTGACGTCGGGCCTCGGCGGCGCCGTGGCGGAGTACCTGTCGACGCGCCGGCCGACGCTGCTCCGCCTCGTCGGGGTGCCCGACACCTTCGCCCCCACCGGCTCCGTCGACTGGCTCATGGAGCATTTCGGCATCAGCGCCGAGGGCATCGCGGGCGCTGCCGACGAGATCCTGGCGGCGCGCTGAAACACGCTCTGCGACAGCGAGGTTCAGGTCGTCTCGGGGTCGACGCGCTCGGCGTGCCAGCCGGGGACGGGCAGCAGGTCACGCAGTGTCGTGGTGTGGCCCGGGCCCAGGATGACCGTGGCCTCCAGGTTCCGCTGCGAGATGACCCTGAGCAGCTCGCGGCACCGACCGCACGGTGGGATGATGTGCAAGGCCCCGTCGGCGGGGTCTCGCCAGACGGCCACGATGCGGGTGATGGTCGGGGCCGTGGACGCCACGAGCTGGCTGACCGCGCCGAGCTCGGCGCAGACGGACAGGTGTCCACCGATGCAGGCACCCGTGAAGACCTGCCCGTCCTCGGCCTCCACCGCCGCTCCGACGTCCCCGACCCAGAAGCCGGCGGAGACCTCCTGTGGGTTCAGGGCGCCGGCTGCCCGGGAGATCAGGCCTGAGTCGGTGAGGCTCGTCCGGTTGCCGGCGGCCACAGCGTCATCGGGAGTACTCACCCGCTCAGTGTGCCAACAGCCGCCGCGGACCGGGACGCCGCCGATCGACCGTCGGTCGACGAGAGGACGCCGGTCGGGCGTCTCCGCGTGTCAGGGTGACGGGGTGAATCGAGCACTTCGGGATGTCTCAGTCCTCCATCGCACGGGTCAGTGGTGCCTGGGTCGCCAGGTCGACGAGGTCGTCGCCTACGACGTGCCGATCCTTCCGGAGCACCAGGTTCGCGGCCGGGGCACCGTCGATCGCAGCTATCTCCTGCTCGACCAAGGCGTACAGCTGACGAGGCCGGCCGTCTTCGACGGACCGGTCGAAGGCTGGTGGTACGTGGATGTGGTCGACATCGAGGTCACCGATGCCGGACTCGTCGTGCACGATCTCTACGTCGATCTCCTGGTGCCCCCGGGCGCCGAGCGCTACTACGTCCTGGATCTCGACGAGCTCGCCGGTGCCCTCGGCAACGACGAGATCACAGCCGCACAGTGTGGGGCCGCCCTGCGGAGCACGCAACGCTTCGTCGACCGGCACCTGCGCGCTTCAGACCGCGGCTCCGTCGCTCCGCCCACCAACTTCCCGCCGGCTGGGATCGCGGCCCTGGAGAAGCTGCCCCGCTTCCACAGGTGACCGGTGACCGGAGACGCGGCAGGCAGCCGGAGATCCGCCGGAGCGGCGTCGGTCTTGGTGACGACCGCGTCGGTCCGCCGTCAGACGGGGGCCCTGACCCTGCGGAACGGCGTGACGGCCAGACCGATCGCCACAAGGGCGAAGACGGCTGCCGCGAGGACCAGCATCCGCTGGTTGCCCCACGCGTCGGCGAGCACGCCGGCGACGGGTGCGGTGACCATGGCGACCGCCCGGTTGAACGACCTCAGGGTCGTGTTGGTCCGAGCCTGCAGGTGGTCGGGCGTCATCAGCTGGCGGTAGCTCATCTCGTGGGAGTTGCTCATGCCCATCGCCAGCCCGTAGAGAGCCTGGCCGAGCATCAGGGCCGGGAACGCCCACGCGGCGCCTCGCGCGGCGAGAGCCATCGCGACAACGGCGCCGGTCGTGACGAGGTGGCACGCGATGATGGTCAGGCCGGTGCCGAGACGCCGACCGAGCCAGGTGGTCGCCACCGCCCCGGCCACTGCGCCGACACCGCCGGCCGCGCCCGCGATCCCGAACTGGAACGGGGTCAGGCCGAGCGTGAGCAGCACGTAGGGCGCGAGGACGACCCCGACGATGGCGTTGCCGATGAACCAGACGTGGGTGGCGATCGCGATCGTCGTGAGCCCGGAGGACCGGTAGACCCAGCTGACGCCCTCGGTGATCTCGCGGAGGAGGTGGCGCACCGTGACGCCCGTGCGCGGGGCGGGCTCGTCGACGCGGATCCGCCGCAGCGTGAACGCGGAGTAGAGGTAGGTCAGGGAGTCGAGCAGCACGGCGAGCGGGGCTCCGACGGCACCGACGAGCAGCCCGCCGAGAGCGGGCCCGGCGGTGGACGCGGCCGCGTCTGCCGCGTCGACGCGGGCGTGGGCGGGCTGCAGGTGCTGCCGGTTCAGGAGCCGTGGCAGGAACGACATCTCCGCCGCGCCGTTGACGACGGCCGCGGTGCCGGTCAGGACCACGATGACCATGAGTGCCGGCAGCGACAGCACGTCCAGCCACCACAGGAGGGGAACCGTCAGCAGCAGGGCCGCCTGCGCGAGATCGGTGCCGACCATCAGCGGCAGCCGCCTCCGGCCATCGACGACCGCGCCGACGATCAGCCCGAAGACGAGGTAGGGCAGCCATCGTGCCGCGTTGAGCCAGCCCACCTCGGTCGCGCCGCTGTGCAGGACGATGACGACGAGTGCCTGCAGCGCGAAGATGGTGACGTACGACCCGAGCCCGGAGACGGCGCCGGCACGCCAGTAGCGCCCGAACGCGTCGGAGCGCAGACTGCCGTCGCTGGTCACGGTCGCGAGTCTTGCACGCAGCGAGAGGCGGGGACGGTCGCCTGGCGTCCGTCCCCGCCTCGAGAGGGGCTGAGCTCGCTGGGGGTCAGCCCGCCACGGCGAAGTTCGTGACCTTGTCGGCGTTCTCCGACGTCACCAGGATGCAGTCGACCGACTGCTTCTCCGGCTGCGACGCCTTGCCGCCACCCTTGATGTAGGCGTCGGCCTGCTCGACGGCCATCTCGGCGATCTGGCTCGCGGGCTGCAGCACGGTGGCCTTGATCTTGCCGGCCTTGATCGAGCTGACGACGTCCGGGCTGCCGTCGAAGCCGACGACCACAACGTCCTTCTTGCCGGCTGCGTCGAGGGCCGCCTGTGCGCCGAGGGCCATCGTGTCGTTGCCGGCGATGATGCCCTTGATGTCGGGGTGGGCCTGCAGGATCGTCTGCGTCTTCGCCAGCGCCTCCGCCTGGTCCCAGTTGGCCGTCTGCTGGGCGACCATCTTCAGGGCGGGGATCTGGTCGAGGATGTCGTGGTAGCCCTTGGAGCGCACCCCGGCGTTGGTGTCGGTCTCCTTGCCGAGCAGCTCGGCGTAGGACCCGGCGTTGTTCATCTTCTTGGCGAACTCCTGGCCGCCGAGGGAGGCCCCCTGCGCGTTGTTCGACACGATCTGGGCGACCGCGACACCGGTCTGGTTGATCTCCCGGTCGATGAGGAACGACGGGATGCCGGCGTCCTTGGCCTTCTTGACCGCCGTGACGGTCACGTCGGCGCCCGCGTTGTCGAGGATGATGGCGGCGGCCTTGCGCGAGATCGCCGTGTCGAACGCCTGGCTCTGCTTCGTCGGGTCGTCGTCGTGGCTGATGACGAGGGTCTCGTAGCCCAGCTCCTTCGCCTTGGCGGCGGCCGCGTCCTGCTCCGCCTTGAAGAAGACGTTGTCGGGCGAGGGCGTGATGACCACGACGAGCTTGGAGCCGGAGCCCGCTGCCGCGGGGGCGGCCGACGTGTTCGTCCCGGAGGCGTTGTCGGAGCCACCACCACAGGCGGCGGTGCCGAGGACGAGGGCGGCGCCGGCGACGGGCAGCAGCGCCCGGCTCAGGCGTGACGTGTGACGGAACATGAAGATCCTTTCGGGTGTGCTGAACGGGTCACTGCGGTGTGTGTCGGGTCGATGAGTTGCGTTCGGGGTCGATGAGTTTCGCGTGGAGTGAGGGTCAGGCCGTGCGCTGCGACAGCGCGGTCTGCAGTCGCTGCTGCGCCTGCTCGAGGACGATGGCGAGGATGATGACGGCACCCTTGACCACGGACTGCCAGAAGGTCGACACACCGACGAGGACGAGACCGTCGGCGAGGAAGCCGATGACGAAGGCACCCATGACGGTGCCGACGATGGTGCCGCGCCCGCCGCTCAGCGCCGTTCCACCGAGCACGGCTGCGGCGATCGCGTTGAGCTCGTACGTCGTCGCGGTGTCCGGGTAGGCTGCGCCGAGCTCGGAGGTGAGCAGCATGCCGGCGAGGGCCGCGCAGGCACCGCTGATGACGTAGACCGCGATCGTGATGCGCGGGACCCGGATGCCGGCGAGCACGGCGGCACGGTCGTTGCCGCCGACGGCATAGATGCGGCGGCCGAACGGGGTCTTCGTCGTCACGATGACGGCGATGACGGCGACGACGACCATGATCCAGACCGCGACGGGGATGCCGAGCCAGCTGTCGACGCCGATGACGTGGAAGCCCTCGTTGCCGTGCTCGGGGCTGCCGGCCAGGTCGGGGAAGGTGCCGCCGTTGCTGCGCAGCTGGGCCACGCCTCGGGCGACGTAGAGCATGCCGAGGGTGGCGATGAACGGCGCCACCCGGAACTTGGTGATGAGGATGCCGTTGACCCAGCCGACGAGCGCCCCGACGAGGATGCCGACGAGGATGACGGCCCCGACGGAGAGGTAGAGCACTCCCCCGCCCGGCAGGGTGAGCCCGGCGAAGAGCAGGCCACCGACGACCATGCTCGACAGGCCCGCGATCGACCCCACGGAGAGGTCGATGCCGCCGGTGAGGATGACGAAGGTGACACCGATCGCGAGGATCGCGTTGATGGCCACGTGCTTGGTCATCACGATGAGGTTGCCCGAGGTGAGGTAGTCCTGCGACATCGTGCCGAAGAGGATGATGAGCAGCACGAGCACGACGAGGGTGCGACCGCGCAGCAGCAGCAGGCCGATCCGGGCCAGGGTGTCGCCCCGGCGCGCCGGCGTGGCCGGCTCCGTGGGCGGCGTCTGGGTCGACGTGGCGGGCGCGACGTCCGTGTTGCTCATGCGGGGACCTCCGTGGCTGGGGTGGGAAGGATGTCGGCGCCCGCCGTGGCGGCGGAGAGGACGGCGTCCGAGGCGGAGGCGGCGACGAGGGCCTCCTCGGTGAGGGCGTCACCGCTCAGCTCCGCGGAGATGCGGCCGCGCGCCATCACGAGCACGCGGTCGGCCATGGCCATGACCTCGGCGAGCTCGGACGAGATGAACAGGACCCCGTAGCCGGCCTCCGCGAGGTCGCTCATGATCTCGGCGATCTGGCTCTTGGCCCCGACGTCGACGCCGCGCGTCGGCTCGTCGAGGAGGAGCACGACGGGCTCGGTGAGCAGGGCCCGCGCGAGGACGACCTTCTGCTGGTTGCCGCCGCTCAGCGACGTGACCGGCGCCCCGAGGCCCGGGATCTTGATGGAGAGGTCGCGCACCTTCTCGCTCGCGACGCTGCGCTCGAGGCCCCGGGCGAGCAGGCCCTGGCGGGCGAGCGTGCCGATGGTCGAGAGCAGCACGTTGTCGCTGACGCTCATCGTCTGCACGAGCCCGTCGCGCTGGCGGTCCTCGGGGACGAGCGCCAGGCCGGCGGCCTGACGGGCCCGGACGGTGCTCTCCCGGACGACCCGGCCCCGCACCGACACCTCGCCGGTCGAGGGCCGGGTGCCCATGAGGGCTTCGAACAGCTCGGTGCGGCCTGCGCCCATCAGCCCGTAGATGCCGACGACCTCGCCGGCCCGCACCTCGAGGGACACGCCGGAGACGAGGTCGCGCACCGGCCCGGTCACCGTGAGGTCGCTGACCTCGAGGAGCACGTCGCCGATCTCGCCGGCCGATCGCGCGAAGAGGGCGGCCGGGTCCTGGCCGACCATCTGGCGCACGATCCAGGCGGTGTCGGTGCCCGTCATGGCCTCGTGCGCGACGAGCGACCCGTCGCGCAGCACCGTCACGTAGTCGCCGATGCGACGGAACTCGTCGAGCTTGTGCGAGATGTAGATGATGGTGACGTCGTCGCGGCGCAGGTCGGCCATGACGGTGAAGAGGACGTCGACCTCGTGGTTCGAGAGCGCCGAGGTCGGCTCGTCCATGATGAGGATCCGCACGTCCTCGAGCAGCACACGGGCGATCTCGACGAGCTGCTGCTTGCCGATCGGCAGGTCGCCGACGAGGGTGTCGGGGTCGAGGTCCTGACCGAGCCGAGCGAGCACCTCGGTGCTGCGGCGCCGCTGCGCGGCGTGGTCGACGAAGCGACCCCGCCTCAGCTCGCGGCCGGCGAACAGGTTCTCCGCGATCGACATGTTGGGGAAGAGGCTGAGCTCCTGGTGGATGATGCCGATGCCGTGCGCGATCGCGTCGCGCGGGCTGGTGACGCTGACCGCCCTGCCGTCGAGGAGGATCTCGCCGGAGCTGGGCTGCTCGGCGCCCGCGAGGATCTTCATGAGCGTGGACTTGCCGGCGCCGTTCTCCCCGACGAGCACGTTGACCTTGCCGCGGTACGCCTCGAAGGTGACGCCCTTGAGCGCGCGGACCCCGCCGTACGCCTTCGTGACGTCGACCGCGCGGAGCACGATGTCGTCCGACACCACGTCCGGCACCCCGTCCGCGCTCACGAGGCGGCCTGCAGCTGCGTGGGCACCACGAGCACGACGCCCGGGGCCACGAGCGAGAAGGCGCCGGCGAAGGTGACCTTCTTGCCGACGAGCGAGGCGGGCTCGAGCTTGCCGAGCACCTCGGTCTTGACCTTGGAGTTGAGCGCGGTCGCCGCATCCGCGTAGTTCAGCTGGTTCGTGAAGTCGCCGAACGTGATGAACCTGACCGCGTCGCGCAGCGCCGTGCCGGCGATGACCGGCCCGGTGACGACCTGCACGTCTGCGCCCTTGCCGCTCATGCCGTCGACGCGGACGGTGAGCGGATGCGTCGGCGCGTCCTTGTCGATGGCGGTCACCGTCCCGGTGCCCTTCACGAGGAAGGCGAAGGGGCTCCCGGTCCCGGTCTGGTTGCCGTACTCCTTGCTGGCTGCGGCCTGGTCGGCCTCGAGCGCGGGCAGCAGCTCCGAGGCGGGCACGGCGTCCTTCGTCACGGTGGGCAGCACCTTGCCCGCCCAGATCCCGTCGACGTATGCCGTCGCGTCGAACGCCGCTGCCCGCCCCGCCCCCGCGCTCTTCTCCTGCCCGGCCGGCACGTAGGTGTAGACGCCGGGAACTCGCGAGCAGGCAGAGAGGGACGCACCGAGCGCGAGAGCGGTCAGCACGACCGCGCCCCGCCGGACCACCGCGGCTGGGTGAATAGCCATTCGACACTGAACGAACATACGACGATGATGCCGACAGACGCCCATCGTGTCAACGACTTCGGCCCAGATCGCGCCGACCCCGATCGGGTGTCGGTGGTCGCGGCTACCGTCACCGGCATGGGCGACGACCTGCCGGAGGTGGTGCTGACGACGGTCGTCAGCGTCGACGGACGCATCACGCTGGGCCGCCACGAGCGCCTCCTCGACCCCGCGGTCGGGGCACGTTGGTCGACGATGGCGGTTGGGGGCCCCTTCGAGACGCGCCACGAGCAGGTCGGGGCCGGGGCGATCCTCGAGGGCAGTGGGTCCTTCGTCGATACCGACGCCGTCGCACCGGACTGGCCGGCACCGGTCGTCACCGACGACCTCCTGTGGTGCGACCACCTTCCGGCCGCGGCCCGCAGGTGGTTCGTCGTCGCCGACGGCCGCGGACGCGTCGACTGGTCGTTCACCGGCGACGCCGACCTCAGGCTGCACGTGCTCGTGTGTCGGAGCACCCCGCCGGGCTACCTCCAGAGGCTGCGCGACCTCGGCGTCGGCTACTTCGTCGTCGGCGACGACCACGTCGACCTGCGGTCCGCGCTGGCACGCCTCCGGGACCTTCTCGGCGTGGCGTGCGTCGTCGCCGACTCCGGCGGCACCCTCAACGCCTCCCTGCTGAGGGAAGGGCTCGTCGACGTCATCGACGTCGTCACCCTGCCCGGCCTCGTCGGCGGCGCCGGCACTCCGACCATGATGGACGGGCCACCACTCCCGCCCGACGCGACGCCGATCCGCCTGCGCCTCCTCGACGTCCGGGTCGAGCGCGACGCCGTGCGCACGAGGTATGCCGTCGACCCCACGGACCCGGAGGCGGCCGGCACACCTGCTCCCCCGGCACGCGGCGACCGGCATGCTGCCAGGGTGAGCCTCCCCTTCCCGGAACCGACCGCGCCCGCCTCCTCGACCACCGAGGTGATCGTCCGTTACCTCGACTACTTCCGCGACCAGCTCGCGAGCCGGATCGAGTCACTCCCCGAGTCAGAGCAGCGCACGAGCCGACTGCCGTCGGGCTGGACGCCCGTCCAGCTCCTCAACCACCTGACGCACGTCGAGCGCCGCTGGCTCGAGTGGGGCTTCGAGGGCGTTCCGGTCGCCGACCCGTGGGGCGACACCCGCGACGACCGGTGGTTCGTCGACGACGCCGTGGGGGTCGCGGACCTGCTCGCCGCGCTGCGCGCGCAGGCCCGACGGAGCAACGAGATCATCGAGGCGCACGCCCTGGCCGACCTCGGGCGTCCCGGCCCCCGGTGGGACGGCGCACCCCCGGCCACGCTCGAGCGGGTGGTCCTGCACCTCCTGCAGGAGTACGCCCGCCACCTGGGCCACCTCGACATCGTGAGCGAGCTCGCGGGAGGTCGCACAGGAGAGTGACCCGGGCGCGCGGATCACGGGACTCGCCGGACCGCAGCACGCAGACGTGCGAGGATCCGGCACTGTGCCACCGTCACCCACCATCGCCTACGGCGACCTGCTCACCCGGGTCCGGGGCCTGATGGCCTCGATGGAACGGCCTCCCGTCATCGGGATCTGCGGGCACGGTGGCGCCGGCAAGTCCACCCTCGCCGCACGCCTGGTCACCGACGTGGGAGGCCGGCCCGAGCAGGTGGTCACGACCGACCGCTTCTACGCCGTGGGCGCCGGGCCGGCATCCGGCTTGTTCGAGCTCCACGACTGGCCGGCTCTCCTGGCGCTCCTGCACCGGGTCCGAGCGACCCCGGCTCCGCGGCGCCTCGCCTATCCGGTGCGCACCTACGACGGGGCTGAACGCACGTGTGACGTGCCCATGCCGCCGGCCGTCGTCGTGGAGGGCATTCGGTTGCTCCGCCCGGAGACCATGCCACTGCTCGACCTCGCGGTGTGGATCGACCTGTCTCCCGAGGCTGCCGGCCTCCGGGCCGTCGAGCGCAACCGCGACCAGGGCGACAGCGAGGCCGAGCTCGACCTCTGGCGCACCAAGTGGGTTCCGGAGGGACACGCCTACGCATCGGCGATCGGCCCGGATCGACTGGCGCACGTCGTCGTGGCCGCCACCGGCCTGCGCTGAGCTCGTCGGCCGAGCGCTCCGGGCCGTTGCGCTCGTCCTGGTCGCATCGGGGAGACTAGGGGGATGCCGACCGTAGCCGTGACAAGGAGTCAGCCGTGACCGAGGGAACCGTCCGCTGGTTCGACGCCGACCGAGGGTTCGGCTTCATCGACCTCGGACACGAGGAGGAAGACCTGTACGTGCATGCGTCCGAGATCGTCAGCGACGACGGGACGAGGCTGCTCAGGGAGGGCCAGGTGGTCGAGTTCGAGATCGGCGACGGCGACCGTGGCCCGCAGGCCCGCCGCGTCCGGGTCACGGCCGACCGCTCCGCCGACACGCCGCTGGGTGTGCTCGGCACCGTCTCCTGGTACGAGCCGGCCAAGGGCTACGGCTTCGTCACGCCCGACGGCGGCGATGCCGAGGTCTTCCTGCACAGCTCCGCCATCGTCGGTGGTGGCGTGGTCTCGGAGGGGCAGCGGGTCGCCTACCTCGTGGTCGACGGGGAGAAGGGGCCGCAGGCCGACCACCTGCTCCCGCTGGGAGCCCAGGCGGCCCCGGCCGGCCTGCCGCCCGTGTCGCCCGACGGCGCGGACGGCGCGGACGGCACCGTGTCCTGGTACGACGTGGACAAGGGCTTCGGCTTCATCACGCCCGAGTCGGACGGCCCCGACGTGTTCGTCCACGTCCGCGCCTTGGCCGACGGCCTCCCCGAGCTGATCGAGGGAGACCGGGTGACCTACGACGTCGTCGTCAGCGAGAAGGGCCCGCAGGCGCGCGACGTGCGCCTCGCGCGCAGCTCGGCGCCGCGTCGGGGGCCCACGACGTCACCGGCCCGCGGACGGTCCGGTCACCGGGACTCGTCCGGCGGGCCCGCGCGCGGCGGCGAGGGCGTGGTCGCGCGCTACGACGCGGAGCGCGGTTTCGGCTTCATCGCCCCGGACGCGGGAGGTCCGGACCTGTTCGTGCACGTCTCCGTCCTCCGGGGCACCGACGGGCTGTACCAGGGCGACCGGGTTCGCTACCAGGTCCGACAGAGCGACCGCGGGCCGCAGGCCGATCGCGTCGAGCTGATCTGAGCGGCACGACCGGTCCGGGGCAGCGCGTCCGACGCGCCTGACGTCCGGACCGGTCGTCGCCGGCTGAGACCCGAGCTACATCCGCTCGGCGCCGTCCCGGACGGCTTCCCGGATGCGGTTGTACGTGCCGCACCGGCACACGTTGCGTATGCCGTCCAGGTCGGCGTCGGTGATCTGACGCCCCTCGGCCCGCACCTTGCGCACGAGCGCGACCGCCGCCATGATCTGCCCGGGCTGGCAGTAGCCGCACTGGGCCACGTCGCGCTCGAGCCAGGCCTCCTGCATCGGGTGCAGGTCGGCGCCCACCGTGTCGGGCAGGCCCTCGATCGTCGTGATCTCGTCGTCGGGGCCGACGTCCTTGACCTGCACCGAGCAGGGGTTGAACGCCTTGCCGTTGAGGTGCGACGTGCAGGCCTTGCAGACGTTGATCCCGCACCCGTACTTGGGTCCGGTGATGCCGAGCACGTCGCGCAGGACCCAGAGGAGCCGGACGTCGTCGGCGACGTCGACGGTGACGGCCTCGCCGTTCACCCTGAAGGTGTGCTGTGCCATGGGGTTCTCCTCAGTAGGTGTGGGCCAGGCCGTCGGTGGGCGACGGCGGCACCGGCGGGACGAAGGTCTTCGGGGTGAACGACACCGTGCCGTGGTTGATCGGGAACCGGGTCGGGACGGTGCCGGTGGCCCGGGCGTAGGCGCACGCCGTGGCGGCGACGGTCGCCGCGACGCCTGCCTCCCCCGCCCCACCCGGCAGCTGGGCGTCGGAGGGCATGACGATGCACTCGAAGCTCGGCGGCACGTTCCACTGGCGCGTGTAGAAGTAGTTGTCCCAGCTGGCCTCGAGGAAGTGGCCGTCCTGGAGGTGGTTGCTGCTCGTCAACGCGAGCGCGATGCCGTCGGACACCCCTCCCATCATCTGCGCCTCGAGCCCACGCGGGTTGACGACCAGGCCGGCGTCGATGGCGATGACGGCCTTGGTGACGCGCGGGCCGGTGACTGCCTCACGGATCTTCCGGTTCACCGTCTCGGGCCGGCAGTCGATCTCGACGAGGACCGCCGTGGCGCCCTTGTACTCCGAGTGGATCGCGATGCCCTGCGCCGTGCCGGCCGGCATCGATCGCCCCCACCGTCCGGCCTCGGCGACCTTGCGCAGACAGGCCTTGACGCGCTCGTTGCGCAGGAACGCGAGCCGGAAGGCCAACGGGTCCTTGCGCAGCCTCTTCGCGAGCTGGTCGATGAAGAGCTCGTTGGCGCACGCGACGTCGGGTGAGTAGATGTTGCGCATGCTGCCGGTGTTGAAGCCCATGTCGACCTCGTTGAGCAGCTGCGTGACGACCCCGAAGTTGTAGGGCAGCTCCTGGGTCAGCGTGAAGATCGACTCCGCGAGGCCGAGGTTGCCCAACCCGGCGGGCAGCTCGGAGGCGAGCGCCGTGAGCCGCTCACCGAGGCCGTGCGAGAAGTCGGTCTTGATGCTCGTGTGGCGCTGCTCGAACGTCAGCACCTGTCCCGCGAGGACCGTCGCCCGGATCCGCGAGGTGGCCATCGGGTGCGTCCGACCCTGGCGGGGCTCGTCGGCCCGGTGCCACATCAGCTTGACGGGCTTGCCCATCGCCTTGGAGATCTTCGCGGCCTCGATGGCCGCGTCGCCGAAGAGCTTGTGCCCGAAGGACCCTCCGCCCGTGACGACGTTGACGGTGACCTTGGCGACCGGGAGGCCGACGGCCTTGGCGATGTTGCGCTGGGCGACGATCGGCGCCTTGAGGCCGGCCCAGACGGTGGCACGGTCGCTGCGCACGTCGGCGATGGCGCAGTTGGGCTCGAGCGCCGCACTGCTGCGGAACATGAACTCGAAGCGCATGTCGACGGTCTGGGTCAGCAGCGGCACCTTCGGCACCGCCATCGGCAGCTCGGCGGCCTTGAGCCGCCGGAGCACCGAGTCGTCCGACTGGCCCTCCACGGGTCCACCGGCCCAGGTGACTCGCAGCGCCCGCACGGCGTCGATGCACTGGCCGAAGGTCGCGGCCCGCACCGCCACGCCCGTGTCGACGACGACGACGTCGGTGACCCCGGGCATCCGCCGGACGGCCGCGAGGTTGTCGACGCTCCGTGGCGAGCCGTTGAGCGTCGGGGGGCGACACACCATCGTCGGCAGCGCGTCGGGCACGGAGAGGTCCATCGTGAACTGCTTGCGCCCGGTCACGGCGTCGAGGGCGTCGACCCGGTTGCGTGGCGTGCCGACGACGTCGAAGGACGTCGTCGGGGCGAGCTCGACGTCGACGGCCGTGGTCGTGGACGTGGCCGCGAGACCCGACAGCTCGGCATACGTCCGCCTGCTGCCGTTCGGGGCCGTGACGACGCCGCCCTTGGCCACGAGCGACGACACGTTCGCCCCGAGCGCGGTCGCCGCGGCGCGGAGCAGGGCGCCCTTGGCGATCGCGGCGGCGACCCGGATCGGGGTGAACATCGACTGCATGGTGTTGGAGCCACCGGTCAGCTGGTTGAAGAGCAGCTCGGGGCGCGCGGGGGCGAGCGTCACGCGGACGTCCTCGACGCGCATCGACAGCTCGTCGGCGATGATCATGGCCGCGGCCGTCGTGATGCCCTGGCCCACCTCCATGCGCGGGATCGCGAAGTGCGCGATGCCTGCGTCGTCGACGGTGATGCGGATGAGCTGCGAGGTCGGCAGCGCCGAGTGGGTCTGCAGGTCGCCGAGGTCGTAGAGCTCGGGCACCTGCGGGAGGGTGGGGACGGCGGCGGACGCCGCCTCGGCTCCCCCGATCTCGGCCGCGACGGTGAGCGTGGTGCCGGCCACGACGAATCCGATGAACCGCCTCCGGGAGAACCCGCGCGGCGGTGGGTCCGAGGCTCGAGCGGTGCTTTCGGCGTGCGGCTGGCCAGAGGTTGTCGTCATCGACAGGGGTCCCTTCTCGGAAGGTGCACGCACGGCCTGGGGTGCCGGGGGTGGGGCGAGCCGCACGTGGGGGTGCCGTCGTGGTTCGCCGCGAGGGCAGCACCGGATTGCCCTGTCTCAACGAACGAGACGCCGGAAGGTCACGCAGACCGACTCGGAGCGCGTGCGCGACGGGTCAGCGGGAGACGGCGACGAAGGCGTCGATGAGGGGCTGCACGCCTGCCTTGACGCGCTCGGTGTGCGTGGCACGGTTCCAGGCGTCCCACCCGATCCGGAGGTCGGCGGTGCCGCCGGGACCGGCGTCGACCACGACCCCGATGTCGTCGACCCTCACCCCCACCGGCCGGCCCGACTCGGGCACGACGGCGGTCTTCGACGACGGGTCGGCGAGCCCCAGCATCGACCACGGCAGCCGCAGGGTGATCCGCCTGCCCTCGAGCTGCCAGGTGGTGCGGTCGTCGAAGGCCGCGAGCTTGGGGTCCCACGAGCCGCGCAAGAGACGCCCGACCTCGAGGAACTCCGCCGGCGGCATCTGCTTCGTCAGCGGCAGGACGAAGGGACGGTTCGTGGTGAGGCGCTGTAGGCTCCAGCCGTCCACGGCAGGCTTCGGCACCGACGCGGCCGGCAGGCCGTCGAGGAGCACCGGGTCGATCGCGCCGTCGACGACCATCGTCGCGGTCGCGCTCGCGGGGTCGACCGTGACGGCGTAGTCGTTGACCCCGCTCGTGCGGGTGGCGCTGCCGGGAAGGGCGAGGCCGCCCGGGACGACGTCGAACCCGACCCGCACGGGCGAGGTCGGAGGCTTCTCGAGGTCGATGGTCAGGTAGACCCACGACTGGTCCTGATCGACGGCAACCCGCTGCACCCCTGTGCGCGACTCCCACGGCACCCTCTGGCCGACCTTCGTCGGGTCCTGGGCGACGATGCCGAAGTGCTGCTCGTTGGTGAGTGGGTCGTGCCAGACCGACCGTCGCTCACCGTCGACGACCGCCTGGCGCGGCAGCGTGTTCCAGGTGTACTTGAACCACTCGTCGACCCACGAGAAGACCAGCCCCCCGGCGAGGCCGTTCGTCTCGAGGGTGCGCAGCATGGCGGCGTCCATCGACATCGCCTCCTGCTCGCTGTGGTCGCCCTGGTCACGGCCGTTGGTCCCGGCGTGGGCCGACCCGAGCGAGGAGGGAACCCCGAACTCGGTGACCATGAGCGGCATGTGCGGTGCGAAGTGCTTCTTGAGGTCGAGCAGGTAGGCGACGTAGGCGTCGCCGGTCCCCTGGTAGCTCGGCTGGTGGCGCAGGAAGTCGGGGTAGTACGGGTAGGCGTGGAAGCTCGCGAAGGTCCCCGCCGGCCAGGCCCTGGTCGGCAGGACGTGGTTGGCGTCGACGCCGACCGCGTCCTCCGTCTCGAGGGGCTCGGCCGGGTGGCGCAGGGGGTCGGCCGTGGGCCAGTTGACGAAGGCGATCGGGGCGGCGGTGCCGCGGGCGGCCTCGGCGCCGGCCAGCTCGTCCATCCGGGCGGCGATCCACCGCTCGGTCGGGCTCGCGTCGGCCGTGTTCGCGAAGTAGCGGCCACGGTGCAGCGGCTGCCGGGCGTTGAGCGCGTCCGAGGCCGGGGTCGCCTGGCCGTCCCACTCCACACCGACGATCCAGGCGGCGACCCACGGGGAGACGTCCGCGTCCCAGGTGCCCCCGGCCCGGCCCGCCTGCGCGGCCCGGGTCAGGTCGCCGTGGACGGCTGCCGACGCGTCGCGGACCTCGGCCGTCATGGCCCGGGTGGGGGCGGCGGCGAAGAGGTCGTGGGACCTCAGGTAGGACTCGTCGGGAAGGTAGACGCCCTGCACGAGGTAGAGGGGCGCGTCGCGGTGGGCCTCGTTGTAGGCCTTGAGCTCCTGGTACATGGACGGCGGGTGGATCGTGTACACCCGCAGGGTGTGCACGCCCATCTCACCCATCTGGGTGAACCAGCGGCGGTACTCGTCACGGGTGATCGACAGCTCGCCGGGGCTGTGGCCGGGCGTGGTGCTGCCGAGGTTGACGCCCGACCAGAAGTCGACGTCACCGTGCTGGGTGTGCAGGAGCAGCGTCCCGCCCCGCTGGCCGGCGACGGTGGACAGCCCGCCGCGGGTCACCGGTCGGGGCGCCCACGACCGGGCGTCGGCGGGGGCCGGCTTCCACGCCGCGGCGACCGCGGCTGCGGGCGGGGCTGGCGCCGGGGCCTCACCGGTGCACGCCGCCAGCGCGCCGGCGGCCAGCACCCCGACGACGACGGCGGAACGGCACCTCGCCCGTCGCAGGTCTGGCCTCATCGCGACTTCTCCTCGGCTCGGCAGCGCGGTTCCCAGACTATGCCGAATGCGGCGAATCGCACGTCCGGGGCGTCCGTCTGGACACAGCGGACCCCGGGGCGGGGAGCCGTTTCGCGGCTCAGTAGCCGGGGAAGACCGCTCGGAGCTCGTCCAGCGTGACGTTGCCGGTGACCTCCACGCCTGCCGCGTGCTCGCGCAGGAGCCGCCCGGTGAGCAGCCGCACCACGGCCTCGGCCGGCCCCTCGAACACCGCCGTGGGATCGGCGACGGCGTCGCGCACGCTCACCTGGTCGGTGATCACGAGCGCGCCACCGGGGATCTCCAGGCGCACCTCCTGCTCGATCGCGTCCGCCTTCGCGGAGAAGCCCAGCAGGAACGCCAACGGCCCCTGGAACAGCGCGACGAGCAGCTCGGCGGAGTCGGCATCGATGCTCGCGTCCTGCTCGAGCCCGGCACGCACGTCCCACACGTGGTTGGCGACCTCGTTGAGTCGCATGCCGAGCGCGACGAGCAGGGGCACCGGCTCTGGGAGGAAGCCGAGGTCGACCATCAGGCGGTCGCGCTGTTCAGCGCTGAGTGCGTCGACGGTGGCGAGGTATGCCGCGTCGTGACGGACGAACGCGGCGGCCTGCTCGGCCGGGGCGGACGCGTCCCAGCGCGCCCAGACTGCCTGGTTGTCCTCCGGCTCCACCGGTTCGCCTGCTGCCCCGGCGATCGGCGTGCGGCCGATCTCCGCACCGCTGCCGAGGTGCGAGAGCACCTGGGCGACGCTCCACTCGGATGCACCGCTGGGGCGACCGAGGTCCTCCTCGGACAACGTGGGCACGAGGGCGGCAAGGGCGTCGTGGTTGACGTGCAGCGCCTCGACGACGCGGTCAGGTGTGGTCACGCTCGTGCCAACCACGAGGACGATGCCCTTCTTCCCGCGCCCCGGCTCCCCGACGTTCGTCGCACCTCCCCCGGGCGCTCGCACCCCGACGGCCGGGTCGGGTGCTCAGGCGCTGCCGCAGACCGGCGGCCATGCCTGCGACAGTCAGGACGTCGATGAGCTCCCCGGCCGTCTCGGCGAGCCACCGGCGACGGACGGGCGCCATCCGCAGCCGGAGGAAGACGCGGGTGCCCCCGCCTGCCGGTTCGAGGTTGATCGACCAGGTGAGGCGCATGGCGCCGCGGAGCGAGGTGTAGACGATCGAGCTCGACGGTTCGAGGTGCGCGACCTGGAAGGTCTCGTTCCTGCCGCCGTAGTCCGGGATGACGTCACCGACCTGGAGGTGCTGCCATCGGTCGTCGACCTCCCAGGTTGCCCGCCTCGCCCGCGGCAGCAACCGTTCGAGGGAGGACGGCAGGTACCACCCGGCACGGCCCTTGCCCAGCTGGACGAGCCACGGCCACACCCGCGCGGGAGGGGCCGGCAGGTTGAAGGCGCGGTCCATCACCACGTCAGCCGGATCGACCAGCCCATCGCCCTGACGTGGCGCCACCGTCTCCACCTCGGTTGCCGCGACGAACTCGAACATGCGCTGCCTATCGACGATGGTGGCGACTCTACCCGACCTCCGTCCGGCTCCTCAGCGCGTTGGCGTCGCGCCGGGAAGGCCTGCACGTCGCCCGAGACAGCGTCGTCAGGCGGAGGTACTAGGACCTACGTCCGACTACCCGACCGCCCCTCGGATCGTTGACGCTTCACGGAACGGCGTCAGGAGTTCACCTCATGGACACGATTCGTTCAGGACAGTTCCCTCCCTCGGTCACGCTGCTCGTGGAGCGCCGGTACCTGGGACAGGCTCAACCGCTCGGTCTCGCTCGAGCCCTCGCGGCCAGGGGGGTCCACGTCGAGACCGTCACGGCCGAAGATGTGGCCGCCACGGTCTCGCACCGGCCACAGCGCGTGGCTCCTCGCGACGGACGGGCGGCTGTCGTCGTCCCACGTGGACGAAGTGCGGCTCTGCTCGCCGCCCTACGGATGCGCGAAGCCGCGTCCCAGCGTGTCCTGCACTCGGCGTCGATGATCGAGTCGGTCGTGGACAAGGTCGGGGTGGCTTCGCGGCTGGCCCGGGCCGGCATCGCGACTCCCCGCACGTGGCTGGGTCATCCGGCCCGACTCGCGCAGCGCAGCGACCTCACGTTTCCCTTGATGCTCAAGCCGATTCACGGTGACAACGCGCACGGCCTGCTGGTCGTGGAGAACCGTGCCCAGCTGCGCAGCGTCCCATGGGCGGAACAGGTCGCGCTCGCGCAAGAATTCAGACGCGGCGACGGTCACGACCTCAAGGTCTACGTGGCGGGCAATGACGCCTGGGCCGTGCGGCGCCCGTCACCCGTCGACCCGGACGGGCGACGGAGGGAAGAGACCCCTGCCGGACACGCGGTGGCCCTGACTCCCGCCCTCCGCGAACTCTCCGACCGGTGCCGCGCGTTGTTCGGTCTGTCGTTGTTCGGGATCGACTGCGTCCTCGACGAACGCAACCGGCCTCTCGTCGTCGACGTCAACGAGTTCCCCAACTACCGCGGCATCGACGTCGGAGCCCGTGTCGACGCCGACGGCGTCGACGACGTGCTCGCTCAGGTGGTGATGGGCGTGGGTGTCTCGCCACGGGTGCCGAGGCCCGCCACACCAGCGTCGGTGCGGAGGACGTCGTGAACGGGCCGTCGGGCCCGGCCGTCGTCTTCGGCACCGGGGGCGTCGCGGTCGCGGTCCTGGCCTCCCGTCTGGCCTCCGCGGGTGTGCCCGTCACCCTGGTGAGCCACTCGCCGAGGGCGAGCGAGCGGCTGCAGCACGGTGTGCACGTCGTCAGCGGAGACACCGACGGCGTCGAGCACCGGATCGTCCGTCCCGAACGCGTGCTCTGCATGGATGACGTCGGCTCCGTCGGTCGCGCCGTCGTCACGGCATCGCTCCTCGTCGTGGCGACGTCCGCCGGCGACGACGTCGCACTCGCCTCGACGCTCCGAGCCGCCCTGGGACGGCGCTCGACCCCGACGACCGTTCTGGTGTGCACGAACTCGCCACATGGTGCCGGCCGCCTGGGCCGCCTCGTGGTGGGAACCGACATCCCGGTCGCGCCCGCGGGTCTGACCTTCGCCGGTGTGCTCGTCGACCAGATCGTCACGAACGTCCGCGGGTCTCGTGGGGCACCGACGCTCCGGAGCGAGCGCGCGCGCCCACTGCTCGTCGAGTGCCCCACCGGGGAGTCGTTCCCGGTGCCCTTGCCCGACAGCACGGGGACGGCGCACTTCACGGAGGCACTGGCCGCGAAGCTGTGCAGCTTCAGCCTCGGCCACGCCGCGACCGCCTACCTGGGCGCCGTCCGCGGGCACCGGCGCATCGACACCGCGCTCGCCACCCCGAGGTGAGCGTCGTGGTACGGGACGCCATCGCCGAGGGGATGCGAAGCCGGGCGACAACTCGTGCACGACACACCACCGCGGGTGACCTCGGTTGCGGGTGGGCCGAGGGGGGCTCGGAGCAGGTCACGGCCGACGCGTTGCTCGCCCGGTACGCGAACCCGGTCCTGTGTGACACCGTGGAGCGAGTGGGCCGCGACCCCTTGCGCAAGCTGGCGCGCGGCGACCGCATCTGCGGCCCGGCCCTGGACGCCATCGCGGCGGGCAAGCCCGCGAACGCGCTGGCCGTCACCGCAGCAGCGGCGCTCATGGCCCTGCGCACCGATCGCACGACGCCCGCCTGGCTGCGGGGCGCGCCGGCCGCCGAGGTCCTGTCGACCGTGGCCCAGCTGCCGGCGGACCACGAGTTCGTCCGGCGGGTGTCGCTCGCGTCCTCCGTGCTGACCCGGACCCGCAGCCCGTTGACCGCCCTCGCCCACCTCCGTGGGCACGGCCTCCTGCCGACGGGGCACGAGCCAGCGGTCCACGCCCCCCGATGGGCCCCGACCTCGATCGTGTCCGCGTCGTGAGCGCCGGGATGAGCAGGATGCGCATCGCCGTCATCGCCGACTCGCGCAAGCCCTCGCACCTGAGCCCGTTGGTGACCGATCTGGTGGAGGCGTTCGAGGTCCTCGGGCACGACGCCGCGGTCATCGACCCCGACGCGCAGGGCATGCGACTCGACCACCTCTCGCTCCGTGCCGATCTGTACGTGCTCAAGAGCGGCACCGAGGCAGCCCTGTCGCTGGCCGGAGCCCTGGACCACCTCGGCGCGCGGGTCCTCAACCCGTATGCCGCGGCGGCGGCGTGCCGTGACAAGGTCGTCCAGACCGCGATGCTCGCCGGCGCCGACGTCCCGTTGCCCGACAGCTGGCTCACCACCGATCCCGGCGAGATGGCGGACGAGCTGGTGGGTGGGCCGCTGATCGTCAAGGATCCCAGGGGATCACGCGGTCGCGGTCTTCACGTCGTCCGTCAGCCACACCAGCTCCGTGCCCTCGAGCGGGACCGACCGTGGCTCGTCATGCGCTACCACGCACCCGTCGGCGACGACCTGAAGCTGTATCGGATCGGGCACGAGGTCTTCGGGGTACGCCGCAGGTTCCCCGCTCGCACCCTCGCAGAGAAGCGGGGGGTCCCGGCGGCGGTCGACCCTGACCTCCGAGAGGTGGTCATGCGGTGCGGCGAGCCGTTCGGCATCGACCTCTACGGCGTCGACGTCATCCACTCCGACGGGCGTCCCTGGGTCGTGGACATGTCCAGCTTCCCGGGGTTCAAGGGGGTGCCGGACGCCGCGATGCGTATCGCAGACCACGCGGTGCGCTGGATCCACGGTCCCATCCCCCCGGTCGCGGTGCACGGTCGGAAGCCACCCCGTCGTCACGCTCCCGAGCGGACGCTCCGGGCGGTCCAGGGGTCCTCATGAGGCTCACGTTCATCACGGTCCGGCGCGTGCCGGACCTCCCGAGCCCGCTCCTGGAGGAGGTCACGGTGCTCCTGCGCCGCGCCGGCCACGACGTGGAGCACCGACGGGCCGAGGACACGGTCTTCGACGCCACGGTGCGCGGGACGGGTGGCGATCGCGCGGTCCCGGCCGACCTCTACCTCCTCAAGTCGCACAGCGAGCTCGCGCTGTCGCTGGCCGGCGCCCTCCACGATCGAGGGGCCCGCCTCCTCAACCCCTTCCCGTCCTGTGCCCTGACCCAGGACAAGGTGCGGGCGACCCAGCTGCTGCACACGGCGGGGGTGCCCGTACCGCAGACGCGGGTCGTCTCTGGGCTTCGTGCCGCCGCCGCGCTCTTCGAGGGCGCACCACTCGTGGTGAAGCCGGTTCGCGGGCACCGCGGGTCGGGGGTGCGCCTCGTCCGAGACCTCGGCGACGTGGAGGGGTGGGACGAGTCCGTCGACACCGAAGGGGGCTGTTCGTCCAGCCCCTGGTCGACGGCCCGGGTGAGGACCTCAAGGTCTACGTGGTCGGATCCCGCGTGTGGGCCGTGCGAAAGCCGTTCTCGCCCAACAGCTTCTCCGTTCCCGGGCGACCTGTCGCCGTCGACCCGACGGTGGCCACCGTCGCCAGGCAGGTGGGTCGGGTCATCGGCCTCTCGGTGTTCGGTGTCGACGTGATCGAGAGCCGGTCGGGTCCGGTCGTCGTCGACGTGAACTACTTCCCCGGCTTCAAGGGTTGCGCTGGAGTGGCCGGGCCGCTGGCCCACCACATCCACGCCGTCGCGACCGGTCGGCGAGCCGAGCCGGGCCCGGTGTCGGACGTGTCCGTCGCCACCGGACTGGCCACGGCACGATGAGCAACCCGATGCGACGTCCCACCGCGGCGCACGCGCTGGTCCTCGAGGGTTTCACCTCGAGGCTGTCGTTCGGTCTCGTCACCTTCGCGCTCCCTCTGTACGGGCGGGAGCTGGGGATGTCCATCGCCGAGGTCGGTCTGCTGGCATCGTTCTCCGTCATCGTCTCCCTGGCGCTCAAGCCACTGGCCGGCGTCGTCGCCGACCGCATCGGTCTCAAGCGGGCGCTGCTCGTCGCTCTGGGGCTGCGCAGCCTGCTGTGCCTCGGCTACCTCGCCACGTCCACCCCGCTGCAGGTGTTCGCCGTGCGGGGCTCCCATGGCGTGTCGGACTCCCTGCGAGATCCGAGCGTCCATGCCCTCTTGGCGGAGACGGCTCCGCCGCGCAAGGTGGCGGGGACGTTCGCGTGGTACCAGACGGCCAAGACGTCGGCGGGCGCGATCGGCAAGAGCCTGTCCGGCGTGCTGCTCGTCGCGGCGGGTGGCTTCACGTGGACCTTCGTCACCGCGTTCGCGCTCTCCCTCCTGCCGCTGGTCGTCGTGGCCGCACTGGTGCCGGCGCGTCGACCGACCGCGTCGCCGACGCCCTCCGGGGGCTCCCTCCGCAACGGTGCGTCGGACCGGCCACCTGCGCCGCCGTCGTCCTCTCCGCGCCGTCAGCCTCCCGGTGTCGCAGCGTTCGCCGTCCTCGGGTTCCTCGTCTCGGGGACGTCGGCCCTGCTGACAACGCTGTTCCCCGTCATCGCCACCGAGTACGCCGGACTCTCGCCCGCCCAGGCGGGTGCCCTGTACCTGCTGACGCCCGTACTCGCCCTCACCGGTCCCCTCTGGGGGCGACTGTCCGACCGCGTCAGCCGACCGCTCGTCCTGTCGTTCCGCAGTGCCGCGAACATCGGCTCCGCCGCGATCTACCTGCTCTGGCCCAACCCGGCCGGCCTGTGGACCGGCAAGAGCCTCGACGACCTCGGCAAGGCCGCCTTCCGCCCTGCCTGGGGCTCACTGATGGCGGAGGTCGCCTCCCGGACGCCGTCGCGACGGGCCCGCACGATGGCATACCTCACCGCGGGTGAGGACGCGGGCGACATCGCCGCACCTCTGGTGGCCGGCCTCCTGTGGACCGGTTGGGGCGTCCCGGCACTGCTCATCACGCGCATGGTCGCGGCCGTCGTCTCGGAGGGCTACGCCCTGTGGCTGGACCATCGCTCTCGAGCGGCGGCCCACGACGAGCGCACGGATCGCTCACCCAGAAGCCTGGTCCCCCCTAATCGGCTCTGATGCGTCTGGTGCTGTGTGCCCACATGGCGATCTCGACACGGTTGCGGGCGCCGAGCTTGGTCATCAAGGACGCGACGTGGGACTTGACGGTGCTGAGGCCGACGAAGAGCTCGGTCGCGATCTCGGCGTTGGTCTGGCCCCGCGCCACCAGTGCGAGGACCTCTTCCTCGCGTTCGGTGAGTGGGTCGACAGGCTGGACGGGCACCACCGGCGTCTGCTCGGCGAAGGTGGCCAGAAGTCGGCGGGTGACGTTCGGGGCGATCAGCGCGTCGCCGTTGGCGGCCGCGTGGATGGCCTGCACGAGGAGCGCTGGCCCGGCGTCCTTGAGCAGGAAGCCGCGGGCGCCGGCGCGGAGTGCGCCCAGGACGTACTCGTCGAGGTCGAAGGTGGTGATCACGACGACCGCCATCGGGTCCGCCACGTCCGGTCCGGCCAGACGCCGCGTCACCTCGACGCCGTCGAGGCCGGGCATCCGGATGTCGACGAGGAGGACGTCGGGCCGCAGCCGGGTCGCGAGGTCGAGCGCCGCGATGCCGTCAGCTGCCTCTCCCACGACCTCGAGGTCTGGCTGCGCGTCGAGGATCATCACCAGCCCGGTCCGGACCAGGTCCTGGTCGTCGGCCACGACGACACGGATGCTCACGGCGTCCCCTCCGCCGGAAGGACGGCCTCGACCGACCAACCGCCGCCCGGCTCCGGTCCGGCGGAGAACGACCCGCCGAGGAGCTGGGTGCGTTCGGCCATGCCCAGCAGGCCGAAACCGGGCTGCGGAGGCGCACCCAGCTCGGTGGGTCCGTCGTCGCTGACTCGCAACCTGACGGCCTCGCCCTCTCGTCTCACCGCGATCTCGATGCGGGTCGCGTTCCGGGCGTGCCGTACGGCGTTGGTCACCGACTCCTGCGCGAGCCGGTAGAGCGCGGCGTCCACGGGTTGCGCGAGCCGGGTCAGCGAACCCTGCAGCGAGACCTCGACGGTGGGCGTGGCGTCGACACGGGCCAGGGAGGGTAGGTCGGCGACACCCCGCTGCGGTGAGTATTCGACGGCATCCTCCTCGCGCAGCACCCGCACCATGGACCTCATCTCCGCCAGGGTCCGCGACGCCTCGGACTCGATCGCGGCCAGGACCTCGGCGGCCTTCTCGGGCTGGGCGCCGACGACCAGGCCGGCTGCCTGGGCCTGCACGGCGATGGCCGAGACGTGGTGGGCCACGACGTCGTGCAGCTCGCGAGCGAGCCGCACCCTTTCCTCGTTGCGGATCTCGCGCTGCTGGCGGTGCCAGAGGTCCGCGCGGTAGCGGGACGCCGCCGCGAGGGCGACGACGAACAACAGCAGAGCGCTCCCGCCGAACGCGTCGGCAGCGCTCGCGGCGGCGGCATACATCCCCAGCGCCACGACGACCGTCACGAACGTCGTCCCTGCGACGATCTCCTGACCCGAGCCCCAGCGCACCAGGGCGTGGAGCAGGACCAGGACGGCACCGAGGGAGTAGAGGTCGAGGTCCCCGGCGTGCACAGCCAGCTGGAGGACCGAGAGCAGCCCGGCGACGCCCCACCCGACCAGTACAGCCTGCAGGGGGCGGGCGCGCCGCCAGAGCAGGGCGGGGACCAACGCCAGTGCGAGCACCATGACCACCGGCCGCAAGGCCAACCCAGGCCGGAGCACGACCTCGACGAGCGCGCCGGCCGCGAACACGCCCACCAGCATCCAGTCGAGTCGACCGACGGGTGGAGCATGCGCAGGCCGCGGCTCGTGCCAGATGGAGCGCCCGCCGGTGACCACGGCCTCAGCCTAGGGTTCGTGGCATCTCCGCGTACCAGCCGAAAGGACGAGGGAGAGACCGTGCTTCCGGCCGGGTGAGCTCGAGCCTCCGGGCGGAGGTGCCCGTCGTCGGAATCGGTGATCGTGGACGCACCCTCACTACGACATCGGAGCCACCATGAGCACACGTCAACCCCTCGGCCGTCCCACACTCGTCGACCACCCGATCCCGGTGCAGGCCAAGCTCGCCGCCGCGTGGACGAGCTTCATGCTCCTCTACGCCTACGTGGACATCCTCGGCTTCTACACCCCGGGCACCGTCACGGACATCCTCGATGGCAAGGTCTACGAGTTCGACCTCTCCCAGACCTTCTCGACCACGGTGCTGACCGTCCTGGCCGTCCCGATGTTCATGATCGTGCTGTCGATGACGTTGCCCGCCCGGGTCAACCGCACGACGAACCTGGTCGTGGCCTCGCTCTTCGTCCCCTTCACCGTCTTCAACGTGGCTGGTGGGTTCTACCTGCTCTTCTACGGCCTCGGCGTCGTGCTGGAGCTGGTCCTGCTCGCCTTCATCGTGCGGCACGCCTGGACCTGGCCCCGCACCACACCGTCGGAGGCCACGGTCGCCAGCCGGCACCCCCAGAGCGCGCGCGTTCAGCAGGACGCCTGACGTCAGGTGCAGCCCTGCCGTTGCGCTCGGGCTCCGGCGGGGTCCCCACCTGCCACCGCCTTCCTCCGCCTGCCTGTCCACCCCACCGGCTCATACCCCGGTCGTACGAAGCCGCACCTGAGGGGCGACGCAGGCCTGATGTGCCGGCCAGCCCCTCTCGGCAAGGGTGCTGCCATGAACTGCGATCCCTCTCGAGAGGTGACACCGATGACCGCAACCGCACCCACGGTCGCCGGTTCGGCTCGACCGCTCCACCTCGGAGCGCTGACGGCGGCGACTGCCCTGCTCGCCACACTGGTGGCCCTGGCGCCGTTCCCGCTGGCCTCGGCGCTGTTCGGCGGTCGCTACCCGGACCTGGGCGCGCTGCGCGTCGGTGTCACCCACGGGTTCGTCCACCTCTGGGCCGCCGGTGACGGCCGGCTGGGCGAGCTCGCAGCGACAGCAGACTTCTGGGCGAGGTTCCACCTCGTCAAAGCGACGCTGTCGTCGCTGCTTCTCGTCGCCGTCTGCATCCTGCTCGCGAGGGTGTGGCGAGCGAGCACGGCCGCCGGCACCCGTGGCCGGCGCTGGAGCCTCGCGGGGCTGGGGCTCGGCGCCACCGGACTGGCCGTGGTTGCGCTGCTGGCAGTCGTCGCCAACCTCCAGGGTGCCGTGGCTCCGCTCTCATCGGTGCTGGGGGTGTTGTCGTTCGCGGACCCGGGTCGCCCGCTGGGACCGGCCGTGGAGCAGGCACGGCAGGCGGTGGAGAGCGGCGCCACGACGCCCGCGGTGGAGGTGCTCCGAGCTGACTTCGTGCGCTACCACGCGGTCATGGCGATGCTGGGAGCTGCTGTGACCTCGGGTCTGATCGTCGGTGCCGTCATGCTGTGGCGCCGGCGGCGTCGCACGGCCCGGAACGAGCGGTCGTGGCGGCGGGTGCTCGCCGCGGGGTCCATCGGCGTGCTGGTGCTCGCCTCAGCGTTCGCCGTCGTCACTGCGGCGAACACCTCGACCGCGCTCCGCCCCTCGGTCGCACTGCTCGGCTTGCTCGCCGGGGGCGCCTGACGTGTCAGTCCTGCGGTCGCCCTGTGAGGGCCCGCTCCCTTGTCGGAGGCGTCGTCGGAGGCGTCGTCGGCGTCGCCGGACGGCTACAGCGAGAACGCCCACCGAGTCAGCAGCTCGTGCGCTTCCCGCAGTCGCCGTGAGGAAGCGACCTCGTGGGTGTCCGCGCTCCCGCGACGACGCTCGACCTGGAACAACCCGTCTGAGAGCCGGAGCACCTGCGCGTACGTCTGACCCGACGCATCCACGACCTTCTCGACGATGACCCACGTGCCGTCACCCGCGGCGACGTCCTCGAGGAGCAGGAGGAGGACGTCCTCGGAGGGGTCGTCGTAGGTGTCGCCGTTCTCCATGACTGCTCTGAACGTGCGCGTGGGCATACCCCCACCCTCTCGCATGCAGCGACCCACCGGACACCATCGCCGGAACTCCGGCGACGGTGCCTCGGCGCAGGCCCTCCGCTGCCGCCGTGTCGATGCGGTCGGTCTCGCGCCCGACGCCGGCCGCGTCGAAGGTGGCCGAGGCGTCGCGGCCCTCGGCCAGGAAGCGGACGGGCGCGGCGGCGTGGGCGCGACCCGGCATACGTGCCGTGGTCGTTGCGACCGTGAGGCAAGCGGTAGTCGTCACCGGAGTCGAGGGCGTCTCGCTACGCGTGCAGCCCGTCGTCGGCGTCCTCGCTCATACGTTCCGGCGCGATCCCGATGTCGAGCACGCGTCGTCCACGGCCCCAGGGTCCAGCCGCGCCGTCCCCGCGTGCAAGCCTGCCCACTGTCGGCGGTGGACGACGGAGGTGTCGCCTGGAGCACGCCGCGCGGGACCGACTCGCCGCCATCGTCAGACGCGACGTCGTCCCGGCCGAGTCAGACAGCGCGTCGCCGGGCGGCCCGGCGGCCTGACCTGCCGCCTCAGGGGCCGGCCTCGATCGTCTGTCGTACCTCGGCGAGGTCGAGGTCGTAGGGCCCGATCCGGGTCAACAGCCACGAGGCGCCACGGTCGAGCCACGGCGTCGGGTCCTGCCGGGGCTGCAGGTCGACGACGACGTCGAACCCGTCGGACCCGTCGGTCGGGCGGTGCGCCGCGAAGCCGGCGGTCACGTCGTCGAGGTCGTCGGGTCCCTCCAGACCGATGACGAAGTAGCCGTCGTGGCCCGCGGCCCGCCGCAGGGGGGCCCGGTTGCCGAACCGTCCCGCCAGCCAGATCGGCACGGCCGGCGCCGGTCGGAAGCCGACGTCGCGGACGGTGTAGTGCGTCCCGACGTGGTCGACCGGCTCGCCGGAGAGCAGGGCGGTCAGCACGTCCAGACCCTCGTCGAGCATCCGGCCACGGACTCGCGGGTCCGGCTCGTCGCCGAAGGCGCTGAACTCGCCGACCCAGTCGTCGCCCAGGCCCAGGCCCAGGACGAAGCGGCCACCGGAGAGCACCGCGAGGCTCGCAGCCTGCCGGGCCAGCACCTGCGGGCGGCGCCGCGGCAAGGGCGTCACCATCGGCCCGAACACCATCGTCTCCGTCCGCATCGCCACCGCCGCGCAGCACGTCCAGACGTCGGCGATCGACGTGACCCGGTCGCCGTACTGGAGGTGGTCCCACAGGAAGAACCCGTCCCAGCCGGCCGCCTCCGCCGTGGCGGCGAGGTCACCGACGACCCCGGCGTCGGCCAGGGCGTCGAAGGGAGCGAGGAAGAGCCCGCGTCGCGTGGTCATGGCCCCGATCATGCCGTCAGCCGCTGACACGAGTCTCGAGGGCGGCCACTCACGCTCCTGGGGCGAGCAGACCCTCCACCGCTTCGCCATCGACGTCGCGTGCCCGTCCCCCGAGCCAGAGGAGCACCGCCATGGAGCGAGAGCCGAGCCGTTCGACACCGGACCCAGACGTGACGGCCGAGCACGAGGAGGCCGTGGCGCGCGGAGAGAAGCGGGTCCTGCGCAGGACGACGGACGGCCGGCTGCACAGCTTCCCCGCGGACGAGATCGGCTTCAGCCCCGGACGCGGCCAGGCCCAGGTCAGGACGTGGTGGGGCATGGCCGTCCTCGCGACCGTCATGGCGCTACTCACCCTGGGATCGCTCTGGATGCTCCTCGCACCGATCGGGCAGGGCGAGACTCCGGAGTGGTACGCCCTCTGGGGCCTCGTCCCGGGAGCGCTCTTCACCTGGTATGCCGTCCGGCTGGCACGCGACGAGTACCTCGCGGTCAGGGTCCGCCGGGAGCGCGGCTCGCCCGAGCCCGGAGCCTGAGTCCCGGCATCGGATCGGCTCACACCGGCCCCGCCCGAGCCGGCCGCAGTCCGTCCGGGGTCACCCGGTGGCGGGTGTCGGGACCGGCCTGTCAGAACGAGAACAGCCCCTGACCGGCGTCTTCGCTGGTCAGGGGCTGTCTCGTGGTGGTGGGCGATACTGGGTTTGAACCAGTGACCTCTTCCGTGTCAAGGAAGCGCGCTACCGCTGCGCCAATCGCCCGTGGGTCGTGCTCTTCAGTTCTGGGTGCTGCTGTGGTGCTGATGGTGCTACCGAGGTGGAGACGGGATTTGAACCCGTGTACGCGGCTTTGCAGGCCGCTGCCTCGCCTCTCGGCCACTCCACCGTGGAAGGCAAGTGGATCTATTGCCTCCGAGCGGACGACCGGGCTCGAACCGGCGACCTCAACCTTGGCAAGGTTGCGCTCTACCAACTGAGCTACGTCCGCGGAACACCAGCGGTGTAACTTCCCCGCTGCGTGTTTGGTAGACATTAGCCGATCGATCCACGAGATACAAAACCGGCTCTGGCGGCCTCCTCAGCCCTGCCGGGCGGCCCCTCGACGGGCCTCTCGCGAGGCCTCCCGGGAGGCCTCCTCGGCCCCCTTCGCGCCCTCCTCGACGCCGCGCCGGACGGCCGCGGCGATGGGTCCCTGCCCGAGGTGCTCGAACTGCTGGTCGCGCGCCTGGGCCGTGCTCTCCGCTGCACGATCCCCGTCGTCGACCGCCCGCGCAGCGCCCGAGGCGGCGGCGGTCGGCTCGTTCCGGCTCAGCAGCCCACCGGCGCCCTCCATGGCCCAGTTGACGAGCCGCACGTCCGCACCGGGGTGCAGAGGCGCGGGCCAGAGCGTGCGGACGGCCGCGTTGAGCCCCGCGCCGATGAGGATGGCGACCGCCAACGCATACAGCCAGATGAGCAGCACGATGGGCGTGCTGAGCGGCCCGTAGATCGACGAGCCGCCCATCGAGACCTCGAGCGAGATGCGCACGACGTACGACGCCCCGATCCAGATCGCCATGGCGAGCGCGGCGCCCGGCACGTTGCGCAGCCACGGGCTGCGCTGAGGCGTCGACACGTGGTACATCGCGGCGAGGAGCGCGACGCTGAACACGACGAGCGTCGGCCAGTAGAGCGCCTTCGTGACCGTTGCCGCGGCGTCGGGCAGCCACGAGGCGAGGATGCCGGGACCGAGCAGCATGAGCGGCAGCACGACGATCGCCGAGAGGATGCCGAACGTGTAGAGGAGCAGGCTGAAGGCGCGCAGGTGCACGATGCCACGAGCGTCCTTCTGGCCGTACATGATCGAGACGGTGTCGACGAAGACGTTGAGCGCGCGGGAGCCCGACCACAGCGACAGCAGGAAGCCGACGGAGATGATGTCGGCGCGACCGCCCCGCAGCACGTCGGTGATCGTCGGCAGCAGCAGCTCGTTGATGCTCGACTCCGTGAGGAACCGCGCCGCGTAGTCCTGGATCGTCGAGATGACGCGACTGATCGTGTCGTCACCGATCCAGCCGCCGACGAAGCCGAGCCCGCCGAAGAGCCCGAGCACGAGCGGCGGCAGGCTGAGCAGCATGAAGAACGCACCCTCCGCCGCGAGCCCGGTCACCCGGTAGCGCAGGCACACCCGGATCGTCTCCAGCGTCAGTCGCGCCAGCGGCACGCCCCACGGCACCCGCTCCAGCCCAGCCCGCACCCGCCCACGCACATTCATCACCTCCGAGGCTAGTCGGTCGCGCTCCCCCGCCTACCCTCGAGCCGTGAGCACCCACGACGTGACGAACCAGGTGCCGCCCTTCGTCGGCGGTGACTTCCTCGCGGACGACCCCGCGCTCCTCGAGGGCGTGCGCCGCTGGGCCGGCCCTGCCGCCGCCGAGGA
Source organism: Terrabacter aeriphilus (assembly GCF_039542985.1). Lineage (NCBI taxonomy): Bacteria > Bacillati > Actinomycetota > Actinomycetes > Micrococcales > Intrasporangiaceae > Terrabacter > Terrabacter aeriphilus. Next base: position 64,159 of record NZ_BAABIW010000016.1, read on the forward strand.
CCTCGCGCCCCTCGCCCGTCTCGCGGGGTCCGAGGAGGCGCAGGAGCACGGCCGGCTGGCCGACACGCACCGGCCGGTGCTGCGCACGCACGACGCCCGCGGCAACCGTGTCGACGAGGTGGCGTTCCACCCCTCGTGGCACTGGCTCCTGACGCAGGCGACCGGGGCGGGCCTCACCGCCGAGCCGTGGACCCTCCCGCCCCGCAGCGGCGCCCACGTGCGCCGCGCCGCCGGCTTCGTGCTGTGGTCACGCGTCGAGGCGGGCCACGGTTGCCCCGTCTCGATGACGTATGCCGCCGGCTCGGCCCTGCGCCACGACGTCACCCTGGGCAACCGCTGGCTACCTGCCCTAGCGGGCCGCTCCTACGACGCCGCGCTCCGCCCTGTCACGACCAAGACGAGCGCCCTCGCCGGCATGGGCATGACCGAGAAGCAGGGCGGCTCCGACGTGCGCGCCAACACCACCCGCGCCGAGCCGTCGCCGGGTGGCCCGCTGCCCGGTGACACCTACCGGCTGACGGGCCACAAGTGGTTCTGCTCCGCCCCCATGAGCGACGTCTTCCTCGTGCTGGCCCAGGCGCCCGGCGGGCTCACCTGCTTCGTCGTGCCGCGCGTGCTCGACGACGGCGCCCGCAACGCCTTCGCCCTCCAGCGCCTCAAGGACAAGCTCGGCAACCACGCGAACGCCTCGAGCGAGGTCGAGCTCGACGGCACGTGGGGCAGCCGACTCGGCGACGAGGGCCGGGGCGTGCGCACCATCCTCGACATGGTCGCGGCCACGCGCCTCGACTGCGTGCTCGGGTCGACCTCGACGATGCGCGATGCCGTCTCGCGGGCCACGCACCACGCCCGGCACCGCCGCGCGTTCGGGGCGCTGCTCGTCGACCAGCCGCTCATGCGCAACGTGCTGGCCGACCTCGCGCTCGAGGCCGAGGCGGCCACGGTGCTCGGCCTACGTCTCGCCCACGCCGTCGACACCGGCGAGACCGAGCTCGCGCGCCTCGGCGTGGCGCTCGGCAAGTTCTGGGTGTGCAAGCGCACCGCGCCCATGGTGGCCGAGGCGCTCGAGTGCCTCGGCGGCAACGGCTACGTCGAGGAGAACGGCCTCGCCCGCCTCTACCGCGAGGCGCCGCTCAACTCGATCTGGGAGGGCTCGGGCAACGTCAACGCCCTCGACGTCGTGCGCGCCCTGACCCGTGAGCCCGCGACGCTCCAAGCGCTGACGAAGGAGCTGCACACGGTGCGCGGGCAGAGCAGCGAGCTCGACGCCTACATGGACTCGGCTGTGGCGCAAGCGGACTCACTCGACGCCGACACGTCTGCGGCAGCCTTCGGCGCCCGCACGGTCGTCGAGCGGCTGGCTGTCGCGCTCCAGGCCGCGCTCGTGCTCCAGCACTCCCCCGGCCCCGTCGCGGACGCCTTCGTCGCGAGCCGGGTCGGCGGACGCCGCGGGCACACGTTCGGATCGCTCGACGTCGACCTCGCCGGGGCGACCGACGCCGTGCTGGCGCGGGTCAGCTGAGCTCGAGCCGCTTCTTCTCGGCCTCGACGTCGAAGTCGGGCGGCGGCCACTGCAGGTTCATGCCCCGCAGCGCGTCGAGCAGCAGCTGCTGGACGGCGAGCCGGGCATACCACTTCCGGTCCGCCGGCACGACGTGCCACGGCGCGCCCACGGTCGAGGTCTTGTCGAGCACGGCCTGGTAGGCCTCCATGTACTCCCCCCAGTGACCCCGCTCGTCGACGTCGCCGGGGTTGTACTTGTAGTACTTGTCGGGCCGGTCGAGGCGCTCGCCGAGGCGGTCCTTCTGCTCGTTCTTGGAGATGTGGGTCATCACCTTGATCACCGTCGTGCCGGACGCCGCGAGCTTGCGCTCGAAGGCGTTGATCTGCGCGTAGCGCTTCGACCAGACCTCCGGCGGCACCAGGTCGTGCACGCGCACGACGAGCACGTCCTCGTAGTGCGACCGGTCGAACGCCCCCAGCTGGCCGGGCTCGGGCAGCGCCCGCTCGATGCGCCAGAGGAAGTCGTGCGCCCGCTCCTCCTCGGTGGGTGCCTTGAACGCCGTGGCGCGCACGCCCTCCGGGTTGACGGAGATGACGTGCCGCATGATCCCGCCCTTGCCGGAGGTGTCCATGCCCTGCACGACGAGCAGCACCGACCGCTTCGACCCGCTCCGCGACTCGGCCCAGAGCCGCTCGAGCAGGTCGGAGAGCTCCGCCTCGCACGCCTTGAGCGCCGCCTTCCCGGCGAGCTTGTCGCCGGTGAACCCCGGGGTGGCCCGCGTGTCGACCTCGGCGAGCACGAAGCCCTTGCCGACGCGCAGCTCGTTCGTCAGGTCGGTGATCTGCTCGACCGACTCGGCCTCGTGCGCCGCCACGGCCTCGTCGAGCTCGGCCTGCTCCTCGACCGCCCGCTCGGCGGACGCACTGACGGGCGAACCGCCCTTGCCGCCCTTGTTGCCCTTGCCGTGCTTGCTCTTCGCGCCCTTGGCTCCCTTGCCCATGCCGCCATCCTGCCCGACCCGGGCCGGCTCTGCCGGAGTTGCGACCGGGTGACCCGTGCGCGCGCCCGGCCGACGGCTGGCCGATACTGCTCGCATGCGCCTGCTCCTGCCCGGCTCCAGCGGCCTGCCCGCCCCCACCGCCCTCGACGACGCGGGTCTCTTCACGGCCTATGCCCCGCCGGCCCGGGCGTGGCTGCGGTGCAACATGGTCAGCTCCCTCGACGGCGCCGCGACCGGGGCCGACGGCCGCTCGGGCTCGATCAACAACGAGGCCGACCACGCCGTCTTCGAGGTGCTGCGGGCGCTGAGCGACGCGGTCGTCGTCGGGGCCGGCACGATCCGTGACGAGGGCTACCCGCCGCTGTCGGTCGCCGAGCCGCTGCGGGCCCTGCGCCGCGAGCAGGGGCTCGCCGACGCGCTGCCCCTCGTCGCCGTCAGCAACCGCGGGGTCGTGCCCGAGACGCTCCGCGGCTGCCGCGACGGCCGCGCCCTGCTCGCCGCCCCGGCCGGCGCCGAGCACCTCGACGAGGCACGGCGGGCCCTCGGCGACGAGCACGTGCTCGTCTGCGGCGACGAGACGGTCGACCTCGCGGCGCTCGTGGCGATGTTGCACGCGCGCGGTTGGCAGCACCTGCTCACCGAGGGCGGCCCGGGCCTGCTCGGCTCGTTCCTCGCCGCCGGGCTCGTCGACGAGCTGTGCTTCACCATCGCCCCGCAGGTCGTCGGCGGAGAGCACCCGCGCCCCGTCTCCGCCGACGGGGCCCCGACCGACCTCGACCTCGAGACGCTCGTCGAGCAGGACGGCACCCTCATGGGCCGCTGGTTCGTCCGGCGTCCCTCCGCACCGTCGGACGAGTGAGAACCCTTCTGGCTCAACGACTCTCGACGAACTCGCGGAGCGAGCGCTCCCAGCGCCCGCTGTCGTAGTTCCACTCGCGGCAGTGCCGCGCCGTCTGCCACCGGTCGAAGCGCACGAGGTCGGGCCGTCTCCGGGCCAGCGCGACGGCGGGACCGATCGGCACGAAGTCGTCGCCGTCCGAGTGGATGACGAGCATCGGGTGGCGCAGCTCGTCCGCCCGACCGACCCAGTCGGTGCGGGCGACGTCGATGGGCTCGTGCACGCCGACGAGCCGGCGGCTGCGTGACGATCCCATCAGGTCGGTCGCCATCCGCACGAGCGGGCCCGGCACCTGGTGCAGGCGGCCGTGGTGGCGCAGCACGACCCCCCAGTCCAGCACGGCCGAGTCGAGCACGACGCCGACGACGAGGTCGGAGAGCGGGGAACGGTCGAGGGTCTGCAGGACGATGGCGCCCCCCATCGACCACCCGAGCAGGAGGATGCGGCGCGCTCCCTGCGACACGGCATACGCCATCGCGGCCTCGACGTCGCTCCACTCGGAGAGCCCGAGGTTGTAGCGCCCGTCGGGGCCACCGGGAGAGTCACGGTCGTTGCGGTAGGCCGCGACGAGGCTCGTCCACCCGGCCGCGCGGAGCACGGGGACCGCGCGCAGCGTCTCCTCCTTGCGCGCGCCGCGCCCGTGCACGAGCACGGCCCAGTCACCGGGCCTGCCGCCGCCCGCACCGGTCTCGCCGGTCTCGACGTGGCGCCCCGGTTCCGGGCGCACGACCCAGCCGGGCAACGGGCCGACGTCGGAGTCGATCGCGACGTCCTCGTCGGGCAGGCCGAGGCTGACGGAGGGGCGGTCCCAGTAGTAGTACTGGTTCCAGCGCGCCGTGCCGTCGGCGAGCGTGCCCCGGTCGACGGCCAGCAGCCGCCGCGTCACGCTCGTGGCGTCCTGCTCGACGATGTCGCCCACGCGGGCGTGCCCGGCTCCCCCGTCGAGCCACACGCCGTAGCGCCCCGGCACGAGCGGGTCGGGCCCGGCGGCGAAGGTCACGGTGTCGGCGTCGTGGCGCAGGATCGTCACGTCGTCGGGCTGCAGCTCGTCGGGGGTGACGACGCGGCGGGCGAACCAGGCGGCCGCGGCCACCGAGCCGGCCGCGGCCCCGACGACGGAACCGGTGCCTGCCGCGGCCGCGACGAGCACCGGGCGCGAGACGAGCCGACGCACCTGCACGCCGTCATCCTCGCAAACGCCGCAGCCCGGGCACCGCGCGCCCCGCCGTCGGCGCGGGACCGGGCACAAACCGCGCCGTCGTGGCGTTGGTCAGGACATGAGTGACCAGAGCACCTCCCAGCAGCCGTATGCCGTCCAGCGCACCGAGGACGAGTGGCGCGCCGCCCTCTCGCCCGCCGAGTACAAGGTGCTGCGCCAGGCCGGCACCGAGCCCGCCTTCCGCGGGGAGTACACCGACACCAAGACCCAGGGCGTCTACTCGTGCCGCGCGTGCGGCGCCGAGCTCTTCCGCAGCGACACGAAGTTCGAGTCGCACTGCGGGTGGCCGTCCTTCTACTCGCCCCTCGCCGGTGACTCGGTGCAGTACATCGAGGACCGCACCTTCGGGATGAAGCGCGTCGAGGTCCGGTGCGCCACGTGTGGCTCGCACCTCGGCCACGTCTTCGAGGGCGAGGGCTACGACACCCCGACCGACCAGCGCTACTGCATCAACTCCATCTCGCTGCGGCTCCAGCCGGACGAGACCTCCGAGTCGGGCAGCGCCCCGGCCTGAGCCTCGGCCTCACCCCGCTCGTGAGCGACCGTGCGATCGTGCGGCCGCCTCGCAGGGACACCCCTGCTGGGCGGCCGCACCCGCATCGCCTAGGGTTTTCTCCCATGGCTGACGACGGGGACATGCGCATCGGCACGCAGGAGCGCGAGGAGGCGCTGGCCGCCCTCGCCCAGCACCACGCCGCCGGCCGGCTCGACGCCGACGACTACGAGGACCGGCGCGGCCGGGCCACCGACGCCGTGACCCGGCGCGAGCTCGCCGAGCTCTTCGACGACCTGCCCGAGCCCCGTCCGCGCCTCGTCTCCTCCACCGACGTCGACCACCCCGTGGCGGGCGCGCCGGTGGCGCAGACCCGGCCCAAGGGGCCCGTGAGCGGGCCGGTCAGGGCAGCGCGGATGCTCACCGCGCTGTCGCCGTTCATCGCCGTCGGGCTCTTCCTCGCCACCGGCAGGTGGTGGTGGTTCCTGCTCATCCCCGCGATCGCGGTCATCGCCCGCAACCTCGAGGAGTGAGCGGCCTCACCGCAGGTTCGCGACCAGCTGCGCCGGCTCCACCTTGGGGCCGGTGAAGAACGGGATCTCCTCCCGCACGTGCATCCGCGCCCGCGAGGCCCGCAGCTCGCGCATGAGGTCGACGATCCGGTGCAGCTCGTCGGCCTCGAAGGCGAGCAGCCACTCGTAGTCGCCGAGCGCGAACGAGGCGATGGTGTTGGCCCGCACGTCGGGGTAGTCGCGCGCCATCTGGCCGTGCTCGCGCAGCAGGTCGCGCCGCTCGCCGTCGTCGAGGAGGTACCACTCGTACGACCGGACGAAGGGGTAGACGCAGACGTACTTGCGCGACACCTCGTCGGCCATGAAGGCCGGGATGTGGCTCTTGTTGAACTCCGCCGGCCGGTGGAGCGCCGCGGCGCTCCACACCGGCTCGAGGTGCGAGCCGAGCTCGGTGCGCAGCAGCCGGTGGTAGGCCGACTGGAGCGCCTCGATGGTCTCGGCGTGCCACCAGACCATGAAGTCGGCGTCACCGCGCAGCCCGGCCACGTCGTAGAGCCCGCGCACGACGACGCCCTCGCCCGCCACCTCCTCGAGGAAGGCCTCGAGCTCGGCGACGTGCTTCTCGCGGTCGTCACCGAGCGGGGTGACCGCGCTGAAGACCGACCACATGCAGTAGCGGATCGTGTCGTTGATCTCCCGCATCCGGGCTGGTGTCAGGCGCTCGCTCATGGGGCCATCATCCCAAGGCGTCGGATCGCTCGTCCCAGTGGGTCAGCACGACGCGTGCGGCCGCGCGGCCCGATGCGACGCAGGCCGGGATGCCGACGCCGTCGTAGGCCGCCCCGCACCGGGCCAGCCCCGGCGGCAGGTGGCGGGTGGGCGCCAGCCGCGACCGGTGCCCCACGGCATACTGCGGCAGGCCGCCACCCCAGCGCTGCACGTGCGTGGCGGCCGGCGCGGGCAGGTCACCCCCGAGGACTGAGCCCAGGTCGGTGAGCGCGGCGGCCACGAGCTCGTCGTCGGAGCGCTGGAGAGTGACCTCCTCGCCGTGCCGACCGACCGAGGCGCGCAGGTACGTGCGGCCCGGGTGCGCGCGGGCGAGCCACGGCCACTTGACGGTGCTGAAGGTGGACGCCTTGATCGTCAGGGGCTCGGCAGGCGGCACGAGGAAGCCGCTGCTGCCCTCGAGCGCCTCGGGCGGAGGTCCGTCGAGCGCGAGGGTGACGATCGCCATGGAGGCGTAGTCGACCCCGGCGAGCGCCGCCGCCGCCTCGGGCGCCACCTCGCGCAGCAGCCGGGCCGTGGGCGCCGCCGGCGTCGCGAGCACCACGGCGTCGAAGCGCTCCTCGAGCACCTGGTTCGTCGGCCCCGACGAGACGACCCAGCCGGCGCCGTCGCGCCGCAGGCCGCGCACGACGGTGCCGGTGCGCACACGCACGCCGGCCTCCGCGAGCTGCTGCCCGAGCACCTCAGGCAGCCTCCCGAGACCACCGACGAGCGAGGCGAAGACCGGTGTGCCGGCGAGCGGACCGTCTGCCGCGGCAGCGGCGGCGGCGCGCGCGACGTCGAGCAGCGGGCGGCCCTCGTGGGCCGCCGCGGCCAGCACCGGCACCGCCTGGTCGACGGAGATCCGGCGCGCGTGGCCGGCGTAGACCCCGGCGAGCAGCGGCTCGACGAGGCGGTCGGTCACCGCCGGGCCGAGTCGCGCGTCGACGAGGTCACCCACGCTCAGGTCGCCCGGGACCGGGCCCGTCGTCTGCTCGTGCGCGAGGCGGTCGACCTCCGCGTCGGTGAGCAGCCCGCGCACCGACTCGGGGTCGGAGGGAACCCCCATGACCGTGCCGCGAGGCATCGGCCAGCGCACACCCCGCGAGACGATGGCGGCCCCGGCCGGGCCGGGGTGCGTCACCTCACCGGTGAGGCCGAGCTCGTCGAGCAGACCCACCGCCTCGGGCCGGCGGGCGAGCACCGACTCGGCCCCGACGTCGATGCGCACGCCACCGACGTCCTCGAGCCGCAGCTTGCCGCCGAGGCGGTCGGTGGCCTCGAGGAGGACGACCGAGGTGCCCACCTCGGCAAGACAGAGCTCCCACGCCGCCGCGAGCCCGCTGACGCCCCCACCGATGACCGCGACCGACCTGCCCATGGGCGCCACTCTCCCACCCGGCGCCGACGGTCGGTGCAGCGGCTTGCTCGAGGCGTTTGGTCGAGGCGTTTGGTCGAGGCGGTGTCGATGAGGGACCGTTGACCCATGGGTACCCTCGCGCTGCTCGCCGCCGCGCCCGCCATGACCCCCGTCCACGCCGCGCTCAGCCCGGCCCTGCAGCCCTCCGCCGAGCTCTCCGGCCTGGTGGGCGTCGCGTACCGCGTCATCGCCGCCCTCGGCGAGTGGGGCGTCGGAGCCCTCACCTTCCTCGAGACGGTGCTGCCGCCGATCCCGAGCGAGGTCGTGCTCCCGCTCTCCGGGTTCATCGCCCGCCAGGGCCAGCTCGGTCTCGCGCTGCTGCTCGTGACGAGCACCCTGGGCTCCTACCTCGGCGCGCTCGTGCTCTACCTGCTCGCCTTCCGGCTCGGCCAGGAACGCGCGATCCGGGTCATGGCGCGACTCCCCCTCGTCGACCGCCATGACTTCGAGCGCGCGACAGCCTGGTTCGCCGACCACGGCCGCCGCTCGGTCTTCCTCGGCCGGCTCGTGCCGGGCGTCCGCAGCCTCGTGTCGCTGCCGGCCGGCGCCGTCCGGATGCCGTGGGCGAGCTTCACGGTCTTCACGATCGCCGGGAGCGCCATCTGGAACGGGCTGCTCATCGGCCTGGGCTACGTGCTCGGCTCCCGCTACGAGCTCGTCGACCGCTACTCCGGCGTGCTCGACAAGGTCGTCATCGGCGTCGTCGTCGTGCTGCTCGCCGCGCTCGTCGTGCGCCGGGTCCGCCGTGGGCGGGCCGACCGCTCCACCTCGTCCGCGACCGAGGCGGGCCCCGGCACCGCCAGCAGCGACGAGGTGCCCGCGACCCGGCGCCGCTGACGGGCCGGGGCCGCTCGGCCCGGCAACGATCGGGCCCTGTGGCGTGTCCTAGGGGCAGGACGTCGCCATGCAGGCCGCGGCACGACGCGGTGGGCGACCTGTCGAAAGGCACGCCATGACCGCCTCACCCCACCTGCGCCCCCTCCGTCGCGGGACTCTCGTGCCGGCCACGCGCCGCCGACTGGTCGTCGTGCTCGCCGTGGTGGCGCTGCTCCTGCTCTCGATCCCCCTGGGCCTGCGCGCACTCCGGCCCGGGTCTGACCCCGCCATGTCGTCGGGGAGCGCGGACTCGGTCGGACGTGAGGCGAGCGGAGGCATCTCGCCCGGGGCCGCCTTCGACGGCAGCTCGGGCTCCAAGGCGCCTGCCACGGACACCAACAGCGCGTCGTCGGCCGGCGGCGCGGCGGCCGCGGTCGTCGGGGCCAAGATCGCGCGCACCGCGTGGCTCGGCCTCCGGGTGGGCGACCTCGCGGCCTCGGCGGCCAGGGTGCGCCTGCTCGCCTCTGGGGCGGGTGGTTCCGTGACGTCCGAGAACGTCGTGACCGCGGACGGTCCGGCAGGCGGCCAGGCGGACGGCCGGGCCGGCGGTCAGGGCGGGGACCAGACGGTGGGCAGCGGGTCGGTGCCGCCCGTGCCGAGCGTCGGCGTCGACGAGGCCCGGCTCACCCTCAGCGTGCCGGCGGCAGCCCTCGACGACGTGCTCACGCAGCTGTCCAAGCTGGGCTCGGTCTCCTACCGCTCGTCGGCCTCGGAGGACGTGACCGACAGCTACGTCGACACCAGGGCGCGGATCGGCCCGATGGAGGACGGGATCGACCGCGTGCGGGCCCTGCTCGCCAAGGCCACCAGCCTCCAGCAGGTCATCACCCTCGAGAGCGAGCTGACCCGGCGGCAGGCCGACCTCGACTCGCTCCGGCAGCGCCTGGCCGAGCTCGACCGGATCACCACCACGAGCACGGTGACGGTCGCCCTCTGGACGGACTCCACCCCGGCGCCGAGCACCGGCGAGGGCGGCTTCGTCGCCACCGTGCGCGCGGCCTGGGAGGCGCTGCTCGGCTCGCTCACGGTGATCCTCACCGGACTGGCCGTGCTGCTGCCCTGGCTCGTCGTCGGCGTCCCCCTCGTCGTCCTGCTCGGCCGGCTGTGGCGTCGACGCGCGACCGCCCCGGGCCCGGTCCCGACCTCGACGACCGCGGACCCGAGCACTCCGGCGTCGAGCACCCCGCCGACCGGCGGTCCGGGCTCCGGCCCGTCGGCCTAGCCGTCAGCGGCCGAGCCTGCCGCGGACGAGTCCCGCGACCTGGCGCATCTCGCGGACCCCGAAGGCATGGGCGAGACCGATGTAGACGACACCGAAGACGAGCCCGACGAGCCCGATCTCCACGGCGCTGGCGAACATCCGGCGCAGCGCCGAGCCGCCCTCGGCGATGGCAGCCCCCGTGATCGGGTCGAGCACCGTCGTGGCGCCCCAGGCGACGAGGCCGGCCAGGGCGGCCGCGACACCGACCCGCGAGGCGGTGACGAGACCGCTCGTGAGGCCGAGCGGGCCGATGCGACGGCGGAGCAGGTGCAGGCCCACGGTCGAGCTGACGACGTTGCCGACCGTCTGCCCCACGGCCATGACGCCGATCGCCCACACCGGGTTGATGAAGAGCGTCACGACGCCGGCGATCGCACTGATGCCGGTGAGCAGCACCTGCATGACGATCGTCGGCCGGCCGTCCTCGAGTGCGAAGAACATCCGGTAGCAGAGCAGGTCGAGGCCGAAGGGCACGAGGCCGAGGATCATGATGACGAGCACGCTCGACGACACCTCGACGGAGCGCTGGTCGATGCCGGGGTTGAGCAGGGCCACGACCGGCTGGGCGAGGACGATGACCGCCACCATGATCGGCACGTTGACCACGAGCGGCATCGTGAGGCCCGTACGGAAGTCGCGCCGCAGGCTGGCCCGGTCGTCGGCCGCCGCGGCCTTCGAGAAGCGGGGGAAGAGCGCGGTCATGATCGAGACGGTGACGAAGGCGTGCGGCAGCATGAAGAGCGTGAAGGCGATGCCGTAGGCGGCGGGACCACGCGCGTCGAGCGAGAGCCCGAGCGCGTTCGCCGACGCCGTCGCGTTGTTGAGGGCGCCCTGGCTGATGAAGAAGCCGACCTGCGAGACGGCCAGACCGACGAAGGCCCACACGGCGAGCCGGCTCACCCCGCCGAGCCCGACCCCGCGCAGGCCCCAGCGCGGCCGGTAGTGGAATCCGGTGCGGCGCAGGGCGGGCACCAGCGAGAGCGCCTGGACGACCACCGACAGGGTGGCCGAGCCGGCGAAGAGCCAGATCATGGGCCCGGTCCACTGCGACGGGTCCCCGGGCTGCGGCTGACCCTTCACCGGCTGGCCCAGCGGGCGCCCGAAGGCCACGAGGAAGACGAGCAGCCCCGCCACGGCGACGACGTTCGCGAAGAACGGCGCCCAGGCGAACGCGCCGAACTGGCCGCGGGCGTTGAGGATCTGCCCGAGCAGGGCGAAGAGTCCGTAGAAGAAGATCTGCGGCAGGCAGATGAGCGAGAAGGCGAGCGCGAGGCTCTTGAAGTCGTCGGAGTTGTTGCTCGCGAGCAGCCAGACGAACCCGGCCGCGCCCGCCATGACGGCGGCCGTGATGACCGCCATGCCGGCGAGGGCGACGGTGATGACGCGGTCGGTGAACTCCTGCCCGCCGTCCTCCAGCTTCATGGCCCGCGCGAGCGAGGGGATGAGCACGGCGTTGAGGATGCCGCCGGCCGCGAGGACGTAGAGGACGTTGGGCAGCGTGTTGGCGAGCGAGAAGGCGTCACCGGCCAGCTTCGCGCCGATGATGAAGGTGATGAGGCCGTTGCGCACGACACCGAGCACGCGCGAGGCCACCGACCCGCCGAGCATCGTCAGGCTCGAGCGGGCGACGGAGGGGGCCGCGGTCGCGGTGGTGGTCGTCATGGGCGGCTCGAGCACTCGTGGACGAGGGCGGTGACGCGCGTCAGCACGTCCGGGTCGACGGCCGGCAGCACCCCGTGACCGAGGTTGAAGATGTGCCCCGGTGCCCGGAGCCCCTCCTCGACGATCTCGCGGACCCGGCGCTCGAGGGCCTCCCACGGCGCGAAGAGGAGCGCCGGGTCGAGGTTGCCCTGGACGGCATACGTCGGCCCGAGACGGTCGACGGCGTCGGTGAGCGACACGCGGTAGTCGACGCCGACGACCTCGGCGCCCGCCTCACCCATGAGCGCGAGCAGCTCACCGGTGCCGACGCCGAAGTGGATGCGGGGCACGTCGAGATCGGCGACCATCCCGAGGGCGACCGCGGAGTGCGGCATCGCGCGGGCGGCGTAGTCGGCCCTGGAGAGGGCCCCGGCCCACGAGTCGAAGAGCTGCACCACGCTCGCCCCGGCCTCGGCCTGCACGCGCAGGAACTCACCGGAGATCTGGGCGAGCCTGGCGCACAGGGCGTCCCACAGCTGCGGGTCGCCGTGCATGAGGGCCTTGGTCTTCTCGTGGTTCTTCGACGGGCCACCCTCGACGAGGTAGCTGGCGAGGGTGAACGGCGCGCCGGCGAAACCGATGAGTGGCGTCTCGCCGAGCTCGGCCACGAGCTGGTGCACGGCCTCGGTGATGAAGGGCACGTGCTCGGGCGTCAGCGGCACCAGCTGGTCGAGGTCGGCGGCGGTGCGGATCGGCCGGGCCACGACGGGGCCGACGCCGGGCACGATGTCGAGGTCGACGCCGATGGCCTTGAGCGGCACGACGATGTCGCTGAAGAAGATCGCGGCGTCGACGCCGTGACGACGCACCGGCTGGAGGGTGATCTCCGTGACGAGCTCGGGCCGCATGCACGACTCGAGCATCGGCACGCCCTCCCGGATCGCGCGGTACTCCGGCAGCGAACGGCCGGCCTGGCGCATGAACCACACGGGCGTCCGGGTGGTCGACTCGCGGCGCGCAGCGCGGACGATGTCGCTCTGGCGGGTGTCTGGCGGGGCTGTGGTCGGCACCGGTCAATCCTGCCACGGGGCGCGGAGGGCCCCGCGCCACGCGCACGGCGCGCCCTGAGGACAGAACGCCCGGACCCGGCATACGCTCGGGTGGTGCACACGAGAACGCTGCCGGGCAGCAGCGGCGCCGTCTTCGCGAGGACGCTCAGCGACCTCCGGGACGTCCGTCTGCGCTCCGAGGTGCGCCTGACGGAGGTTCCGGCACCGACGCGCATCGCGCCCTTCGCGGCCGCGCTGACCGCCGACGTCATCGACGTCAGCGACCCCGAGGAGGACCTCGCGACGGGCCGCTTCGTCGTGCTCCACGACCCGGCCGCCCCCGACACGTGGAACGGCCAGTGGCGCATCGTGACGTTCGCGCGCGCCGAGCTGGAGCCCGAGCTGTCGGGCGACCCGATGCTCGGTGCCGTCGGGTGGTCGTGGCTCACCGACTCCCTCGCCGAGCGCGGGCTGACGTGGACGGCCGAGGCCGGCACCGTGACGCGCGTCGTCAGCGAGAGCTTCGCCGGCCTCGCCGAGCGCGAGGCGAGCGTCGAGATGGAGATCCGCGCGTCGTGGACCCCCGTCGTCGGCGACGTGACCGACCACCTCCGGGCCTGGGCCGACATGCTCTGCACGGTCGCCGGCATCCCGCCCCTGCCCGACGGCGTCGTCCCCCTGCCGGGGCAGCGCCGGTGACGGCTGAGCCGCACGACCCCGCGCCCGACGTGACGGCGCCGGAGGTCCTCGAGCCCCAGGCACTCGAGCCCCAGGCACTCGAGCCCCAGGCGCGCGTCCTCGTGCCGTTGACCCACCCGCGCGACGGCGTGCCCGACGTCGTCACCGACGAGCGCACGCTGATGCGCGCGGCCGAGGCCATCGCGAACGGCACCGGCCCCGTGGGCGTCGACGCCGAGCGGGCGTCGGGCTACCGCTACGGCCAGCGCGCCTACCTCGTGCAGCTGCGCCGCGAGGGCTCGGGCAGCTGGCTCATCGACCCCATCGCCTGCCCCGACCTCTCCCCCGTGGGCGAGGCCATCGGCGACGCCGAGTGGATCCTGCACGCCGCCACGCAGGACCTCCCCTGCCTCGCCGAGGTCGGCATGCGGCCCACCGCGCTCTTCGACACCGAGCTCGGCGGGCGGCTCGCCGGCCTGCCGCGCGTCGGCCTCGGCGCCATGGTCGAGCACTACCTCGGGCTGCAGCTGGCCAAGGAGCACTCGGCCGTCGACTGGTCCGACCGCCCCCTTCCCGAGCCGTGGCTGCGGTATGCCGCCCTCGACGTCGAGGTGCTCGGTGACCTCCGCGACGCGGTGGACGCCGAGCTCACCGCGCAGGGCAAGGCGGGCTGGGCCGCCGAGGAGTTCACCCACCTGCTCGACTTCACCGGTCCCGAGCCCCGCACCGACCCGTGGCGGCGCACGTCCGGCATGCACAAGGTCCGCGGGCGCCGCGGCCTCGCGATCGTGCGCGAGCTGTGGCTCTGGCGCGACGGCGTGGCGCAGGAACGCGACACCTCGCCCGGCCGGGTGCTGCCCGACGCCGCGATCAGCGAGATCGCCATCGCCAACCAGCGGGCCGCGCGCGCGCCGCGCACCGTCACCGTCAGCGAGCCGCGCCTCGCCCGGTCGGTGCGCCGGCACCAGAGCGCCATCCTCGAGGTCGTCGCGCACGCGCTCGACCTGCCCGAGAGCGACCTGCCCGTGCTGGCGCTGCCGCCGAGCGGTCCCCCGCCGCCCAAGGCCTGGGCCGACCGCGACCCCGTCGCCGCGGCCCGCCTCGCCCGCGCCCGTGAGCTGCTCGGTGCGGTGTCCGACGAGCTGGCCGTGCCGGTGGAGAACCTGCTGACGCCCGACCTGCTGCGCCGCTACCTCTGGGAGGGCCCTGCCGCGCCGACCACCGCCGAGGTGGCCGAGGGCCTGTCGGCCATGGGCGCACGCCGCTGGCAGACGACGATCACCGCCCCGCTCGTCTCCCTCGCCTGCAGCGAGAACCCACCCGCCTGATCCGCGGCCCCGCGTCGTCGACGTGCGCCGTCCGCGGGCCGTGGACTGCAGGCCGGACTCCGTGAGGATGGTCACCCGGCGGGATCGTCGCCGCGGAAGTTACCGGGAAGTAGGATCGAGGAGGCCGCGTTCCCTGCGGCCCGCCGCCGGCCGCGTCCGGCACTCCGATCATCGATCCACTGGGAGGCACCCGTGCCCCGCGCACTTTCCGAGGTCGTCTTCGTCGACGGCGTCCGCACGCCGTTCGGCAAGGCCGGCGAGAAGGGCATGTACGCCCAGACCCGGGCCGACGACCTCGTCGTCCGGTGCATCCGCGAGCTGCTGCACCGCAACCCGACCCTGCCCAAGGACAAGGTCGAGGAGGTCGCCATCGCCGCGACCACCCAGATCGGCGACCAGGGCCTGACGCTCGGTCGCACGGCCGCGCTGCTCTCCGGACTGCCGAACACGACCCCCGGCTACTCGGTCGACCGCATGTGCGCCGGCGCGATGACGGCCGTGACGAACAAGGCGAGATCGATCGCCTTCGGTGCCTACGACATCGCCATCGCGGGCGGCGTCGAGCACATGGGCCGCCACCCGATGGGAGAGGGCGTCGACCCCAACCCGCGCATCGTCAGCGAGAAGATCGTCGACCCCGACGCGCTCGTCATGGGCAAGACCGCCGAGAACCTGCACGACCGCTTCCCGGCCCTCACCAAGGCCCGCTCCGACGCCTTCGCCGTCGGCAGCCAGGACAAGCTCGCCCGGGCGTATGCCGACGGCAAGATCCAGCGCGACCTCGTCACCGTCGCCACGCGGCACGCCGAGCTCGGCTGGGGCCTCGCGACCACCGACGAGCCCCCACGCCCCGGCACGACGGTCGAGGACCTCGGGCAGCTCAAGACCCCGTTCCGCGCGCACGGCAACGTCACCGCCGGCAACGCGGCCGGCCTCAACGACGGCGCCACCGCCTGCCTGCTCGCCTCCGAGCAGGCCGCGACCGACCTCGGCCTGCCCGTCCGCATGCGCCTCGTCTCCTTCTCCTTCGTCGGCGTCGAGCCCGAGGTCATGGGCGTCGGGCCGGTGCCGGCCACCGAGAAGGCCCTCGCCAAGGCCGGCCTGTCGATCGAGGACATCGGCCTCCTCGAGCTCAACGAGGCCTTCGCCGTTCAGGTGCTCGCCTTCCTCGACCACTTCGGCATCGCCGACGACGACCCGCGCGTCAACGAGTACGGCGGCGCCATCGCCACCGGCCACCCGCTCGCGAGCTCGGGCGTGCGCCTCATGACGCAGCTCGCGCGCCAGTTCGAGGAGCACCCCGAGGTGCGCTACGGCCTGACGGCGATGTGCATCGGCATCGGCATGGGCGGCGCCGTCATCTGGGAGAACCCGCACCACGAGGCCTACGAGTCCTCGACGACGACCACAACCGACGAGGAGGGCGCCAAGTGAGTGCCACGACCACTGAGAAGGCCACGGCCGCAACGGACTTCGCCTCCGAGGTCGTGACGCGCACGCCGGTGCGCGACATCGCGCTGCCCGGCGGCGCCGGCACCCTGGCGCTCATCACGCTCGACAACGGCTTCGACCACACGAAGCCCAACACCTTCGGCCCGCAGTCGATCGCCGGCCTCTCGGCGACCGTCGCGCAGCTGCGCGAGCGTGCTGAGGCCGGTGAGATCGTCGCCGTCGCCGTGACGGGCAAGCCGTTCGTCTTCGCCGTCGGCGCCGACCTCACCGGTGTGCCGTTCCTCGGCTCCCGCGACCAGGCGCTCGAGATCGCGCGCGCCGGCCACGCCACCTACGCGGCGTTCGCCGACCTGCCGGTGCCGACCTTCGCCTTCGTCAACGGCGCCGCCATGGGCGGCGGCGTCGAGCTGGCCCTGTCGGCGACCTACCGCACCATGAGCGCCGGCGTCCCGGCCGTCGCGCTGCCCGAAGTCTTCCTCGGCCTCGTGCCGGGCTGGGGCGGCTGCTGGATGCTGCCGAACCTGGTCGGCGTCGAGAAGGCGATCACCGTCGTCGTCGAGAACCCGCTGAGCCAGAACCGCATGCTCAAGGGACCGCAGGCCCACGCCCTCGGCCTGTCCGACGTGCTGCTCGAGCCCGCCGACTTCCTCGAGGAGTCGGTCGCGTGGGCCGCCCGCGTGCTCTCCGGCGAGGTCACCGTCGAGCGCCCCGAGGTCGACCGCGACGAGACCGCGTGGAACGCCGCGATCGCCAAGGCCAAGGGCCTCGCCGACGTCAAGACGGGTCGCCAGGCCAGGAGTCCGTATGCCGCCCTCGACCTGCTCGCCGCCGCTCGCACCGCGACCCGCGAGGAGGGCTTCGCGGCCGAGGACGAGGTGCTCGCCGACCTGCTCATGAGCGACGAGCTGCGCGCCGGGCTGTACGCCTTCGAGCTCGTGCAGAAGCGCGCCAAGCGTCCGGCCGGAGCGCCCGACAAGGCTCTCGCGCGGAAGGTGACCAAGGTCGGCATCGTCGGCGCCGGCCTCATGGCGAGCCAGCTGGCGCTGCTCTTCATCCAGCGCCTCCAGGTGCCCGTCGTGCTCACCGACATCGACGACGAGCGCGTCGCCAAGGGCGTCGGCTACGTGCACGCCGAGCTCGACAAGCTGGCCGGCAAGGGCCGGCTGAACCCCGACAGGCTGAACCGCTACAAGGCGCTCGTCACGGGGTCGACGAGCAAGGACGGCTTCGCCGACGCCGACTTCGTCATCGAGGCCGTCTTCGAGGAGATGTCGGTCAAGCAGCAGGTGTTCGCCGAGGTCGAGGCCGTCGTGTCGCCCGAGTGCGTGCTCGCGACGAACACCTCCAGCCTGTCGATCGCCGAGATGGCGTCGCAGCTCGAGCACCCCGAGCGCGTCGTGGGCTTCCACTTCTTCAACCCCGTGGCCGTCATGCCGCTGCTCGAGATCATCCCGGGTGAGCACACCGACGACCCCACGCTCGCAACGGCCTTCGCCGTCGGCAAGGCGCTGCGCAAGACGTGCATCCGCGCGGCCGACCGGCCCTCGTTCATCGTCAACCGCCTGCTCGGCCGGTTCATGGGCGAGGCCGCGAAGATCCTCGACGAGGGCACGCCCATCGAGGTCGTCGACCGAGCCTTCGCCGGGCTCGCACCGATGCCGCCCTTCGTGCTCATCGGGCTCGTCGGGCCGGCCATCGCCCTGCACAACGGCGAGACGCTGGTCCGGGCCTTCCCCGACCGCTTCTACGCGTCGCCGACGCTCCAGCGCCTCGTCGCGGCCGGCAAGCGCGGCTTCTACGACATGAGCACCGGGCGCCCGGTCCTCGACCCCGAGGTCGCCGAGCTCGTCGAGCAGCCGGCCGAGCCGGTCGTGCTCGACCTGGCGCAGGTGCGCCAGCGCGTGCTCACCGTGCTCGCCGACGAGGCCCGCCGGATGCTCGACGAGGGTGTCGCGCAGGCCCCGATGGACATCGACCTCGCGATGATCACCGGCGCGGGCTTCCAGTTCTGGAACGGCGGCATCACGCCGCTGCTCGACCGCACCGGCGTCGCCGAAGCGGTGACGGGCGCCCGCTTCCTGCCCGCGGGGGTCGCGAACGCGCCCGCCTGACCCAAGCCCGCACACGGCATACGGCAGTGACCCGACACGGGGCCGCTCCGGGAACTCCCCGGGGCGGCCCCGTCCGGCGTGGCGGTTTGCCATAACTCATATATGAGTTAGCCTCGTTCGCGTGCCTCAGACCTACCTGACCCGGATCGGCGGACTCATCCGCGACGCGCGACGCCACAAGGGGATGACCCAGTCGGACCTCGCCGAGCTGCTCGGCACGTCGCAGGGCGCGGTCACCCGCATCGAGCAGGGCAAGCAGAACCTCAGCCTCGACATGCTCGCCAAGATCGGTGACGCCCTCGACTCCGAGTTCGTCTCGCTCGGCCACTCCGGCCCGCAGCACCTGCGCATCGTCGGCGGCCAGAAGCTGACCGGCTCGATCGACGTCAAGACCTCCAAGAACGCCGCCGTCGCGCTCCTCTGCGCTGCGCTGCTCAACCGCGGCCGCACGACGCTGCGCAGCCTGGCCCGCATCGAGGAGGTCAACCGCATCCTCGAGGTGCTCGCCTCGATCGGCGTGCGCACGCGCTGGCTGCCCGACAGCAACGACCTCGAGATCGTGCCCCCGGCGGTGCTCAACCTCGACGACATCGACGTGGCCGCCGCCCGCCGCACCCGCACCGTCATCATGTTCCTCGGCCCGCTGCTGCACGAGCACGAGGACTTCCAGCTGCCGTATGCCGGTGGCTGCGACCTCGGCACCCGTACGGTCGAGCCGCACCTGGCTGCGCTGCGCTCCTTCGGCCTCGAGGTGACGGCCACCCACGGCTTCTACGAGGCCCACTCCGACCGGTCGGTGAGCCCCCAGCGCGCCATCGTGCTCACCGAGCGCGGCGACACCGTGACCGAGAACGTCCTGATGGCCGCCGCGCGCCACGCGGGCACGACGGTCATCCGCAACGCGAGCCCCAACTACATGGTGCAGGACCTCTGCTTCTTCCTCGAGAAGCTCGGCGTGCGCATCGACGGCATCGGCACGACGACCCTGACGGTGCACGGCGTGGCCGACATCGACGTCGACGTGGAGTACTCCCCCAGCGAGGACCCGATCGAGGCGATGAGCCTCATCGCCGCCGCCGTCGTCACCGACAGCGCGATCACGATCCGCCGCGTGCCGATCGAGTTCATCGAGATCGAGCTCGCGACGCTCGACGGCATGGGGATGAAGTACGACCTGTCGGCGGAGTACGCCTCGGCCAACGGCAAGACCCGCCTCGTCGACCTCACGACGATCCCCGGGCCGCTCCACGCCCCGATCGACAAGATCCACCCGATGCCGTTCCCCGGCCTCAACATCGACAACCTGCCGTTCTTCGCGCTCATCGGCGCCGTCGCCGAGGGCAGCACGATGATCCACGACTGGGTCTACGAGAACCGGGCCATCTACCTCACCGAGCTGACGAAGGTCGGCGCGCGCGTGCAGCTGCTCGACCCGCACCGCGTCATCGTCGAGGGCCCGACCCGCTGGCGCGCGGCCGAGGTCGTCTGCCCGCCCGCCCTGCGGCCGGGCGTCGTCGTCCTGCTCGCGATGCTCGCGGCGCCCGGCACGTCGGTGCTGCGCAACGTCTACGTCATCAGCCGCGGCTACGAGGACCTCGCCGAGCGCCTCAACGCCCTCGGCGCCACCATCGAGGTCTTCCGCGACATCTGAGCATTCGGCGGCTCTCAGGGCTCCTCGTGGCGCTGAACTGCGCAGATGCCCCGGTCAGGAGCGACTGTCATCCGGTTTTCGCACCGCTGTCGCACGCAGGTCGGTCCTGGGTGGGCGGGGCAGTGCCTGTCTTGCACGGTCTCACGGGGTGACGACGTTCGTCACGGTGCGGGCGAACCTCGTCAGGAAGGTCGCCTCCTCGATGGTCGAGTCGCCACCACCGACGACCGCGATGACCTGGTCGCGGAAGAAGAAGCCGTCGCACGTCGCGCACCACGAGACGCCGTGGCCCGAGAGCTCCTTCTCGCGGGGCAGGCCCAGCTCGCGGTAGGCCGAGCCCATCGAGAGGATGACGGAGCGGGCGCCGTGCACGGTGCCCCCACCGTCGGTGACGGTCTTGACCTCGGTCGTGTTCGTCAGCGCGCCCCCGGCGGTCACGGCGCCCTCGAAGACGAGGGGGGCGAGGTTCGCGCGCGCGGCGTAGACGGCGGCCGTGTAGCCGGCCGGGCCCGAGCCGATGATGGTGACGTGGCGGGCGTCTGCCCTGTCGGTCATCTCCTGGCGTCCGTGTTCTGAGGTCCGGATCGTCCTGCGCCCGAGCGGGACCGTGGAACGGTCGTTCGGCCGATGCGGGAGACGTCAGGCGTTGACGGGGGTGACGTCGAGTGACTCGAGCAGGCCCAGGATGCGCTGCTTGATCTCGTCGCGGATGGGTCGCACGGCCTCGACGCCCTTGCCGGCGGGGTCTGCGAGCTCCCAGTCCTCGTAGCGCTTGCCGGGGAAGATCGGGCACGTGTCGCCGCAGCCCATGGTGATGACGACGTCGGACTCCTTGACGGCCTCGGTCGTGAGGATCTTGGGGGTCTCGGCGGTGATGTCGATGCCCTCCTCGGCCATGGCGGCGACGGCGGAGGGGTTGACCTGGTCGGCGGGCGCGGATCCGGCGGAGCGGACCTCGACGGCGCCGCCGGAGAGGTGGGCGAGATAGGCGGCGGCCATCTGGGAGCGCCCGGCGTTGTGGATGCAGACGAAGAGGACGGAGGGCTTGTCGGTCATGGGTACTCCTGGGTCGGTGGTTGGGGCGGGTCAGATGCCGAAGTCGCGCAGCAGCCGGGTGACCCGGCCTGGGATGTCGTCGCGGATGTCGCGCACGGTCTCGAGGGGCTGCCCGGCGGGATCGGCGACGTCCCAGTCCTCGTAGCGCTTTCCGGGCAGGATCGGGCAGGCGTCGCCGCAGCCCATCGTGATGACGACGTCGGCGGCGCGCACGACGTCGTCCGTCAGCAGCTCCGGGACCTGCTTGGTGATCCGCCCCTCGGCCTGAGCGGCCGCCGTCAGCTGGGTGGTGGCGTACCTGGCGGTGAGGATCGGCAGGTAGGTGGGGATCGTGGACACCGGCTCGAGCGCGGCCCGTGCGTCGGCGACGGCCTGCGCTACCGACTCCTTGGAGACGACCCCGTCGTACGTGTACGTGAGGTCCTCGACGATCCGGTCGTAGTCGGGTCCACCGGCGGTCGTGTCAGTGCGCATCGATCACCGTGCCTTCCGTGAGGGGACGGGTGAGCTCGGACAGCGCTGCGGCGCCGACAGGTTCGCGGGCCAGCAGCGGCAGGACCGCCACGCGCTGGCACAGTCCGCGGACGCTGGTGAGCGGCTCCGCCTCGGCGTGGGCGCGGGCGCGCAGGAACGGTGAGGTCGGGGCTGCTGCGGTCAGGCTGCCGTTGACGACCCAGGCCCAGGGCGTGATGCCGGCCCGGGCGAGGTCGCTCTGCAGCTCCTGGGCCTCGAGCACGGGGGTCGTCTCGGGGAGGGTCACGATGACGACCTTGGTCTGGGCCGGGTCCTGCAGCCGCATCAGCGGGGTCACGAAGTGTGCGCCCTCGCTCATCTGTCGGGTGATCTCACGGTGGTAGGAGCCGGTCGCGTCGAGCAGGAGCAGGGTGTGACCGGTCGGCGCCGTGTCGAGCACGACGAACTGCTTCCGGGCCCGGAACACGACGTGGGAGAACTGCTGGAAGACGGCGACCTCGTCGGTGCACGGGGACTTGAGGTCTTCGGCGAGCACGGCGCGGCCGGCGTCGTCGAGGTCCTTGCCCTTGCCGGCCATGACCCGCTCGCGGTACCCCTCGATCGCCACCTGGGGGTCGATCCGCTCGACGGTGAGGTGCGGGGTCTCTGCCTGCAGGGTCTCGTTCAGGTGGGCCGCCGGGTCGGTCGTCGTCAGCAGCACGTCATGGCCTCGGGAGGCGAGCTCGAGGGCGACAGCGGCCGCGACGGTCGTCTTGCCGACCCCGCCCTTGCCCATGCACATGACGAGCCCGTGCCCGTCTGTCTCCAGCTCGTCGACGAGGCCACGCAGATCCGTGAGTCCGTCCGGGAGGGTGGCGATCTCAGCGGCAGGTTCTGGGAGCGACGGAGCCTCGGGCTCGAGCAGGGCACGGAGGGCGGGCACGCCGACGGTGTTGACGGCGAGCAGCGGCAGGGTGGTGCGGGGCAATGCGGCCACGGCGTCGGGGACGGCGTCGAGGGCGGCGTCCTCGCGCGCGCGGACCGCGTGGGCCAGCTCGTCCCTGGGAGTGCTGGTGACGGCATACGACGGCATGACGCCGTTGACGACGAGGTGGGCGTTCGTCATGCCCAGCTCGTGCAGCTCGCCGGACGTTCTCGCGGCCTCCCGGAGGGAGGACCCCTGCGGACGGGTGACGAGGACGAGGCGGGTGCGCGTCGGGTCGGTCAGCGCGGCCAGGGCGCCGGCGTAGTCGTGACGCAGCCGGTCGAGGCCCGCGACCGGTCCGAGGCACGACACGTCGCCCTTGCCGTCGGAGAGGTAGGAGGTCCACTCCCCCGGCAGCTGGAGCAGGCGGACGGTGTGGCCCGTGGGGGCGGTGTCGAACAGGACGTGGTCGTAGGCCGCTGTCGCGGTCTCGTCGGCCAGCAGCGAGGTGAACTCGTTGAAGGAGGCGATCTCGGTCGTGCACGCCCCGGAGAGCTGCTCGGTCATCGCGGAGATCTCTGCCGCCGGGAGCAGGTCCCGCACGGGGTCGATGATCGTCGCGCGGTAGGCGTCAGCTGCCTGCTGCGGGTCGATCTCCAGGGCGTTGAGGCCGGGGACGGTCGGAACCGGCGTGATGGTGTTGCCGACGGTGACGCCGAAGACCTGTCCGACGTTAGAGGCGGGGTCGGTGCTCGTCAGCAGGATCCGCTTGCCCTGCTCCGCGAGGCGTACCGCGGTCGCGCAGGCCAGCGTGGTCTTGCCGACGCCGCCCTTGCCGGTGAAGAAGAGGAACCGCGGCAGGTCGTCCAGGAAGGGCAGGGTGAGCATCAGCAGCAGCCCTTCGGGGCATCGGCTGCAGGGGCGGCTGCGCTGTCCGAGGGGCAGCAGTCGGCGCTTGTCCCGGTGGGGGTCAAGGTCAGTGGGGGACGACGTGCCGAGATGGAATCTGCAACGTCCGGGAGGGTGGCGTACCGAGTCAGCTGCTCGCGGCTCGGGTACGCGCCGGTGAGCACGGTGATTCCGTCGACAACAGTCAGCGGCAGTCCTGCCGAACCAGCCAGGTGCATGAAGGAGCGCACCGTGTCGTCGGCGACGAAGGCAGCCGGGTCGTTGGCGAGGTTGTGTCGCTGCACGCGTCCGCCGGCGGCGTTGACGTGGGCCAGGTCCGCCGTGAACGCGACCAGACGCTCGTCGAGCTCCGGGCCGCACACGCCGGTGGTGCAGCAGAGGGCCGGTTCGTAGACGTGGACCTCAGCCATTGCTGGACACCGCCCCCGGTGCCGCGAGCGGTGCGCCCTGACTGCCGGGTCGAGCGGTGAACCGCTTGCGCAGGGCGAGGCTGACGTAGACGAGGGCGACGAGGGCCGGGACCTCGATGAGGGGGCCGACGACGCCAGCGAGGGCCTGCCCGGAGGCGGCGCCGAACGTGGCGATGGCGACGGCGATGGCGAGCTCGAAGTTGTTGCCGGCGGCGGTGAAGGCGAGGGTCGTCGTGCGCTCGTAGCCGAGCCCGAGGCCAGCGCCGAGACCGAAGCCGCCGCCCCACATGAGGGCAAAGTAGACGAGGAGCGGCACCGCGATGCGCACGACGTCGAGCGGCCGCGACGTGATGGCCTCACCCTGGAGCGCGAAGAGGATGACGATGGTGAAGAGCAGGCCGTAGAGCGCCCACGGGCCGATCCTCGGGATGAACTTCGTCTCGTACCAGTCCCGCCCGCGCCGCTTCTCACCGAGGCGGCGCGACAGGAAGCCCGCCACCAGCGGGATGCCGAGGAAGACGAGCACGGAGCGCGCGATGTCCCACGTCGAGGCGTCGATGCCGGTCTGCTCGAGGCCGAGCCAGCCGGGCAGGACCGAGAGGTAGAACCACCCGAGGCCGGCGAAGGCGATCACCTGGAAGACCGAGTTGAGCGCGACGAGCACCGCAGCCGCCTCTCGGTCGCCACACGCGAGGTCGTTCCAGATGATGACCATGGCGATGCAGCGGGCCAGTCCGACGATGATGAGGCCGGTGCGGTAGGCCGGCAGGTCGGGCAGGAAGATCCAGGCGAGGGCGAACATCAGGGCCGGCCCGAGGATCCAGTTGAGGAACAGCGAGCTCAGCAAGAGGCGCTTGTCGCCGGTCACCGAGTCGAGACGGTCGTATCGGACCTTGGCCAGGACGGGGTACATCATGACGAGCAGCCCGAGCGCGATCGGCAGCGAGACCCCGTCGACCTCGACGCGCGCGAGCCCGTCGCCGAGTCCCGGCACCACGCGCCCGAGCAGCAGGCCGGCCACCATCGCCAAGCCGATCCACACGGGCAGGAAGCGGTCGAGCGTCGAGAGCTTGGCCACCACCGGGTCATGAGGTGCTGATGCGCTCTTCGTGGGGGCGGTGGGGCTGGGCGGGTTGGTCACCGGGATCCTTCGAGGCTCGTCTCAAGTCCTGCACTGCTACATCGACACTGGTCGATACTCCAACGTTGGCAGTGGCATCGACGTGTGTCAACATTGACCATGATCGATGAAGGCGAACGGAAGGTGAACGAGTGAGCATCACGACACTGAGCACCACTCCGCAGCGGGTGCCCCACG
Organism: Terrabacter aeriphilus; assembly: GCF_039542985.1. NCBI lineage: Bacteria > Bacillati > Actinomycetota > Actinomycetes > Micrococcales > Intrasporangiaceae > Terrabacter > Terrabacter aeriphilus. The sequence continues at coordinate 89,088 of NZ_BAABIW010000016.1, forward strand.
TCTCGGAGTGCGGCTCAACCCCGGTGCCGGTCCTTGAACGCACCGAGGCAGAGCGCCGGGCTGGGCTCCTCAAGGCGCTGGCTGACCCGGTCCGTCTGCAGCTGCTCAGCATCATCAGTGCTTCGCCCGACCACGAGTCGTGCGTCTGCGACATGACGGAGGCCGTCCAGGTCTCGCAGCCGACCGTCAGCCACCACCTCAAGACCCTCGTCGACGCCGGGATCCTCACCCGGGAGCGTCGCGGGAGCTGGGCATGGTTCCGGCTGGAGCCTGGCGCCTTGGAGGATGTTCGTCAGTTCCTCGGGTGAACCCACCGACGCACACGTCGGCACCGGCCAGTAGGGCCGCGTGCCCGAGCGAACGGCATGGCCACCAGATCGAGCTCTCCTTCCGCAACCGGCGCGAAGTCTCTGTCCGGCGACTGGCTCAGGTCGCCTCCGCGCCCAGCCCGCGCAGGACGGAGTCGAGGCTGGGTCCGGTGCGGCGGTTGTATGGCAGCATCGAAAGGGCCTTGCCCATGGCGCAGCTGTTGGTGACGGCCGCTCCGGCGAGTCCGGCGCCGATGGCCGCCGACACCCACTTGAGGGCGGGCACCTTGGTGCTGGCCAGCACACCGGTCAGGACGATGCCGCCGGCGACGAGGCGAACCTGGCGCTCGAGCTCCCACGTCTGGGCGCCTCGGTTGAGCGGGCCGCCCGCGACTTCCCAGGCGGACACGCCGCCGGTGAGGACGTGGAGGTTGGCCAGGCCGGTCGCGCCGAGCAGCATCTCTGCCTGCGTGGCCCGGGCGCCGGAGCGGCAGACGAGGACGACGTCCTCGTCGAGGTGGGTGCGCAGCTCGTCGCGGTGCTCGCGCAGCAGCGGCAGCGGCACGTTGTAGGACCCGGGGATGTGGGCGGTCGTGAACTCAGCGGGGGTGCGCACGTCGAGCAGGCGTGGCCGGTCGTCGGCGGCCATCCACTCCTTCAGCGCCTGAGGGTCGAGTGCTGCGGGTGTGCGCGGCGAGGTGCGCATGGTGGTCGAGTCGGGGTGGACGGAGGGGTTGGTGCTCATGGTTCCTTTCACGTTCCGCGCGCCGAGAGGCACGCGGGTTCTGCGGGAGGGCGCGACGGATCGGCCGCCGCACCGGAGGTAGGCGCCCGTAGTCAGCCGAGGAGGGAGAGGCTGCGCGCGGCCGTGTAGAGGGCGACGCCGACGAGCAGGACGGCGAACGCGACGGTGAGGTGACGAGGGTTGGCCCGGGATGCGATGCGCCCGCCGATGAGGCTGCCGACGACTGCGGCAACGGTGAACGTCCCGATGAGCGCCCAGTCGAGGTTGCTGCTCGTGTGGGTGATGCGCGCGGTCAGGGCGGTCGCACTGTTCACGGCGATGACGAGCAGGGAGGTGCCGACAGCGGTGGGCATGGGGAAGCCGAGGGCGAGGACGAGGGCCGGCACGAGTGCGAATCCCCCTCCGACACCGAAGAACCCGGTCAGCAGGCCGACCAGGGTCGCGGTCACGACGACCTTGGTCACGCGTGGGCAGGCGCAGCTGAACGGGTGCAGCGTGATCATCGGCTCGACCGTCGGGTCGAGCAGCGTCGACCGTTCAGCGGGATTGAGGACGCGGCGCAACATGAGCGCTGCCACGAACAGCATGAGCGCGGCGAACGCGAGCAGCAGGGTGTTCGGGGCCACGGACCGTGACAGGGCGGTCCCGGCGAACGAGCCTGCGGTGCCGAGGGCGCCGAAGAGCAGCCCTTGGGCGAATCTGACGCGGCCAGCTCGGCCGTGCGGTACGAGCGCGATGAGCGACGTGACCCCGACGATGACGAGCGAGCTCGTGGTGGCATCGCGTGGGTCCTGGCCGAGGACGTAGACCAGGGCGGGGACGGTGAGGATGGAGCCGCCTCCTCCCAGGGCCCCGAGGGCGAGGCCGATCAGCACGCCGAGCGGTATGGCCAGCAGGGGCATGGGATGGAGCTCCTTCGAAGCGGGGGGTGAGGTGGCGCAGGCCCGGGGGGCTGGCGCTGGATCGGGGGCCGGGGCGACGGTGGTCCCGGCCCCCGACGGCGCCGTCCGAGCTCAGCCTCGAACCGGTCTCGGGCGCGTCGGCCTCTCCTGGGGGAAGGTGAGACGGAGACTGCTCGGCGGACAGGGCACGCTCGGCTCGGGATCGGTTCCGGGAGGTCCGAGGGGGGCGGACTCCCGGTGGGACCCACCCGGGGCGCAGACCGGGTGGGCGGCCATGGGCCGGGCTGCGGAATCATCCGCCACCGGCCGCGGGGGTCAGCGGCCGAAGAGGCGGCTGAGGAAGCTGCCGCCGGTGCCGCCGGTGGAGGCGGAGACGTGGCCGGGGCAGCGCTGACCCGAGGGGACGTTGCGCATGACCTGGTCGACGTGCTGGCCGCAGCCGGCCCAGGTGGTCTTGCCGCAGGTCTTGCAGGTGGCGGGACGACACATGATGGATCTCCTTGTCTTACCGTCGATGTCCGGCGGTGGGGTGGGTCGTGGTGATGAGGTGTGGTGGCGTTCGGGCGGCAGGGTCAGGCGGCCGCTGTCAGTGGAAGGCCAGCGGCGGCGGCGTGCTCCCCGTAGCTGTCGTCGACGGCGACGACATGGTGTCCGTGGGCGGCGAGGACGGAGGCGGCGATGGAGGCGCGGTAGCCGCCGGCGCAGTGCACCCACACCTCACCCGTGGGAACCTCCGCGAGGCGCTCGAGGAGCTCGTGCAGGGGGAGGTTGACGGCGTCGTCGATGTGGGACTCGGCGAACTCCGAGGCGCGGCGCACGTCGAGGACGGCGACGCGGCGGTGGTGACGCACCTGGGCGAGGTCGGCGAAGGTGGCGCGCTCGAAGGAGCCGAGCGGGGCGTCGGTCCAGTCCGCGGGGGTGCCGGTGGCGGCGCCCTCGAGGTGGTCGATCCCGATGCGGACCAGCTCGCGCTGGGCCTCGGCAACCTGCTCCGGGCTCTCCCCCAGCAGGGTCAGGGGCGTGCCCCACGGGATGAGCCAGCCGAGGTAGGTGGCGAACTGGCCGTCGACGCCGAAGTTCAGCGTGCCGGTGACGTGCCCGGCGGCGTACGCGGTCCGGCTGCGCAGGTCGACGACCCACTCGCCGTCGGTGATCCGGCGGGCCAGCACCTGCTTGTCGGCACGTTCCGGGGTCGACAGGTCGGCGGCCTGCGGTCCGGCGCTGTTGGCCGCGCCCATGTGGGCGTAGTACGCGGGGTACGCGTCCAGCCCAGCGAGCGTGTCGGCGACCCACCGGTCCTCATCCTGGGTCAGCGCCGGGTTGGCCTTCTTCTCCCGGCCGATGGTCGATGCCGTGGTGTCGCCGGTCGAGCCGGCGGAGCAGAAGCTGCCGAAGCCATGGGTGGGCAGCACATGGGTGTGCTCGGGCAGCTCGTTGACCAGTCGGTGGGCCGAGGCGTACTGGTGGTGGACGAGGTCGTGGGTGTGCTCGTGCCCGAGGAGGTCGGGTCGACCCGTCGCCCCGAAGAGCAGTGAACCTCCCGTGAACACGCCGACCGGCTCGAGCGTGCCGCTCGCCTCGTCTGCGGCGTCGAGGGCGTACGAGAGGTGGGTGTACGTGTGCCCCGGGGTTGCGATGACGCGGACGCGCAGCTGCGGTGAGACGTCGAGGACGTCACCGTCGCTGACCGGGACGCGCTCGTAGGAGACCTCGTCGGCAGCGTTGACGTGGTACGCCGCGCCGGTGGCCTGGGCCAGGGCGTAGCCCCCCGTCACGTAGTCGTTGTGGATGTGTGTCTCGAAGACGTGGGTGATGGAGACGCCGGCGTCGTTCGCGAGGTCGAGGACGCGGTCGATGTCGCGCTGAGGGTCGATGACGATCGCGACCTGCCCGTCATGGGCGAGGTAGCTGCGGTCACCGAGGGTCGGGGTGTCGATGGGGATGATGGTCGCCATGGGGCGGGTCCTTTCGGGGACGAACCGGGACGCGGTCAGGGGTGGGGCCGGGGCGGCGCGGCCGGGTGAGAAGCCGGGTCAGGCGGAGGGCTTGGCTCCGGCCACCACCGGGCGGCCTGCGGCGGCCCAGGCCGCCGTCCCACCGTCGACGGACCGTGCGTCGAAGCCGGCTCGGGCGAGATGGTCGCTCATCGCGCGGCTGCGGTTGCCGCTCGCGCAGATGACGTAGACGGGGCGGTGACGGTCGAGCTCGCCGACGCGTGACGGCAGCTGACCCATCGGCATCAGCACGGCGCCGGGCACGTGCCCGCCGACGTACTCACCGGGCTCACGCACGTCGACGACGGCGGCGCCGTCAGCAGTTGCAGCCGCGAGCTCGTCGATGGTGGCAATGGTGGTCATGTGACCCTCCTGAGTGAAGAGTTAATACCCATGGGGGTATCTCTCAGACGGAACCGTAACCCGAGACAGGGCATTCCGTCGAACCGGCCGGCATGGTGGGCGCATACCCCCACCCGTATGATCCGTACCGTGAGGAATGATCCTCCCCGCCCGGGGGTTGTATACCCCGTTGGGTATACCCCCATCCAAGCGAACCCGTTCCCACAAAGGGAGTTCCAATGTCTACGCAGAACCTGACCGCCGCGAACTTCGAGTCGACCATCACCCGTGAGGGGATCACGCTCGTCGACTTCTGGGCATCGTGGTGCGGACCGTGCCGCATGTTCGCGCCCGTCTACGAGGCCGCATCCGAGAAGCACCCCGACATCGTCTTCGGCAAGATCGACACCGAGGCCGAGCAGCAGCTCAGCGCCGCCGCCGGGATCACCTCGATCCCGACCCTCATGGCCTTCCGGGACGGCATCCTCGTCTTCAGCCAGCCCGGCGCCCTGCCTGCAGCCGCCCTGGAGCAGGTCATCACGGCCGTGCGCCACCTCGACATGGATGGCGTCCGGTCCAAGGTCGCTGCAACGCAGCCCGCCGACGCCGGAGACCGGACCGGGCCGTCCCAGGCGCACCCCTCCCCCACTCGCCACCTGCAACCACCCCAGGAGAGAACATGGACTACACGCTGACGACCACGGTCGACGCCGACTTCGACGCGACGCTCACCGCGACCCGCGCCCAGCTGGCCGAGGTGGGCTTCGGGGTGCTCACCGAGATCGACCTGGCGGCGACCCTCAAGACGAAGCTCGACGTGGACATCGCGCCCCAGGTCATCCTCGGCGCCTGCCGGCCACCGCTGGCTCACGCCGCGCTCCAGGCCGAGCCCTCCATCGGCGTCCTCCTGCCCTGCAACGTCGTCGTCCGCGCCGTCGGGGCAGGGCGCACCATCGTCGAGGCGATGGACCCTGCCACCATGGTCGAGCTGACCGGCAACGACCAGCTCGCCGAGGTTGCCGCCGACGCACGCGAGCGCCTCAGCCGCGCGCTCAAGGCCCTCGCACGTCCGGCCTGACAGCACCGGCGGGACAGACACCACGTCCAGCCCACCCCCAGCGTTCCCGCCCGGGCGCCAACCAACCCAGAAGAGGTCCAGACATGGTCACACCCCCCGCAGAGGAGATGACCCCAGTCATCAACCGGCTCAAGCGAGCCCAAGGCCAGATCGGTGGCGTCATCCGCCTCATCGAGGAGAGTCGCGACTGCCGGGACGTCATCACCCAGCTCGCCGCCGTCAACAAGGCCCTCGACCGCGCCGGCTTCGCCATCATCTCGACCAACCTGCGCGAGTGCATCACCTCCCCCGAGGGCCTGCAGGACGAGGACCAAGCCGTCCTCGAGAAGCTTTTCCTGAGCCTGGCCTGACAGCGAGGAGATGGAGCATGTCGCAACAGGTTGGGCACGACATCATGGGCGATGCCGCAAGTGGAAGCAACGGCTCTGCTCCATCGGTGGTCGACCGGCTGTTGCAGGCGGCCGCCGTGGTCAGCCCCGGCTCTGGAGCGGGCCGCCGGCGCCGAATGCGAGGTCGGCGAACCGCCGGCCGATGAGGGCGTGCGTCGCCGTGTCCGGGTGGAGCCCGTCGGGCAGCGGCAGCTCGGCCGCGTCGTCCTCGCCGTAGAGCTCGAGACCGTCGAGCAGGTGCAGGTTCGGGTCGTCGGCCCGTGCGGCCACGACCTCCTGCAGGGCCTGCCGGATGACCCGAAGCGTCAGTCGTCCGGCTGCGGTGTCGTGCTCCGTGCCGGTGGCGACGAACCGCACGGCACCCTCGGCGAGGGCGGACGGGTCGACGGCCCCCGGCCCCGGGGTGTCCTCGTGGATGCCGCAGAAGATCGGCGAGACGAGCAGCAGGGGCGTCGCCGGATGACCGTCGCGGATCGTGTCGAGGAAGCCGTGGACGGCCGGCACGAAGCTGCGCAGGCGCATCGCGTCGAGGTTGACGACGTTGATGCCGAGCTTCGCGCTGATGACGTCGGCCGGGGTGTCACGCATGAGCCGGGCCATGAAGGGGTCGACGAGCGCGCTCCCACCGAAGCCGAGGTTGTGCAACCGGACGCCGGCCTGGCGCGCCGCGACGACCGGCCAGGTGCGTGCCGGGCGGGTGGCGTTGGAACCGTGGCTGATGGAGCTGCCGTGGTGCAGCCACAGCGGGCCGCTGGGCGGCGTCGGGTGGAGCGGCGCGTCCGAGCGCAGCGCGACGAGGTCGACCTGCTCGTTGTGCGGCAGCCACACCTCGATCGCCTTCTCCCCCGCGGGGAGGTCGTCGACGACCACGACGTCGGTCTCGCCGGGGACCAGGGTGCTGGCGCCGGTCGCCATGTCGAGCTCGAGCGCGTCACCACCCGTCAACGGGTGGGAGGCGAGCTCGCCGCCGTCGACGACGACGTCGACCGCCCCGCGGGGGCGCGGCATGCCGCGGTAGGCCACCCGCGTGGCGTGCAGCTCGAGCTCGAGGCGGCGAGCCGTCGTCGTGACGGCGATGCGCACGCCGGCCGGCTGCGCCTCCATGAGGCTCAGCTGCGGGTCGGCGGAGCGTTCGCGCACGGCGTGCGGCAGCCGGTGCGGCCGCAGCCCGCGATCGGTGCGCTCGAGCTCGGCGGCGCCGACGACGAGGCCGGCGGCGAGATCGGCAGCACGGCCGTCAGCGAGGCCGGAGGGGTGGGGCAGGTCGCTCGGCTTGTCCGGGTCAGTCACGGGTCTCCTCCCGTCGCAGGGGCTCACGCTCGCGCCAGTGCACGAGCAGGAAGTGGAGCGAGTCGAGCAGCTCGTCCCAGGACCGGTCCGGCGCGGGGTCGCTGTGCGCGAAGCTCCCGATGCGCTCGAGCTCGAGGAAGCCGCGCACGGCGCCCCCCAGGACCCGTGTCGCGTGCGTGCGGTCGCCGTCCGGGATGCCGTAGCCGTGCAGCACCGCGTCGATGACGCGCACCATCCGGCGCGCGGCGTCCGAGCCCACCGCGGCCGCGCCGGCGCGTCGCTGCAACGACTCCCACCGGCCCGGGTGCTCGCGCGCATAGGTGCGGTGCGCCTCGCAGTAGCCGAGCAGGGCCTCGCCCCGCGACCGGCCGAGCACGCCGTCACCGATGAGCCCGGCGAGCTCGTCGAGGGCAAGGACCGTCACGCCGTCGCGCAGTGCCGCGAGGTCGCGGACGTGCTCGTAGAGGCTGGGCGGTCGCACCCCGAGCGACCGCGCCACCGCGGTGAGGCTCACGGAGGCGAGACCGTCGGCGTCGGCGAGCTCGGCCGCACGAGCGACGACCGCGGACGCGCTCAGCTGGGCTCTCTCCATGCCGACACCCTAACACCATTAGGGAATCTCCTATGAACCAAAGGGTGTGGAGCGGTCCGGGGTCTGCACGAATCCGTGAATCCTGCGACACGTCAGCCAAATCCCGACACAGTGGAGGCAGACGCCGGGGCTGCCGCGCCGCCGTGGTGCGGGCGCACCGGGTCGGGAGGGTGACCGCCATGCACCGAGGTCGAAGGGCCGTCGCCGTCGTGCTGGCCGCGGTCGGGACCGTCGCGGCGACGACGCTGGTCGTGGCCCCGGCGAACGCCTCGAGTGCGAGTTCGACCGTGGCCACCCCATCCGCCGCGGCGCCGACCGCCGAGTCGCGCAAGGTCGACCGGGTGCCCACGCCGAGACCCCGGTGGTTCACCTGCTCGCAGCTGGCCCCCGGGGCGACCTGCGCCTCCGTGCCGCTCCCGCTCGACTACGACGACCCGACCGGGCCGACGACCGACGTCGCGGTGCTGCGGGTGCCGGCCCGCAAGCCGGCTCACCGCATCGGCACCCTCTTCCTCAACCCGGGCGGGCCCGGGGGCTCCGGCGTGGAGATGGCCGCCGCCTCGTCCTTCTTCCTCTCCCCCGACCTGCTCGACCGCTTCGACGTCGTCGGTTTCGACCCGCGGGGCACGAACTTCAGCGACCCCGTCCGGTGCTGGGGCAACCTCGGCGACCAGTCCGACGCGCTCGGGCCGATCCTCTCCACGCCGTTCCCCTACCGCCGGGCGCAGACGGGGCCCTACGTCCGCGCGGCCGAGGCCTTCGGGCGGGCCTGCTCGACGACGGGCCGGCCGCTGTCGGGATCCATGTCGACGGCCGAGGTGGCGCGCGACCTGGACGTGCTGCGCCGGATGACGGGCGACGCGCGACTGACCTACCTCGGCTTCTCCTACGGCTCCTACCTCGGCACGGTCTACGCCTCGATGTTCCCGAACCGGGTGCGGGCCGTCGCCGTCGACGGCGTCATCGACCCCGTCGCCTGGGCCGGCACCGCCGCGACGGCCGGCTTCCCGCAGACCCAGCGGCTGCGCTCGGGCGAGGCCGCTGCGAGGGCCGTGCACGAGCTGCTCGTGCGCTGCGGCCGGGCGGGACGGCTCTTCTGCCAGCTCGCCGGTCGAGGGGACCCCGTGCACACGTACGCCTCCATCACGACCCGCCTCAAGGCCGCACCCGCCCGTGTCGTCGACCCCGAGACGGGCGAGGTGCTCTACGAGGTGACGTATCCCGTGCTCGTCGCGCTGCTGCTCGGCGTGCTCTACGCGCCGGACGCCGGTTCCGGCGTCGACGCGGTGCTCTCCGAGGTCGCCTCGATCCTCGAGCAGCCGGCGCCGGCCGGCACCCCGGGGGCCCGGCGACAGGCGGCCGCCCGTGCCGCGCTGGCCGCACGCATCGACGGCCGGGCCGAGGCGGCCCGGTCCGCCGCCCGCGCGAAGGAGCGGCTGGCGCACTCGACGGGGTGGGCCTTCCCCTACGACAACTCCCCCGAGGCGTTCCAGTCCGTGCTGTGCACCGACGGCCTCAACCCGGCCCGGGCATCGAGCTGGGCGAGGGCGGCCGAGGTCGGTGACCGGCGCGCGCCGGGGTTCGGGCGCCTGTGGACCTGGGCGTCCGCCCCGTGCGCGTCGTCCACGTGGACGGTGCGCGACGAGGACGCCTACCGCGGCCCGTTCACGCGCCGGACCGCGCACCCCGTCCTCGTCGTCGGCAACTACTGGGACCCGGCGACGAGCTACCAGGGCGCCGTGACGACGGCCCGCCTGCTGCCGGGCAGCCGCCTGTTGAGCAGCGACAGCTGGGGGCACACGGCATACGGCACCTCGGCCTGCGTCACCGGCGCGGTGGGGCGCTACCTGCTGACCCAGCGTCTGCCGATCGCGGGGGCCACGTGCGTCGGCGACCTGCAGCCCTTCACCCAGCCGCTCGAGGACGGCGCGCCGCGGCCGCCGGCCGCCGGCCGGCCGCTGCCACCGGTCGTGCCGCCGTTCGCGGGCGCGGTGCCGCGACGCTGAGGTCGCCGTCGCAGGACGTGAGCCGGGTCCACATGGATTCCCGGGTTTTGTGGCGGCCGACCACACAGGTGCCGCTCGTGGGCCTCCCTAGTCTTCCCGCATGCCCGACCCCCGCACCGACGCCAGCACCGACGTCCCGGACGCCGTCCCGGTCCGTTCCCGGGCAGGCTCCGTCGCCAACGACCCCGTCGACCTGACCGGCCGCACCGCGCTCGTCACCGGCGCGGCGAGCGGCATCGGGGCGAGCGTGGCGCGCGCGCTCGCCACGGCGGGGGCCACGGTGCACGCCGTCGACCGCGACGAGGCCGGCCTCGCGGCCCTCGCCGACGGCGCCAACCTCGCGACGATCACGGCCGACCTCGCCGACCTCGACGCCCTGGCCGACCTGCCGACCGCGGTCGACATCCTCGTCAACAACGCCGGCATCCAGCACGTGAGCCCCGTCGAGGACTTCCCGCTCGAGCGCTTCGACCTCATCCTCGACCTCATGCTCGCCTCGCCCTTCCGGCTGATCCGGCAGAGCCTGCCGCACATGTACGACCGCGGCTGGGGCCGCATCGTCAACGTCTCGAGCGTCCACGGCCTGCGCGCGAGCGCCTACAAGGCGGCGTACGTCACGGCCAAGCACGGCCTCGAGGGCCTCTCCAAGGTCGTCGCCCTCGAGGGCGGCCCCCGGGGTGTCACCTCGACGTGCGTCAACCCGGCCTACGTGCGCACCCCCCTCGTCGAGAAGCAGATCGCCGACCAGGCGCAGTCGCACGGCATCCCGGAGTCGGAGGTCGTCGAGAAGGTCATGCTCGCGCCGGTCGCGGTCAAGCGGCTCGTCGAGCCCGACGAGGTGGCGGCGCTCGTCCTCTTCCTCTGTGGGCCGGCCTCGGCGTCGGTCAACGGCACGTCGTTCTCGATGGACGGCGGGTGGACGGCGCACTGAGCCGCGGCCGTCGCACCTAGGATCTGCCCGTGGCCCACCTCGACACGCAGCCGCCCGCAGACGAGACCGGGCAGGTCGTCCGCCTGCTCGAGCTGCTCGCGGCGGACGCACCCCTCAGCGAGGTCGCGGCCGTGGACGCGCCGTCGCCTGCGCGCGAGCTCGCCCTGCGCATCGCCGGGGCCCGCGAGGTGCACCAGCACCGCGAGGCCGGGCTCGCCGCCCTGCTCGACACGGCGCGCGAGCTGGCGGCCGCCAGCGACCCCGGATCGGTGCTCGAGGCGATCACCCGCCGCGCCCGGCGCCTCGTCGGCACCGACCTCGCCTACCTCACGCTCTACGACCCCGAGGCCGGCGACACCTTCATGCGGGCCACCGACGGGTCGGTCAGCGCCGCGTTCCAGTCGGTGCGGCTCGCGCTCGGAGCCGGTCTGGGCGGGCTCGTCGCCTCGACCCACAAGCCCTACTGGACCGCCGACTACTGGTCCGACGAGCGCTTCCGCCACACCTCGGCCATCGACGGCGCGGTCGGCGAGGAGGGCATCATCGCGATCTGCGGCACCCCCCTGCTCGTCGAGTCGCACTTCGTCGGGGTGCTCTTCGCCGCCAACCGCTCCTCCCGCCCGTTCACCCGCGAGGAGGTCGCGCTCCTCGGCAACCTCGCGACCCTCGCCGCCGTGACGCTCGTGCAGACCCGGGCCCTCGCCGACGCGGAGCACGCGCACGAGACGGTGCGCCAGTATGCCGACGGCGTCGAGAAGGCGGCCGCGGCGCACGACCGCTTCGCCTCGCTCGTGCTCGGCGGCGGCGGGGTGGACGACCTCACCGCCGGCCTCGCCGAGCTGCTCGGTGGCTGGGCGGTGCTGACCGACGAGACCGGCGCCCGGCAGAGCGGCGCCGGCCCGGCGCCGGAGCCCCGACCCGGGCGCCGGTCGCGCGGCGCCGACCCCGTCGGTGCGTTCGACAGCCTGCCCGAGCTGGCGACGGGCCGCCTCGTCGAGCACGGCGGCGTGTATGCCGTCGCGGTCACCGCCGCCCGGGAGCGCCTCGGCACGCTCTACGTCGGCGGCGTCGGGGCCCTCAGCGACTCGGAGCAGCGCACCGTCGAGCGTGCGGGGCTCGTGACCGCCCTCGTGCTGCTCTTCGAGCGCCAGGCCGCCGACGCGCGGCAGTCGGCGCGCAACCGCCTCGTCAGCGACCTCGTGACCCGCCGCGGCTCGCGCGAGGAGCGACTCTCGCTCGCCCGGACGACCGGCTTCGACCCCCAGCAGCCGTTCAGCCTGCTCGTGCTCCGCGGCGACGACACGGCCGGCCAGCGGGCGCTGCTCATCTCGGCGAGCGCCGCGACCGGCGAGAACGCCCTCGTCGGCTCGCACGACGGCGACGTCGTCGCCCTCGTGCCCGCCGCGCACCCCGGCCCCGAGCCGCGCTCGACGTCCTCCGCACCCGCTGCCGCTGCCCCGTCGGGTGCGGCGGGGACCGACCTCGCGAGCGACCCCGACGCGCTCGCACGCTCGGTGGCCGCGCGCATCGGCAAGCGCACGTGCGTCACCGTCGCCGGGGTCGGGCCGGTGAGCGACGTGGACGCCATCGAGGTGGCGCACGACGAGGCCGCGCGCACCGTCGGGGCGCTCATCGCGCTCGGGCACCGCGGCCAGGGCGCCGCCGCGACGCAGCTCGGCTTCGCCGGGCTCATCGTCGGCTCGGACCCGGACGTCGACGACTACGTGCGCAAGCTGCTCGGCCCGCTCGCCGACTACGACGAGCGCCGCGGCACCGACCTGCTCGGCACCCTTACGGCCTACTTCGCCGCCGGCGGCAGCCCCCGGCACGCGGCCGGCACCCTGCACGTGCACGTCAACACGGTCTCGCAGCGGCTGGAGCGCATCGGCGCCCTGCTCGGGGAGTCGTGGCAGTCGCCCGACCACGCGCTCGAGCTGCAGATCGCGCTGCGGCTGCGCGCCCTGCAGGCTCCGGCCTGAGCCTCGCCGACTCCCCGGCGGCTGCCCCGGCGGCTGCCCCGGTGACTGCCCCGGTTGGCGGGACCGCGCTCAGGCGCCGAGCTGACGCTCGACGGCGTCGGCGACGGCGCGCACCCCGGTCTCGCCGAGCACGACGTCGTAGTGGTTGGCGTCGACCTGCGTCGTGCGCACCCCGTCGGGCACTCCGATCGTGGCCAGGCGCTGCTCGTCGTAGAGGCCCTGCGGCTCGTCGAGCAGGCCGCGCTCGGCCCACACGAGCTCGGCCGCGACGCCCTGCCCGACCGCGGTGCGCAGGGCAGCGTGCGTCTCGGCGTCGGCGAGCACGTCGGCACCGTCCGCGCGCACCGCATCGAGCACGCAGGTGCTCCGCCACCGGTCGCCGTGGCCGGGCTCGGCCGGTCCCTCGACGAGGTCGTGCTCGATGTAGGCCCGGGCCGCCTCCCCCGCCGGTCCGTCGAGGATCGGGCCGACGGCGGGGTGCTGCCGCCAGAAGGCGAGGTAGGCCGCCGGGTCGGCGAAGCGCATCGAGAGCCGGTCCATGGCCGGCCCGATCACCGACTGCAGCGCCGCGTCGACGTCGAGGCCCGCCGGCACCGGGAAGGCGAGCCCGCCGTCGACGAGCACGGCGGCCGGGAATCGGTCGGGGTGGCGCGCGGCGGCGAGGGCGGCGACGAACGCCCCCATCGAGTGGCCGACGAGGACGGGCGCCGAGCCGAAGGCCGTGGCCGTCGCCACGAGGTCGTCGACGTGCGCGCCGAGGCCGTAGGGGCCCGGCACGGACCGGCTGTCGCCGCGGCCGCGAAGGTCAGGAGCGAGGAAGCGCACGGCGTCGGGGCCGCGGCGGCGGGCGACCTCCTCGGCGACCCGGCGCCACGAGAGGCCGTTCGCCGTGATGCCGTGCACCGCGAGCACGACCGGCGCCGTCGCGGCGGGATGGCCCGTGCTGAGGTCGTGGATGGCGAGGCTGCCCACCGGCAGCTCGATGACGAACGCGGCCGCAGTGCTCACCGGGAGCCCTTCCTCTCGCAGGAGTCGCGCCGAGCCCGGTCAGGCCCGACGGAGCGAAGTAGACCATGAGGATGTTCTCCGCCTCTGGCGGGCGCCCGCGCCATCGCCCGACGAGATCCGTGGACGCCCAACCGTTCGGGCGAAGGTAGTGCAGGCCCAGGAGCGTGAGGGTGGGACCGGGTCCCACAAGCACGCAGGCAGCATGTGCGTCGCCGCCACCCGGTCGGCCGTTCCCGGCACGGATGCCGGCCGGGGTGTCACAGGCGCGACGGCTGTCTCGTCTGGGATGGCGTACGTGGACGACCTGGAGCGAGGGACAAGGAGCGGGACATGAGGATCCTGGTGGCGGGAGCGACGGGCGCCGTGGGGCGGCAGCTGGTGCCGCGCCTCGTGCGGGCGGGGCACGAGGTGCACGGGACCACGCGCACCGCCTCGAAGCAGGCGTTCCTGCGTGGGCTGGGGGCGACGCCGCTCGTGGTCGACGCCCTGGACCCCGAGCAGGTGGCGCAGGCCGTCGCGCAGGCCCGCCCGGCGGTGGTCGTGCACCAGCTGACCGCCATCGGGCCGATGGACCTGCGGCACGTCGACCGGGGGTTCGCCCCGACCAACCGGCTGCGCACCGAGGGCACCGACCACCTGCTCTCGGCCGCGCGGGCCGCCGGGGTGGAGCGGTTCGTCGCGCAGAGCTTCTTCGCGGGCTACGACCGGGTCGGCGGGCCCGTCAAGACCGAGGAGGACCCCTTCGGCACCGCGCCCCCGGCCGGGATGGAGCAGACCGTGGGCGCGATCCGGCACGTCGAGGAGAGCGTGCTCGCCGCCTCGGGGATGCAGGGTCTCGTGCTGCGCTACGGCGGCTTCTACGGTCCGCACACCTCGCTCGGACCGGACGGCGAACAGACGGAGGCGGTGCGCCGGCGCCGCTTCCCCGTCGTCGGCGACGGCGGCGGCGTGTGGTCGTTCGTGCACGTCGCCGATGCGGCCGAGGCCACGGTGGCCGCCGTCGAGGGCGGGGCGCCGGGCGTCTACAACGTCGTCGACGACGAGCCGGCTGCCGTGGCGACATGGTTGCCGGTGCTCGCGGAGTCGCTGGGTGCCCGGCCGCCACTGCACGTGCCACGGCTGGTCGGCCGGCTCCTCGCGGGCGAGACTGGCACGGTGATGATGACCGAGCTGCGCGGCGCGTCGAACGCCAAGGCCAGGCAGGCGCTGGGGTGGGCGCCGCGGCACGCCTCGTGGCGCGACGGCTTCCGCGAGCTGGGCGCCCTCGCGCGCGCCGGGAGCGGCACGCCCGCGTGAGCGCCGAGGATCGTCCCACGCCCGCCGCGGGCGACCGCGAGCAGCTGCTGGCCGACGTGCGCCCGGTCGCGTTCGGCATCGCCTACCGGATGCTCGGCAGCGTCACGGAGGCCGAGGACGTCGTGCAGGAGGCGCTGCTGCGGGTGCACCGCTCGCTCGAGGCGGGCGAGCAGATCGCCTCGCCCCGGGCCTTCACCGCCACGGTGGCGACCCGGCTCGCGATGGACGAGCTGCGGTCGGCGCGGGTGCGGCGCGAGCGCTACGTCGGTGACTGGCTGCCGGAGCCGATCCTCACCGAGGGGCGCGGCGACACCGTGGACCCGGCCCGGGCGACGGAGACCGCCGACTCGCTCTCGATGGCGCTGCTCGTGGTGCTCGAGAGCCTGTCGCCGGAGCAGCGGGCCGTGCTGCTCCTGCACGACGTCTTCGGCTACGGCTACGCCGAGGTGGCCACGATCGTCGGCAAGGGTGAGGCGAACGTGCGCCAGCTCGCGGTGCGGGCGCGCCGGCACGTCGGGGACCGCCGCCCGCGCTTCACGACGACGCCCGAGGCGCAGAGCGAGCTGGCGAGCCGCTTCTTCGCCGCGGCACGCTCGGGCGACCTCGCCGGCCTCGAGTCGCTCCTCGCCCACGACGTCGAGCTCGTCGGCGACGGCGGCGGCAAGGCGCCCTCCCTGGCGCGCTCGCAGCGCGGCCGCAGCCGCGTCGCGCACACCCTCACGAACTGGCTGCGCGCCCTGCGGCGCCTGCCCGGGACGGAGGTTCGGCTCACGGAGGTCAACGGCGGCCCGGGCGCGACCTTCCTCGTCGAGGGCCTGCTGCTCGCGGTCTGGGCCCTCGAGGTCCGAGACGGCCAGGTGGCCGGCATCCGCGCGATCGTCAACCCCGACAAGCTCGCCCACCTCGGACCGGTCGGTGACGCCAACGCCCTCATCCGCCGGATCGGCGGGTCGAGGCCCGGGGACTGACCCGTGGGTCCGGCGCGTCAGCGGCGCCGGTCCACCACGGCCCACGAGGCCGCCGCGCTGACGGCCGCGACCGCGAGGACGGAGGGCCACGCGCCGATCCGCTTGGCGAGCGGGTGCGACGCGCCGAAGCCGCCGAGGTAGACGGCTGCCAGCCCGGCCGTCGCCGGTCCGCCGGCCTTGGCCAGCCAGGTGCGGCCGGCGTAGACCCCGGCGACGCCGAGCACGACGCCCCCGAGCGGACGGACGCCGCTCTCGCGGGCGGCGACGTAGCCGCCGACGAGCCCGAGGGCGGCGATGGGAGCGGTCGTCACGTCGGTGGCGTCCCTGAGCCCCACGTCAGAGCCTCGGCTCGAGGTCGGCGACGACCTGGTCGGCCGTCAGGCCGAGGTCCTCGAGGATCTGACCGCGCGAGGCGTGGTCGAGGAAGCGCTTCGGGATGCCGTAGGTGTGCACGGGCACGTCGAGCCCGGCCTGGCGCAGGGCCAGCGTGACGGCCGCACCGATGCCGCCGCTCACGAGGTTGTCCTCGACGACGGCGACCGCGCCGGCCCGGCGGGCCAGGTCGACCACCCCGTCGCCGACCGGGAGCACCCAGCGCGGGTCGACGACGCGGACCGTGCGCCCGTGGGCCGCGACCTTCTCGCCGGCCTCGGTGGCCAGCGCGGCGAAAGCACCGACCCCGACGACGAGCAGGTCGACGTCGTCGCCGGCGTTCTCGAAGAGCACGTCGACACCGTCGACCGTGCGCACCGCGGTGAGTGGGTCGGCGACGTCGCCCTTGGGGAAGCGGATGACGGTCGGCCCGTCGGAGACCTCGACCGCCTCGCGCAGCTGACGGCGCACCTGGTCGCCGTCGCGGGGCGCCGCGAGCCGCAGCCCGGGCACGATGCCGGCCAGCGTCATGTCCCACATGCCGTTGTGCGACGCGCCGTCGCTGCCGGTGACGCCCGCCCGGTCGAGCACGAAGGTGATGCCCGCGCGGTGCAGGGCACAGTCCATGAGCAGCTGGTCGAAGGCGCGGTTGAGGAAGGTCGCGTAGACGGCGACGACGGGGTGGAGGCCGGCATACGCGAGGCCGGAGGCCATCGTGACCGCGTGCTGCTCGGCGATGCCGACGTCGAAGACGCGGTCGGGGTAGGCGGCGGCGAAACCGTCGAGGCCGACGGGGATGAGCATGGCGGCGGTCAGGGCGACGACGTCGTCGCGGTCGCGCCCGAGCGCGACCATCTCGTCGTTGAACTCGTCGGTCCAGATGCGGCCGCCGACCTCGAAGGGCAGGCCCGTCTCCGGGTTGATCTTGCCGACGCTGTGGAACTGGTCGGCGGTGTCGTCGATCGCGGGCTGGTAGCCGCGGCCCTTCTGGGTGATGACGTGCACGATGACGGGGCCACCGAACTCCTTGGCCTGGCGCAGCGCCTTCTCCACGGCGGGCTCGTCGTGGCCGTCGACGGGCCCGAGGTACTTCAGGCCGAGGTCCTCGAACATGCCCTGCGGCGCGACGATGTCCTTGATGCCCTTCTTGACGCCGTGCAGCGTCTCGAACATCGCGCCGCCGACGACCGGCGTGCGGGCCAGCGAGCGCTTGCCCCAGTCGAGGAAGCGCTCGTAGCCGCGGGTCGTGCGCAGGGTCGCGAGGTGGTCGGCGAGCCCACCGATCGTCGGGGCGTAGGACCGCTCGTTGTCGTTGACGACGATGACGAGCGGGAGCGTCTTGTCGACGGCGATGTTGTTGATCGCCTCCCACGCCATGCCGCCGGTCAGCGCGCCGTCGCCGATGACGGCGACCGTGTGGCGGCCCTGGTCGCCGCGCAGCCTCCGGCCCTTGGCGATGCCGTCGGCCCACGACAGCGACGTCGAGGCGTGCGAGTTCTCGACCACGTCGTGCTCGGACTCAGCGCGGCTCGGGTAGCCCGAGAGCCCACCGCGCTTCTTCAGCTGGGTGAAGTCGTGGCGGCCGGTGAGCAGCTTGTGCACGTAGGACTGGTGGCCGGTGTCGAAGACGATCGCGTCGCGCGGCGAGTCGAAGACGCGGTGCAGCGCGATGGTCAGCTCGACGACGCCGAGGTTGGGCCCGAGGTGGCCGCCGGTCTTGGACACCTCGTCGACGAGGAAGGTGCGGATCTCCTCGGCGAGGGCCGGCAGCTGGGTCGCCGGCAGCGCCTTGAGCGCCGCCGGGCTCGTGATGGTCTCCAGCAGGGCCACGCTGCCTCGTCCTCTCGGTGGTGGGTCGTGCGCCCACGCGTGCGTGGGTCGATCGAGTCTACGGGTCAACGTCCGGCGCCTCCCAATGGTGCGCGCCGGGGCTGTCGACCCCGTCACACGATCCTCACCGGCCCTGCCGCACCGCGTCACAGACGGGGCGCGAAGACCTTGCCCTGCAGGGCCTCGTGGAGCAGGCGGGTGGAGCGCGAGGCCGCGAGGAGGCGGATGCCCTCGGCCTCGATCTGCCCGAGGATCTCGGTCAGGGCGTCGGCGGGCACGTGCGGCCCGATCGCCACGCGGGCCTCGCGCCACGCGTCACGCATGGCGACGACCTGGCCGTCGAGGTGCCGGCCGGTCAGCCAGGCGAGCGCGATCGGGTGACGCCGCCACCCGGCATACGCCCGGTAGTCGGGCGGGCACTGGTCGAGCAGCCACAGCACGGCCCGCTCCTCCCACCCGGGGGTGTGCGCCGGGGGCACGCCCGGAGGCCACCCGGGCGGGGTGTGCCCTCGTGACCCGGAAGACGTCGGACTGCGCATGCTCCCAGTCTGCCTCGCCTACGCTCGGGGCATGACGACGGTCGGCTGGGTCACGGCCTTCATCGACCTGCCGCCCGGCGTGCACGAGGCGGGCACCCGCTTCTGGTCGGCGGTGACGGCGTATGCCGTGTCACCCGCCCGCGGCGACGAGGGCGAGTTCACCACGCTCCTGCCGCCCGCCGGAGACCCCTACCTCAAGCTCCAGCGCACCGGTGGCGGTGACGGCGGCGAGGGTCGCGGTCATGGTGGCGGCGGCGCCGGTCCCGGCACCCACCTCGACCTCCACGTCGCGTCGCCGACCGAGGCGGCCGCTCGTGCCGAGGCGCTGGGGGCGGTGGTCGTCCACCGGTCCGAGCACGGGTACGTCGTGCTGCGCTCCCCCGGCGGCTTCGTCCTCTGCCTCGTCCACGAGCCCTTGCGCGCACGGCCGTCGCCCACCCGGTGGCCGCACGAGCACGAGAGCATCGTCGACCAGCTCTGCCTCGACATCCCCTCGGGCGCCTACGAGGTCGAGTGCGCGTTCTGGGCGGAGCTGACGCGGTGGGAGGTGCGCCGGTCGGTGGGGCGTCCCGAGTTCCGGCACCTCGTGCGCCCGGACGGCATCCCGCTGCGGCTGCTCCTCCAGCGACTCGACGAGTCGGCGTCCGGGCGGGTGACGGGGCACCTCGACCTCGCGAGCGACGACCGCCCGACCGAGGTCGCGCGGCACCGCGCGCTCGGCGCGACGGTGGTCGGCGACCACGGGGGCGGCTGGACCACGCTGCTCGACCCCGCGGGCGGCCTCTACTGCGTCACCGACCGAGACCCGCGGACGGGCCTCGGTCGCTGACGCGTCCCGTCGCACGTCCCGTCAGGTCACCAGTTGCGCTCGTGGCGCGGGGCGTGCGGCAGCCGGTGGCGCTCGGGGTGGATGACGTAGACGATCCCGCCGCTGTGCGGCACCCACACGTTCTCGAACTGCTCCCGGTCGTAGACGACGCGGACCTCGCGGTTGTCGCGGACGAGGTGCGAGGCCGGGTCGTTGCACACGACGTCGCCCTCCCGGGTGAAGCCGACGACGACCATGAGGTGGCCGTTCGTGCCGTAGCCGGCGCCGTCAAGCTCGCCCTTCTCGAAGGAGACCGACGTGACGAGCGGGATGCCGGCGGCGATGAAGTCCTCGGCCTCGGTGAGCGATCGCAGCCGGGTCACGAAGCCGCGCATGCGGGGTCGGGTGGCGGCGTACGCGGCGTTGAAGGGCCAGTTGCCGGCGCCGTCGTAGGTGTAGTCGAAGACGTTGCGCGCCGCGAAGTCGACCTGCGGGTCGCGCTCGTCGGGGCGCGCCTGCGTCACCCACGCCGTCTCGTCGCGGCGCGGCCCGGCGCCCCAGTAGGCGAGCACCATCGAGGTCGACGTCGGCGAGCACCACGCCTCACCGCCGTTGTCCCACTCCGGGAAGTGCCCGATGTGGGTCTCCTGCGAGAAGGTCGGCACGTCGAGCACCCGTCCGCGGGCACGACCCTGCGGGCTGCGCGGCACGCGCTCGGTGTCGGGCAGCGCCGAGGCCATGGCGCCGACCGACCGCAGGCGTGGCGTCTCGTGGGTGCCGACGGGACGCATCAGCCGCACGACGAGCTGCCACTCGTCGAGCACGTGACCGGTGCGGGTGGCCAGGGTGTCGGTGTAGACGGTCGCGACCGTGTCGCCCTGCCCGTTGACCGACGTGCGGTGGATGCCGCCGCCCTGCTCGGGGTCGTAGCGGCACCAGCGCCCCAGCACGTACTCCTTGGTGGACGTGCCGCCACTGCGGCCACGGACCGTGACCTCGATCCACGAGCGGCCGGGGGTGTCGGCGTTCCACGACGACACGAGCTCGGTGAGGCCGAAGCCGGGACGCACGACGGGCGAGACCCAGGTCGCGACCTCGTAGGAGCGCACCGTCGCCGAGGGGTCGTGCGGGTCGACGTAGTCGCGCTTCTCGCAGAACCGGCCGACGCGCAGCTCGCGCCCGCTCCACTCGCGGAACGCGATGTGCCGGTCGCTCGGGTGGGCCCCGTCGTCGGGACGGGACGGGTGGCGCGTGTCGGGAGCCGTCGGGGTGCCCGTGGCGTGGGCGGAGCCGGCGGTCACCAGGCCGACGAGCGCGGCGCCGGCGGTGGAGCCGAGGACCGTTCGCCGGCTCGGCGGGACGAGGGCGGGGGTGGGCTGACGCGACATGACGCACCTTCCGGGCAGGGCTGCGGGGCTGTGGAGCGCCGTCAGTCAACACCCGCCGCACCGTCCTGCGGGGGGTTCGCGTGCAAAATTCTCGCGATGCGAGCAGCAAACGCAGGAAATTTACGTCGTCTTGACCGGACCGGCCGGACTCACGCCCAGTTGGCCTCGGCGGGCGCGGGCGGCAGCGCCACGTCGTGCGGGTGCACGACGTAGGCCAGGCCACCCGTGTCGCCGAGCCAGACCCGCTCGAACTGGTCGCGGCGGAAGACCGAGCGCACCTGCTCGTTGCTCGCGGTCCGGTGCGAGTTCGGGTCGTTGGAGATGACGTCGCCGTCGGCCGTGAAGCCGACGATCGTCAGCAGGTGCCCGTCGGTCTCGTAGCCGGCGCCGTCGAGCTCGTCCTCCGTGAAGGTCACCGAGACGATGAGCGGCACCCCGGCAGCGACGAACGCCTCCGCCTCGGTGAGGTCGCGCAGGCGGGTGACGTAGGCGCGCAACCCGCGCGCCCCGGCATACGCGGTGTTGAAGGCCCAGTTGCCGGCGCCCTCGTAGCGGTGGTCGAAGACGCGGCGGACGCCGTGCACGACCTGCGGGTCGGTGTCGTGGCCCACCCAGGCGTGCTCCTCGGGGCACGGGCCGCGGTCCCAGTGCTCGAGGATCATCGTCATCGACGTCGGGGAGCACCAGGACTGACCACCGCCGTTCCACTGCGGGAACGTGTCGATGTGCAGCCGCTGCGAGTAGGCCGGCACGGCGATCTCGGTGCCGTATGCCGCCGCCGCGTCGCCGCTCGAGCGTGGGCTCGTCGGCTCGGCCGGGTCGATCTCGAAGCGGGACGCCGACCCCGCCACGAGCGAGAGCTCGGGCTGCTCCGTTGCACCGGCCGCCGTGAGGGCCGTGACCCGCACCTGCCACCGGTCGAAGGCGCGCCCGTCGGCGGCGCGCCACGTGTCCGTCGACACCCGGCCGGCGTCGAAGCGCTGGTCGTCGACGGTGGTCCGCGTGATCGGGGCGTCACCCTCGGGGTCGTCCTCCGCCCAGTGCGCGAGCACGAACCACGGGGTCCACCCGGAGTCGTCGGCGACCCGACCTTCGATGCACAGCCAGGTGCCGGCCGGGGTGCGGGCGTTCCACGACGGGATGAGTTCGGTTGCGGCGAAAGGCACTTCGACCACGGGTGAGGTCCACGACCGCGCGGCGTAGGTGCGCTCGGGTGCGCCGTCGACGTGCGCATCGGCGTGGCGGACGTCCCGACCGGGCGTCCACTCGAATCCGGACTCCCACACCGACAGGCTCGCGCGTCGCTCACTCACGCGTCGAGCATGCCACTGATGCGCGGACGCCGACCGGCCGGGTCCCCCGGGCTGCTCGGGCCCCGCAGACGCCGACGGGCCCCGCACACCGCGCGAGGCGGCATACGGGACCCGTGGGGTGCTGACCGGCGTCAGCCGGTGACGAGCGACCGCAGGACGTACTGCAGGATGCCGCCGTTGCGGTAGTAGTCCGCCTCGCCGGGGGTGTCGATGCGCACGACGGCGTCGAACTCGACCGTCTCGCCCGACTGCTTGGTCGCGACGACCTTGACCGTCTTCGGCGTCGTGCCCTCGTTGAGCGCGGTGATGCCGGTGATGGAGAAGGTCTCGGTGCCGTCGAGGCCGAGCGAGTCGGCGTTCTGGCCCGCGGGGTACTGCAGCGGGATGACGCCCATGCCGATGAGGTTGGAGCGGTGGATGCGCTCGTAGCTCTCGGCGACGACCGCCTTGACGCCGAGCAGGCTCGTGCCCTTGGCCGCCCAGTCGCGCGATGAACCGGAGCCGTACTCCTTGCCCGACAGGATGACGAGCGGGATGCCGGCCGCCGCGTAGCTCTGCGCCGCGTCGTAGATCGTGCTCTGCTCGCCGTCCCGGGTGAAGTCGCGCGTGAAGCCGCCCTCGACGCCGTCGAGGAGCAGGTTCTTCAGGCGGATGTTGGCGAACGTGCCGCGGATCATGATCTCGTGGTTGCCGCGACGCGAGCCGTAGGAGTTGAAGTCCTTGCGCGCGACGCCGTGCTCGGCGAGGTAGCGGCCCGCCGGGCTGTCGTTCTTGATGGCACCGGCCGGGCTGATGTGGTCGGTCGTCACCGAGTCGCCGAGCTTGGCGAGGACGCGAGCACCCTCGATGTCGGCGACCGGGGTCGTCTCCATCGACATGCCGTCGAAGTACGGGGGCTTGCGCACGTAGGTCGACTCGCCGTCCCACGCGAAGGTGTCGCCCTCGGGGGTCGGCAGCGACTGCCAGCGCTCGTCACCGGCGAAGACGTCGGCGTAGTCCTCGGTGAACATCTCCTGGCTGATCGAGGCCGCGATGGTCCGCTCGACGTCGGCGGGCGCCGGCCAGATGTCCTTGAGGAAGACGTCGTTGCCGTCGGTGTCCTGGCCCAGCGGCTCCGTCTCGAAGTCGAAGTCCATGGTGCCGGCGAGGGCGTAGGCGATGACGAGCGGCGGGCTCGCGAGGTAGTTCATCTTGACGTCGGGGTTGATGCGACCCTCGAAGTTGCGGTTGCCGGAGAGCACCGAGGTGACGGCGAGGTCGTTGTCGTTGATCGCCTGCGAGATCTCCTCGTTGAGGGGGCCCGAGTTGCCGATGCACGTCGTGCAGCCGTAGCCGACGAGGTGGAAGCCGAGCTTCTCGAGGTAGGGCCACATGCCGGCCTTGTCGTAGTAGCCGGTCACGACCTTCGAGCCCGGCGCCATCGACGTCTTGACCCAGGGGGCGACCGACAGGCCCTTCTCCACCGCGCTCTTGGCGAGCATGGCGGCGGCCATCATGACCGACGGGTTCGAGGTGTTGGTGCAGCTCGTGATCGAGGCGATCGAGACGATGCCGTGGTCGATCTCGAACTCGCGGCCCTCGGCGTCGGTGACCGACACCTTCTTGGAGGGACGACCGTTGCCGTCGCCCTCGTCGGCGGGCTTCGAGCCGCCGTTCGTGCCCTCGACGGTGCCCTGGGGCGTGGGGTCGCTCGCCGGGAAGGACGAGGCGGCGCCCGCGTCACCCTCGTCGTGCGCGACGTAGGTGGGCAGCACCTTGCGGAAGGCCTCCTTGGCGTCGGTCAGCGCGATGCGGTCCTGGGGGCGCTTGGGGCCGGCGATCGACGGGACGACCGTCGAGAGGTCGAGCTCGAGGTACTCGCTGTAGCGGGCCTCGGGCTGGTCGGGACCGGCCTGGAGCCACATCCCCTGCTCCTTGGCGTAGGCCTCGACGAGGGCGACGCTCTCGTCGGACCGGCCGGTCAGGCGCAGGTAGTCGAGGGTGACGTCGTCGATCGGGAAGATGGCGCAGGTGGAGCCGAACTCCGGGCTCATGTTGCCGATCGTCGCGCGGTTGGCGAGCGGCACCTGCGAGACGCCCTCGCCGTAGAACTCGACGAACTTGCCGACGACGCCGTGCTTGCGCAGCATCTCGGTGATCGTGAGCACGACGTCGGTGGCGGTCGCGGCGACGGGGATCGAGCCCTTGAGCTTGAAGCCGACGACGCGCGGGATGAGCATCGAGACCGGCTGGCCGAGCATGGCCGCCTCGGCCTCGATGCCGCCGACGCCCCAGCCGAGCACACCGAGGCCGTTGACCATCGTGGTGTGCGAGTCGGTGCCGACGCAGGTGTCGGGGTAGGCCACGCGCTCGCCGTCGATCTCGCGGACCATGACGGTGCGGGCGAGGTGCTCGATGTTGACCTGGTGGACGATGCCGGTGCCCGGGGGCACGACCTTGAAGTCGTCGAAGGCCGTCTGGCCCCAGCGCAGGAACTGGTAGCGCTCCTTGTTGCGCTGGTACTCGATCTCGACGTTGCGCTCGAAGGCGTCGGCGCGGCCGAAGACGTCGATGATGACCGAGTGGTCGATGACGAGCTCGGCCGGCGCGAGCGGGTTGATCTTCGCGGCGTCGCCACCGAGGTCGGCGACGGCCTCACGCATCGTGGCGAGGTCGACGACACAGGGCACGCCGGTGAAGTCCTGCATGATGACGCGGGCGGGCGTGAACTGGATCTCGGTGTCGGGCTCGGCGGTCTCGTCCCACGCGCCGACGGCCCGGATGTGGTCGGCCGTGATGTTGGCGCCGTCCTCGGTGCGCAGCAGGTTCTCGAGGAGGACCTTGAGGCTGTAGGGCAGCGTCTGCTGCCCCTCGACCTGGGCCAGGCGGTAGATCTCGTAGGACTGGCCTTCGACCTCGAGGGTCCCCTTGGCCTTGAAGCTGTCAACACTGCCCACGACGGGCTCCTTCCAGCAGCGAATGGTGGATCGCGGTGCTCAATTTATCTTGACGTCAAGATATATCTAACCACACGCACCGCCTCTTGTCAGTCCACCCCTACCCGCCCATCCTTGCGGGCTCCCAAGCCCGTGTCTGCCCCGGCGGCGCGCGGATCCGTCGACGCGGGACGTCGCGCCGACCACACCAGCCCGGCCACCGGCTCCCCCGCCTCGAGACGCAGGTGGACCCGTCGAAGGACCACGTCGTGCAGGCCGGCGGCGCATGAGGTCGAGGGCGTCCTCGTGCCGGCGCTCGGCGGTGAGCGTGTGGAACGCCGTCGCGAGGTTGGCCCACGTCGGCGGGTCCTCCTCGTGCGCCTCGAGGCTGCTCCGGTCGGCCTGCACCGCCTCAGCGGGTCGCCCGGACTCGAGCCTGGCGAGCGCCGAGACCGGTCTCGGCACCGGCCATCAGCCCATCTTGTTCGACCGGACGTCCCATGTGAACCGCGACGTGCGGCCCGTGGGTCCGCCGCCGTGCCCCGGCTCGGCGTAGTCGATGCTGATCCACGAGGGCTGCAGGCTGACCTGTTCGTTGAGCTCGTCCTCGTCGCCCGAGACCAGCACCTCGGTGACGACGAGGTCCTTCATCGTCACCGTCACGAAGCCCTCGTCGGCACCCGGTCGGGCGACGGTGAGGATCGCCTCCTTGAGGTGCTTGCCGGACGCGGCGCTGGCCGCGAGCAGGGGCGAGGCGAGGTCGTAGCGGTGGATGATCTGGAACTCGTGCGCGCGGGCCTTGCCGGCTCCCGCTCCGCCGCCCGTGGGTGCGCTCGTGGTCGCGGTGATGCCCCAGTCCCACGAGAGGACCTCGACGGCGCCCTGGTGCTCCTTGCTCTGGCTGCCGCCCTCGATGCCGTCGAACTTCATGAACGCATCCATGTCGCCTCCACGTCGTGCGGACCCTTTCGACGCTAGCACCGGGCGAGAGGGCCCACCTGGCTTTCGAGCGGTGGCGCCGCCGCCCACGGAAAGGCGGACTCACGGACTCCCGGGCTCGTCGACTGCGCGGCTCCACGACTACCCCGGCCGACGACTCCCCCGGCCCACGACTCCCCCGACCAACGACTTCCCCGGAACATCGACCTTGGGCTCACGCAGCATCCAGCCGGACGTCGGCCGGGTGCGTGACGTACGTGCGTCCGGTCGGCGAGGTCCAGGTGCAGTCCCCCGTGGGCGACAGGGCGAGCGTCCAGCCGGCGTGGTGCTTGAAGCCGTGGTGCGTGCGGCAGAGGCTCAGCAGGTCGCGGTCCCGCACCCGCCCTGGCCAGCGCCGCGTTGGGTCGGTACCGGCTGGGCTCACGGGCCGACGTCACGCCGGTCCTGGCGTCCGCGCGTGACAGACGGAGCACGACGTCGGGGTCGGTGAGCACCGCGACGAGCGCCTCGGTGAGGATCCATCCGCCCCGCGGATCCCGAACCCCCAGCTCGGGCGGGCGCCACCGGCCGAGGTGCAGGCCGTGTTCGGCCAGCATCCGGGCCGCGAGCTGCTCCCACCCACGCCGACGCGACTCGTGCTCATGGAGCATGAGGACGTGCGCGAGCGTGTCGGCCGGCAGCGGTGGTGGTGGCTCGCCGTCGACGAGGCCGGCCGGGCCGAACAGCTCGGATGCGAGCGCCTGCTCGCTCGCGAAGGGCGCGCCCGCCACGTGCTCGAGCCCGTGCCCGGTCAACCACGACGACGCGCTCTCCGCGATCCTCGATGCAGTGCGCTCCGAGCGCCGGAAGGCCTCTGGAAGCGTCACGCGGTCGACGTCCGGGTCTGCCGGACCCGGGGCGACCTCCGGACTCGCGACGACGCCGGCACCCGAGGTGACTCCGTCGTCGGCAGCCGAGCCCGGAGCGGACGAAGCGCCGGCGTCCCCGACGAAAGCCGGCAGGATCAGCTCCACGGTCGTCGTGACGCCGGCCCGGCCCAGGAGCAGGTCGACGAGCGCGTCGGCCCGCGCCTGGTCGATGGTGAGACCTGGATCGGCCCGGACGTACTCGTGCGCGATCTCGTCGACGGCCGCCCACGCCTGCGCCGACTGCATCGAGGGCAGGGACGCCCTCCACCAGGCAATGCCGGGGTCGGTGCCGGGCTCCACCCGGACGAACCGGTCGCGCAGGCCGAGCTGGGCCCGTCGCTCCATGGCCGCCGGGTCGACGGCGAGCGCCGCGCGCTCGCAGACCCGCCGCAACCAGTGGGGCGTCAGCGAGGTCACGTCGGGATCGCACGTGACCGCGGCGTCGAAGATCGTACGGGCCGGGACCGCCACGAGCTGCGCGTGGTCGACGACGACGTCGGCCTGGCGTCGGTCGAGCTGCCCCTCGAGCGCCAGCGCCACCGTGCGCGGCAGGTCGTCGGCGAGGCACAGCGCCCGCACGACGTGAGCCTCGCAGGCACGGGGAGTGGCACGAAGCAGCGGCGCGACGCTCGAGGCGACGAGCTTGACCGAGGACGGCCGATACTCGCTGCCGTCTCCCCCGTCGTCGGCGAGGTCGGAGCAGTCGATCTCCTCACCCCGGACCAGGGCCGCCAGCGCCAGCTCCTGCAGCGCGTCGAGCGCGTTGACCGCGCGCTGCGTCACGACCAGGACGGCCTCGGCGCAGGATTGGTCGAGCGTGCGCACGGCCTCCGGCACGATCCGCGCCACGACGGCCGCTTGTGCCGTCAGCGGCAGGGCGTCGAACACGGCTGCCGGGATCCCCGTCAGCACCTCGAGCGCGGCCCCCGGCGAGACCTCGCGGGTCGCCTCCGATGCTGACGTCCTTGCCATGTTCGAACACTAGTACGAACCACCGACAGACCACGGCCGTCGTCCACAGCCCTCGGCCGAGGACGTCGCCTCAGGCGCGCGCGCCCTCGAGCGCCTCGCGGAAGTCCGCGTCGAGCGGCGCCTTCGCTGCCGCCACCGTGTCGAACCACACGTAGGTGATGACGCAGGTGGCGGCGAGCAACGGCACCTCACCCCGCCGCCAGATCTCGTGGCGCAGCGTGAACGACGAGGACCCGATGCGCTCGACGACGACCCGGATGTCGGCGTGGTCGAGCGGCTTGAGGCTCGCCGTCCAGTCGATCTCGGCGTGCCGCACGAGCGCCAGCCGGTCGGACTCCGCGAACCGGTAGGGGCCGTAGCCGAGGTCGTCGAGGAAGGCCATCTTCGCGTCCTCGCACCACGTCAGGTAGTGCGAGTTGAAGACGACTCCGGCGAGGTCGATCTCGGAGAACTTCACGGCGACCGGGTAGCTGAACGTCACGCACCCATCGTCCCGTGCCTCGCCCCGGTGCTCGCACGCGGGGCCCCTGCCGACCCCCGACGACGACGCCGGCCCGACGTGGCCCCCGCCCTCAGCACGTCGCGTCCGCTCAGCTCGAGCGCTCGAGCACGGCGATGCACTCGACGTGGTGGGTCATCGGGAAGGCATCCCAGGCCTCGAGGGAGGTGAGCGCGTAGCCCTGCTCCCCCGCCGCCCGCACGTCGCGCGCGAGCGCCGCCGGGTCGCACGCGACGTAGACGACGCGGCGCGGACCGAGCTCGCCGACGAGGGCCATGACCCCCTTGCCGGCTCCGGTGCGGGGCGGGTCGAGCACCACGAGGTCGGCCGTGACGCCTTGAGACACGAGCGAGCGCAGCTCTCGGTCGACCCGGTTCGCGCGCCACTCGACGTTCTTGAGGTGCTCGGTGTTGCGCTCGCCGTTCTCGACGGCGCGGCGGTCACCCTCGACGCCGAGCACGAAGCCGTCGGGTGCCACGAGCTCGCCGAGGCGCATCGTGAAGAGGCCGGCACCGGCGAAGAGGTCGACGACCCGGTCACCCGGCCCGGCCCCGAGCAGCGCCACGACCCGCGTGAGGAACGTCGTGGCCGCGCCCGGGTGCACCTGCCAGAAACCCCGGGCCCCGACGACGTACTCACCCTCCCAGTCACCGTCGCGCGCGAGCTCGCCGACCAGGCCGCCGCTGCCGTCCGACCCCTCGGCCGGTGGGAGCGGCACGAGCACCGGCTCGTCCGGGTGCGCCGCGTCGATGACGTCGACCGACTCGACGTCGGGCCACTCGGTGTCGAGCACGCCGCTGTCGATGACGCCGGGCGTCGCGATGAGGCAGTCCTCGACGGGCACGACCTCGCGCGACCGGTGCCGGCGCAGGCCGGCCCGACCGGCCTCGTCGACCGCGAACTCGACGCGGGTGCGCCACCGCAGACCGTCGGCGTCACCGGGCACGGGCTGCACCTCGACCTCGACGTCGAGGCCGGCCACCCGGGCGAACTGCTCGCGCACGACCGCGCCCTTGAGCGCGCGCTGCGTGTCGGGCGAGGCGTGCTGGAAGTCGCAGCCGCCGCAGAGGCCGGGGCCGGCATACGGGCACGGCGCGGGCACCCGACCGGGGGCGGCCTCGAGCACCTCGACGGCGTCGGCGCGCACGAAGGAGTCGCCGACGCGCCCCTCGGTGACCCGGGCGACGACGCGCTCACCGGGCAGGGTGTGGCGCACGAAGACGACCTGGCCCTCGTGGCGCGCCACGCAGTGCCCGCCGTGGGCGACCGCGCCCACCTCGACGGTCCACTCCCTGCCGACGAGCGACTCGCCGCCGGCAGCCCGCTCACGCGGACGGCGCTCGCTCACAGCGCACCGCCGCGCACGGAGCCCGGGATCGGCGGCTCGTCGATCCAGTCGCGCTCGGCGCCCTCGGACGACTGCAGCTGCCACGGCACGCTGACGACCATGACGCCCGGCGTGAAGAGCAGCCGCGCCTTGAGCCGCAGCGCGCTCTGGTTGTGCAGGATCTGCTCCCACCACTTGCCGAGCACGTACTCCGGCAGGTAGACGGTGACGATGTCGCGCGGGTTGCCGCTGCGGATCGAGCGCACGTAGTCGAGGATCGGCTTGGTGATCTGCCGGTAGGGCGAGCTCAGCACCTTGAGCGGCACCGGGATGTCGCGGCGGTCCCACTCGTCGAGCAGGCCCTGGGTCTCCTCGGGGTCGACGTCGACGGTGACCGCCTCGAGGTAGGTGGGGCGGCTCGCCCGCGCGTACGACAGCGCGCGCATCGTCGGCTTGTGCACCTTGGAGATGCAGACGATGGCGTGCACGTGGCTCGGCAGCATCGGACGCTCGACGTCCCAGTCGATGGCGAG
Source organism: Terrabacter aeriphilus (assembly GCF_039542985.1). NCBI lineage: Bacteria > Bacillati > Actinomycetota > Actinomycetes > Micrococcales > Intrasporangiaceae > Terrabacter > Terrabacter aeriphilus. Next base: position 119,259 of record NZ_BAABIW010000016.1, read on the forward strand.
CTCGTCGCGCACGCGCGAGTAGTGCTTCTTGATGCCGAGCATGAGGACGAAGAGCACCGCCATGGCGAGGATCGCGTAGCGCGCACCCTGCTGGAACTTCGTGATGAGCACGACGAGCAGCACCGTGGCCGACATCGCGGCCCCGACCGCGTTGATGACCCGCGAGCGCTGCATCCGGGCGCGCTCCTTGGGGTTGCGCTCGAGGCGCAGGTGGCGCGTCCAGTGCCGCACCATGCCGGTCTGGCTCGTCGTGAACGAGACAAACACGCCGACGATGTAGAGCTGCAGCAGCGCGTTCACGTTGGCGCGGAAGACGACGACGAGCAGGATCGCCGCCGCAGCGAGGATGAGGATGCCGTTGGAGAAGGCGAGCCGGTCGCCGCGGGTGTGCAGCTGGCGCGGGAGGTAGCCGTCGCGCGCGAGGATCGAGCCGAGCACCGGGAAGCCGTTGAAGGCCGTGTTGGCGGCGAGGAAGAGGATGAGGCCGGTCACGATCGAGACGAAGACGACGCCGACGTGGAAGTTCGAGAAGACCGCCTCGGAGAGCTGGCCGATCGCGGTGTGCTGGACGTAGTCGTCGCCGACGGGCCGGCCGTCGCGCAGCAGCTGCGACGCGGGATCCTCGGCGATCTTGATGCCGGTCCACTGGCTCAGCGTGATGATCGAGGCGAGCATCGTGATCGAGAGCGCGCCCATGAGCAGCAGCGTCGTGGCGGCGTTGTCGCTCTTGGGCTTCTTGAAGGCCGGCACGCCGTTGCTGATCGCCTCGACGCCCGTCAGGGCGGCGCAGCCCGACGAGAAGGCGCGGAGCAGGAGGAAGCCGGCCGCGATCCCCGTGAGCTCCTCGCCGCCCTCGGGCACGAGCGTGAGCCCGGCGCTCTCGGCCGGGGCGAGCCCGCCGGTCGCCTTCTGGATGAAGCCGTAGACGCCCATCCCGATGATGGCGACCATGAAGAGGTAGACGGGCACGGCGAACGCCTTGCCCGACTCGCGCACGCCGCGCAGGTTCATCGCGGTGAGGAAGACGATGATGACGACCCCGACCAGCACCTCCTTGCCGCGCACGAAGTCGAGGACCGTCCCGGCGTTCTGGACACCCGAGCTGACCGAGACCGCCACGGTGAGCACGTAGTCCACGAGCAGCGCGCTCGCGACCGTCAGCCCCGCCTTGGGCCCGAGGTTGACGGTCGCGACCTCGTAGTCGCCGCCCCCCGAGGGGTAGGCGTGCACGTTCTGGCGGTACGACGCGACGACGACGACCATGACGAGCACGACGGCGATGGTGATCTGCCAGCTGTGCGTCATGGCGAACGCGCCGCCGGCCAGGCCGAGCATGAGCATGATCTCGTCGGGGGCGTAGGCCACCGACGACAACGCGTCGCTCGCGAAGATCGGCAGCGCGAGCCGCTTGGGCAGCAGCGTCTCACCGAGCTTGTCGCTGCGCATCGCGCGACCGAGGAGGAGGCGCTTGAACAGCGAACCGGTACCTGGCACGACGACACTGTAGAACGTTTCGGGGGCGTGCACCGACCGCCTCCCACGCGTGCGCCCACCCGCGCGCGCCGCCCGCCGAGCAGGTATGCCGTCCCGACCGTTTCGCGGTCCGGCGCGCTGGTGCGGCCCGCACCGTGGGCGGCTGCGCCACGGTGTAGCGTCGCGTCCGTGCACTTCGTCATCATGGGTTGCGGCCGCGTCGGCTCCACGCTCGCGCGCACGCTCGGGCGCGGTGGCCACGACGTCGCCATCATCGACGCCGACGCCTCCGCCTTCCGCCGCCTCGGCACGTCGTTCGACGGCCAGACGGTGACCGGCATCGGCTTCGACCGCGAGACGCTCATCGCCGCAGGCATCCGCGAGGCGTACGCCTTCGCCGCCGTGAGCAGCGGCGACAACTCGAACATCCTGGCCGCGCGCGTGGCGCGCGAGACCTTCGGCGTCGAGCACGTCGCGGCCCGCATCTACGACCCGCAGCGCGCCATGGTCTACCAGCGGCTCGGCATCCCCACCGTCGCGACGGTGCGGTGGACGGCCGACCAGATGATCCAGCGGCTGCTCCCCCAGGGCGCCGTGCCCGAGCTGACCGACCCGAGCGGCAAGATCGTCATCGCCGAGGTGCCGATGGCCGAGGCCTGGGTGGGCCACCCCTTCACCGTCGTCGAGGAGCAGACCGGCGCCCGCGTCGCCTACGTCACCCGGCTCGGCGAGGGCACGCTGCCCCGGCCCGACATGGTCGTGCAGCAGGGCGACCTCGTGCACCTGACCGTGCCGCGCGACGACCTCGCGCGCGTCGAGCGCCTCTGCGACCAGCCGCCCGCGGCCCACTGACCCGGTACGAGGAAGAAGAACACCGCATGCGCGTCGTCATCGCCGGAGCCGGGAGCGTCGGACGCTCCATCGCCCGTGAGCTGCTCGGCAACGGTCACCAGGTGCTGCTCATCGACAAGGACGCCGACGACGTGCAGGCCTCGCGCGTGCCCGAGGCGTCGTGGCTGCTCGCCGACGCCTGCGAGCTCGCCGCGCTCGAGGAGGCCCGGCTCGAGGAGTCGGACGTCTGCGTGGCCGCCACCGGTGACGACAAGGCCAACCTCGTGCTCTCGCTCCTCGCCAAGACGGAGTTCGGCGTGCCCCGCACGGTCGCGCGCGTCAACAACCCCAAGAACGAGTGGATGTTCGACGAGTCGTGGGGCGTCGACGTCGCGGTGTCGACCCCGCGACTCATGACGGCCCTCATCGAGGAGGCCGTCAGCATCGGCGACCTCGTGCGGATCTTCGAGTTCCAGCAGGGCCGCGCCTCGATGGTCGAGATCACGCTGCCCGAGGGCAGCCCCTTCGCGGGCCGCCGCGTGGGCGACGTCGACTGGCCGGTCGACACGGTGCTCGTCGCGATCATCCGCGAGGAGCGCCCGCTCGCCCCGACGCCCGACGACGCGATCGAGGCCGGCGACGAGCTGCTCTTCATCACGACGACGGAGCAGGAGGACCGCCTCCAGGACCTCGTCGCCCCGGGCGAGCGCCACCGCGCCGAGGCGAACTGACCGAACCGCCCGAGCGCGGCCGCCGATGGCGTCAGGCCACGCGGCCGGGGTCGATCGGGGTGCGACCGCGCACGAGGATCGCGCCCATCGCGGTCACCGCCAGCAGGTAGGCCGGCCAGCCGAGCACGATCTTGGCGACGCCGAGCGCGGCGACCTGCTCGGCGAGGTAGAGCGGCACCATGATCGCGAGGCGCACGACGTTGAGCGCGACGAGCACCCACGCGAGCCGGGCCGCGACCGTGATGATCCCCGGGTGGCGCCGCCACCACGTGGGGTCGGCCGCGAACGCCTCGGGCTCGGCCACGCCGACGATGAAGCCGAAGAGCGGCCACCGCGTGAGGTTCGTGACGACGAGCAGCACGAGCAGGCCGGCGTTCTGGAGCATGCCGGGCAGGAAGGCGTCCTCCGCCTTGCCCGAGCGCAGCGCGAAGAAGGCCGAGATGCCGATCCCCACGGCGGCGTACACGATGAAGCGGGGGTCCTGGCGCTGCACGAGGCGCAGCACGAGCAGGAGCCCCACGCAGGCGCCGGCGACGACGAGCGCGGTGCGGAGGTCCTGGGTGCGTGACCACGCGACGGTGAAGGCGAGGACCGGCACGGCCGACTCGGCCGCGCCGCGCCAGCCGCCGATGGCCTCGGACAGCTTGTCGCGCAGCAGCTCCTCGACGGTGTCGTAGCGGCGCAGGTCGGCCTCGGAGCGCGCGACGCCGTCGCCCGACTCACGCGCGATACCGTCGCCCGGCTCGCGCGAGTCGGCCGCCCCGGGCACCACGGCGCCGCCGTCCGCCTCAGGCATGCGGCTGCCCCGCGCGGCCGACGATCTCGTAGGCCGGGTTGAACATCGTGGCGACCTTCCGTCGGGTCGTGATGCGGCCGGTGGCCTGCACCTTGATGCCGGGCACGATGCCGGCGATGCGGCGGCGACCCAGCCAGACGAGGTGGAGCGACTCGGTGCCGTCCCACACCTCGACGTCGAGCGCCGGGGTCTCCTCGCGCGGGCGCAGCGTCACCGAGCGCACCTCGCCGCAGACGGTGACGCGGGTGCGCAGCGGCGCCGCCGCGATGTGGATGACGCCGAGGTCGCTCGACTCGCGGGCCAGCTGGGCCGCCTCGATCTCGTGCGACGTGCGCGTCAGGCGCTCGCTCAGCCGGCGCAGCGCGCCGGGCTTGCCCGCGCTCACGCGGACGTCCCGGGGTCACCCGGGGCCAGGCGGCCCACGCCCTCCATCAGCGGACCTCGGTGATCTCGGGTCCGCGTTCGAAGGGGTTGAGGTCACCCTCGGTCGGAGCACCCGGCTCCTCGCCCTGGGCCTGCTCGGCACCCTCGGCGTCGGGCAGGCGCAGCGGCAGCAGCTCGCGCGGCGGCATGGCCTCGCCGCCCCGGTCGACCACGGCGGTGCGGATGAGGTCGTGCACGGCTGCCGCGGCCTCCGGCTCGATGGCGGCGCGGCCCGAGACGACGGCGCGGAGGAACCAGCGCGGTCCGTCGACGCCGACGAACCGGGCCGGCATGAAGACGGTGCGGCCGTCGGGGCCGGTCTGCGGCATCCGGGTCAGCAGCTCCTCGCCGAAGTCCCCGGTCAGCACCTCGGCGGTGCCTCCCGCCCCGACGATGCTGTCGGCGATCTCGTTGCGGATGTCGATCCAGACGCCCTCGGTGCGCGGCGCGGCGAACGCCTGCAGCTGCACGGCGGACTCGCCGATCACGGCGGTGACCCCCGTGATCTGCTGCTCCTGCTCGTTGATCTCCAGCCGCAGCTCCATGCCCTGCTGGCCGCGCAGCCAGATGGAGCCGAGGTTGAGGTAGTCGCTGTCGTCCTCGACGGCGGCGCGGTCGAAGGGACCGTCGGTGCCGGCACCGGGCACGGAGGCCACGCGGTCCGCGTCGTCGGCGGCGCCGGTCGCATCGGCCTCGGGGTCGTGCTCGTCACGGTCGAGGTCGTCGTTCACGTCCACGCCGTCGGCGTCCGGGCGGTCCTTCGACTTGCCTCGGCTGAAGAGTCCCACGTCATTCCGTCCTTTGAGTCCTGCGTCCCGCGTGGCGCGATGCCGCCCGGGGTCGTCGCGGCGCTGACGCAGCGCCCGGCGAACCGTATCCGATGATCAGGCCCCGGCGGGTGAGTCCCCCGCGATCGGCGAGGCGGCGCCCTCGGGTCCGGGCCCACCGAACCCTCCGGTGGATCCGTGTCCAGTGTCCCCCCGACTGGTCGCGTCAAGCGAATCCACCTCGAGGAAGGCCACCTGCTCGACGCGCTGCACGACGAGCTGGGCGATGCGGTCGCCCCGGTGCACGGTGAACGGCTCGCGGGGGTCGAGGTTGACGAGGTTGACGAGGATCTCGCCCCGGTAGCCCTCGTCGACGGTGCCGGGGGCGTTGACGATCGAGATGCCGTGGCGCGCGGCCAGGCCCGAGCGGGGGTGCACGAAGCCGGCGTGCCCCGGCGGCAGGGCGATGGCCAGGCCGGTCGGCACGAGGGCCCGCTCCCCCGGGGCGATCGTGACCTCGGTGCTCGAGCACAGGTCGGCCCCGGCGTCGCCGGGGTGCGCGTAGCCCGGCAGCGGCAGGTCCGGGTCGAGCCGGCGCACCCGCACGACGGCGTCGCCCGCGAGACGGTCCGGGACAGCACAAGGGTCGGTCACGAGGACCGACCCTACTTGCTCCTGCTCTGCTGCCTGCGGGTGCCGCCCGGGCTCCGGACGGCGTGGGGATGCGCTCAGGCGGCGCACTCCGTGCAGATCATCATGCCGTTGCTCTCCTTGGCGAGCTGGCTGCGGTGGTGCACGAGGAAGCAACGCCCACAAGTGAACTCGTCGGCCTGCTTGGGCAGGACCCGGACCGAGAGCTCCTCGCCGGAGAGGTCGGCGCCCGGGAGCTCGAACCCTTCGGCCTGCTCCGTCTCGTCAACGTCCACGCTGGACGACGTCTTGTCGACGCGCCGGGACTTGAGCTCCTCGATGGAGTCTTCGCTCAGCTCGTCGTCCGTCTTGCGTGGCGCGTCGTAATCGGTTGCCATCTGTTGTCTCACTTCTACTCGAACTGCGCCTTGCGGTCTGTGACGCGAAGAACGCTCGTGGGGCCGTGCTTGTTCCCGTGGAACCCGCGTGGTCGACGGCGCTGTCTTCCCCCACGAAACTGCCGCGTGCGCGCATGATGCCCGATCGCCGCCGTGTTGTCACCTTGCGCCCGCCAGCCCCTGAGACGGGCCCGGCGCCCGGTGGCACCTCCTGCCCTTTCCGGACCAACCGTTCACCGTCCCTTTGCCATCCGGCTGCCATCCTCGGTGCACGGTGGGGGCATGACGGCGCGGTAGTGTCTGCGGACCCGACCCAACGTTCCCCAAGCCCGGAGGTGGCACCATGACCGAGTTCGTCGAGCAGATGAGGCAGCGGGTCAACGACGCCCTGGGCGACCTGGCCGAGGCGCGCGCCGCCGACGACGAGTACCGCATCCAGGTGCACACCGGCGAGCTCGAGTCGTTCGCCCGGCTCGCCGCCGAGAACGGCGTGCGGGTGCCCGGCCTCGAGGCCTTCGACGCGGCCTGAGCGCCACGTCCGGCGACGGACTCAGTCGGGCGTGCCGTCGGTGAAGAGGGTGCGCACCTGCTCCACGAGCGCCGGCCCCGCCGCGACCGTGAGCTCCTTCCCCGGGCGGCCCTGGGCCCCGACGACGACGCCACCGGCCTCCTCGACGATGAGCCATCCGGCCGCGAGGTCCCACGCGTTGAGGCCCGTCTCGGCGTAGGCGTCGACGGAACCCTCGGCCACCCGCACGAGGTCGAGCGCGGCGCTGCCGATGCGGCGGATGTCGCGCACCCGGGGCAGCACGCGCCGCATCACGTCGGCCTGTCGGGCCCGCACCTCCGGGGCGTAGCCGAAGCCCGTCGCGAGCAGCGTGCGGGCGAGGCGGTCCTCCCCCGAGACGGTCAACGCCGTCGCGGCGACGTCGAGGTCACCCTCCGGGCGGGTCCGCGCCCCCGTGCCGCGCCCGGCGTGGTGCACGAGCCGCAGCGACGGATCGGCCACCGCACCGGCGACCGGCGCCCAGCCCTGCTCGGTGCGGGCGTCGCCGACGACGACCGCCACGGACACGGCATACGCCGGCACCTCGTAGAGGTAGTTGACGGTGCCGTCGATGGGATCGATGACCCACGTCAGTCCGGTGCTGCCGGCGACGTCGGCGCCCTCCTCGCCGAGGATGCCGTCGTCGGGCCGCGCCTGCTGGATCAGGCGGTGCAGCAGCTCCTCGGAGCGGCGGTCCATGACGGTGACGACATCGGTCTCGGTCGACTTCGTCGCCGCGACACCCATGCGGGGCGGCCGCTCGTCACGGATGAACCGGCCGGCCTCGACGGCGAACCGGATGCAGAGCCGCTCGAGCTCCTCGACGGTGGTGCCGGCGGGCAGCTCGGGTGCGTCCTGACGGCCGTGGTCGCTGCGTGCTGTCGTCATGACGCTCCTCAGTCGCTTCCGCAGAGGGCGGGACGGGCCTGGCGCAGGTTGGGGCAGCACCCGACCGCGCACCTCGACGGCATCCGGCCCTCGAACAGCGGCACGTCCTCGCCGCGGGCCTCGGCCGCGCGCTCGAGGAGCGCGTCGACGAGGTCGCGCACGAAGGCGGCGTCGGTGCCGACGGTGGGCACCCGCACGTGGGTGAGGCCGAGCTCGTCGGCCGTCTCCTGGGCCTCGGTGTCGAGGTCGTAGACGACCTCCATGTGGTCGCTGACGAAGCCGATGGGGGCGGTGACGACGGTGCGCACCCCCGCGGTCGCGAGCTCGCGCATGCGGTCGTTGACGTCGGGCTCGAGCCAGGGCTGGGTCGGCGGGCCCGAGCGCGAGCAGAAGACGAGCTCACCCGTGAGGTCGCGGCCGAGCACGCGGTTCGCCTCCTGCGTCAGGCGCGCCGCGAGGGCGAGGTGCTGGCGCTGGTAGAGGTTGCCCTCGCCGTCGCCCGGGCCGGACGTGTCGTCCATGGCGTCGGGGATCGAGTGGGTGACGAAGAGCAGCGCGATCTCGGCGTCGGGCGCCCCGTCGAGGGCCCGCAGCGCCCGCACCAGCTCGCCGAGGTTCGCCTCGGCGAAGCCCGGGCGGGGCGCGTACTGGGCGACCTTGTCGATCTCGAACGAGAGCCCCTCCTGGGTCACCGTGTCGAGGGCGTCGGCGAGGTTCTCGCGGTACTGCCGGCAGGAGGAGTAGGAGGAGTAGGCGCTCGTCGTCAGCGCGACGAGGCGCTGCTGCCCGGCCGCGTGGGCCTCGCGCAGCGCGTCGTCGATGAACGGCTCGCTGTTGCGGTTGCCCCAGACGATCGGGGTGTCGATGCCACGGCTGTCGAGCTCGGCGCGCAGCGCGGCGAGCAGGGCCCGGTTCTGGTCGTTGATCGGGCTGCGGCCGCCGAAGTGGTGGTAGTGCTCGGCCACCGACTCGAGGCGCTCGTCGGGGATGCCGCGGCCCGCCGTCACGCGGCGCAGGAACGGCATGACCTCCTCGGGGGCCTCGGGCCCGCCGAAGCCGAGCAGCAGCACGGCGTCGTAGGGCGAGAGGTCGGCGGTGGTCGGGGGGTTGGTCTGCGATGTCATGTCTCCACCATCTGGTCGATCCGGTCGTGGGGGGTGGTGTCTGGCTGGGGACCGTCACGGGGACCCGAGTCGGGTCCGGGTCAGGTCCCAGGTGGGCCCGGGTGGGGCGGTCTAGGGGCCCGGGGTCGAGCGGAGGGGCGTCGGCGCGTTGAGGTCGAGGCGCACGGCCAGCATGCGCACCGCGAAGACGAGCGCCACCGCCGTCCACAGCACCCAGTCCTGCAGCGACCCGACGCGGGCGGCGACGACGATGATGACGGCGCCGAGCATGGCCGGCACGGCATACAGCTCGCGGCGCAGCACCTCGGGCACCTGCCCCGCGAGCAGGTCGCGCAGCACGCCACCACCGACCGCGGTGATGACGCCGACGAGCACGGCCGCGATGGGCGAGACGCCCACCGTCGTGACGGCCTTGAGGCTGCCCGCGACCGCGAAGGCCGCGAGGCCCGCAGCGTCGAGCACCCGCACGAAGCGGGTGATCCGCTCGACGCCGGGGTGGAAGAGGAAGGTGACGAGGCCGCCGAGGGCGGCCGCCGTCAGGAGGCGCCAGTCGCTGATGCCGACGGGCGGGATGTCGCCGATGAGCAGGTCGCGCACGATGCCGCCGCCGAGGGCCGCCGCGCAGGCGAGGACGATGACGCCGAAGAGGTCGAAGCGCTTCTTGACCGCCACGAGGCCGCCGGAGAGCGCGAAGACGAACACGCCGACGATGTCGAGGGCGAGCTGGGCGGACGCGAAGGTGGTGGGCATGCCAGAGCAAACGGTACCTGTGCGGCGTGGTCGCTTTGGCGGGTGCCCGCGCCGGTGGCATGCTCGACTGCACAGCACCCGCCGCGCTGCCGTGAGCGACGCCCGGCAGCGGGGCACGACCACCGCACGACACGCAGACTCGTTACCCGGGAGACCCATCCATGCAGCACCTCAGGCTCGTCGGCGTCCACGAGGACGGATCGCACCTGCTGCTGGCCGACGACGAGGGCAACAGGTATGCCGTCCCGCTCGACGAGCCGCTGCGTGCGGCCGCGCGTCGGGACCGTCCGCGCCTGGGCCAGCTGCAGATCGAGAGCTCCGGGGGGCTGCGTCCCAAGGACGTCCAGGCCATGATCCGGGCCGGCCTGACGGCCGAGGAGGTCGCCGAGCGCGCGGGCTGGCCCGTCGAGAAGGTGCACCGCTACGAGGGCCCGATCCTCGCCGAGCGCGAGCACGTCGCGGGCCTCGCCCGCCAGGTGCGCCTGCGCTCGCGGGGAGCGACCGGCGGCACGGCGCAGACCCTCGACGCCCGCGTCTCCGAGCGCCTGCGCACCCGCGCCATCGACGCGGGCTCGGCCCGCTGGGACTCGCGCCGCACCGACAAGGGCGCCTGGACCGTGCTGCTCCTCTTCGCCGCCGGAGGCCGTGAGCGCGAGGCCGCCTGGCACTTCGACCCGCTCGCCCGCACGGTGTCGGCGACGGACGACGAGGCGAGGTGGCTCAGCGAGGACGAGGACCAGCAGGCCCCCGGCCCCATCCCGGCCCCGCACCTGTCGGCCCCGAGCCGGCCCAGCCGTGTCTACGACGTCGAGGCCGAGGGTGGCGTGTCGGCCGCCGCCCCGGTGCGCCGCCGCGAGGGCGAGACCGTCGACCTGATGGCCGCCATGCGCGAGCGCAGCGCCCAGCGGGGCCGCCGCCGTCGGCCGAAGTCGGCTGACGTGCCGGGACTCGAGACCGCTCCCGAGGAGGCGCTGCCGCTCGAGGAGCTGGCTCGCGACCCGCGCGAGGAGCTGCCGCCCGCCGCGCACACCCACCCCGAGGACGACCCCGAGGTGGTCAAGACCGGCGCCGCCGAGGACCGCATCGGCGTCGAGGCCGCGCAGCGCCAGGCCCGCCGCACCGAGGCCACCCAGCCGGTGCGCCAGACCCTCCCGCCCGAGCCCACCGTCACCGAGCCGGCCGTCACCCAGCCTGCCGAGGCCGTTGCAGAGCCTGCTGAAGCCCTCGCAGAGCCTGCCGAGCCGATCGCCGAGACCAGCCCGCCCGTCGAGGAGCCGGCCGAGGACGACGTGACGGACGTCGCACCTGAGGGGGCCGCCCCCGAGGCCGAGTCCGCCGGCGACGAGGACGACGACGCCACTGACGACGCACCGGCAGTTGACGCCCACGTCGACGACCGTCCCGACATCCTGCCCGACCTGCTGGCCGACGCCGCGCCCCACGAGGAGCGCAGCCCGGCGGGCTCGGACGCCGCGCGGGCGACGGAGCCCGAGCACGACGACGTCATCGAGCGCCGCACCCCGGCAGCCGCTGCCGCTCCGGCTGCTCCGGCTCCTCCGGCAGCCGCGGCAGCCGCGTCGTCGAAGGACCGCCCGCGCCCCGGCATCCCGAAGCCGAAGCCGGCCGCGCGCAAGTCGGGCCGTCCCGGCGTGCCGAGCTGGGACGACATCATGTTCGGCCGCAAGAGCGACTGACCCACCGCGCTCCCCCTGCCGAGTGGCCGCGACGGGCTCCTCGGGGGCTCTCGGCTGCCGGCCGGTCTCAGTCCGCCTGGGTGACCGGCAGGGGCGGCAGGGGGCAGACGTCGAGGTCGAAGGGCAGCACCTCGGGCGAGATCGCGGCGGCCTTGGCCGCGTGCGAGGTCATCCGCCGCATGTAGTGCCGTCGGCACAGCACCTCGTACTCCACCAGACCCGTCGTGCCCGGCTTCGTGTCGCCGACGACGACCTGCTCCCCCTCGACGACCATGACGCCGTCGAGCACGCGGGCGTTGGTCGTCGCGCGGCGGCCGCACCAGCACAGCGCCTCGACCTGCAGCACCTGCACCTTGTCGGCGAGCTCGATGAGGCGCTTGCTCCCCGGGAAGAGCTCGGTGCGGAAGTCGGCCGTGATCCCGAAGGCGAAGACGTCGACCTCCATCTCGTCGACGATGCGCGCGAGCTGCTCGACCTGGTCGCAGGTGTAGAACTGCGCCTCGTCGCAGATGAGGTAGTCGATGCGCGTGCCGGCCGTGGCCCGGCCGACGGTCGACTCCCAGAAGTCGAGGTCGTCGCCGACCTCGAGCGCCCCCGTCGAGAGGCCGAGGCGCGAGCTGAGCACGTTGCTGCCGGCACGGTCCATCTTCGTGTAGATGAGGCCCACCCGCCCCCGCACGCGGTGGTTGTGGTCCATCTGCAGGGCGAGGGTCGACTTGCCGCAGTCCATGGTCCCGGAGAAGAAGACGAGCTCAGCCACGAGGCACCACCCTAGCCACGACGCGGCGGCACGACGACGACCGGCACGGCGATCTCGGCCTCGCTCGTCGACCCGTGCAGGCCGAGGAGCGCGACGACCTCCCGGCGCATGAGCCCGGAGTGGACGATCGCGAACGTCCCGGTGGTCACGGCGAGCAGGTCGCCGATGCGCGGGAGCACGTCGGGACGCACCGTGCCGAACCAGCCCTCGTCGACGGCGCGCTCACGGGTCAGCACGCGGACCCGCTCGCCGAAGCGCGACGTCCACGCCTGCTCGACGTCGGCTGCCGCACCGGGATCCGTGTAGAGCTGCAGGTTGCGCGCCTCGCCGCCGAGGTGGCGCACCCCCGACATGAGGGCGGGCTCGTGCGCGAGGTCGACGCGGTCGGCGAACGGCACGTCGACCATGCCGTGGTCGGCCGTGACGACGACCGACGTGTCGTCCGGCACCCGGGCGCAGAGCCGTCGCAGGGCCGCGTCGACGGACTCGACCTCGTCGCCCCACTGCCACGACTGGCATCCGTGCACGTGGCCGACCTTGTCGACCTCGCCCCAGTAGAGGTAGACGAGCGAACGGGGCGTCGCGCGCACGGCGGCCACCGCGGCGTCGACGCGGTCGTCGATGCTGCGCGCGGCCCGGAAGCCGGCGCCGCGGAGCGCGGCCGTCGTCAGGCCGGAGCCGTCGAAGTAGTGCGGCCCGACCATCGTCACGGTGACGCCGGCGTTCTCGGCGGCCTCGAAGACCGTCTCGTTCGGCTGCCAGCGGCGCGGGTCGGGACCGTCCTCCCACGACAGCTCGTTGAGCAGCCGGTCGGTGTCGGGGTCGAGCACCTGCATGCCGACGAGGCCGTGCGCGCCCGGCGGCAGGCCCGTGCCGAAGGTGCCCATCGACGTCGCCGTCGTGGACGGGAAGCCGCAGGGCACCCGCTTCGCCGCGCCGAGGTGGCTGCGCAGGAACGGCGCGTGCCCGCTGCGCTGGCGCAGCAGGTCGTGCCCGAGCCCGTCGACGAGCACGACGACGGTACGCGGCACTGCGGGGAGGTCGAAGACGTCGCGGCCGGCATACCGGCCCACGCCGAGGCGGTCGGCGACCGAGGGCAGCACGGAGGCGAGCGTGCCGGCGGACCAGTCGGGGGGACGCGGCGCGGCGTCAGGCAGGGTGGTCACGCGTCAGAGGAGCGAGCCGCCGCCGATGCTCGCCGACAGGGTCCGCGCGAAGCTCATGGCGTGGCCGACGGCGTCCTCGCCGTCGGCGGCAGAGCTGACGCGGAGCGAGATGTCGTCGGAGGCGATGGTGCCCTCGAAGCCGTGGTCGGCCGTGCAGTCGGGGTCGCCGCACTGCGCGGGGAGCATGTCGAGCCGGCTGACGGCGCCCCAGCCGAGCGTGAGCGTGAGGTCGCGCCCGTGGGTGCCCGGCGTGAAGGTGTCGGGCTGCGCCACGACGTGCGTGAGCATGACGCCCCGCACCGCCGCGAGCGGGACCGTCTCGGTCGTCGCGGTCGCCATCAGCTTGTCCTCGGACTCGGCGTGGTCGTCGGCGTGCGCGATGACGAGGCGCTTCGGCGTGATGACGAGGACGGTGACGTGGCGGCGCACGGTCTCGTGGTCGAACGTCGTCTCCTGGTGCACGAGGTGCGAGACGACCTCCTCGTCGGCAAGCGCCGACTCGACGACGTCGCACACGAGCGCGGGGTAGTACCCGGCCCGGGTGATGGCCTCGGTGAGGTCCGTCGGAAGGGTTCGGCCGGTGCCGGGGCTGGCGTGTCGCATGGCCCCATCCTTGCACCTGCCGGCCGTCAGCCGGCCCGCGCCGCCCACAGGCCCGACCGGCCGCCACCCCCGTCGACCCCTCGCCCGGGGCGATGCTCAGGTCATCCGGCGGCGGCCGGGGTCCTTGCGCACGAGCGCAGGACGCACGACGACCTCGGCGCCGAGCACGTCGACGCCGCCCGTCCACGCGTTGACCGGGTTGAGCTCGACCGACGCGAGCTCGGGGTGGTCGTCGGCGAGCACCGAGAGCCGGGCCACGAGGTCGCTGAGGGCGGCGCGGTGCACCGGCGCGGCGCCGCGGTGGCCGCCGAGCAGGGGCGCGGCCTTGACGCCGTCGATGAGGTCGGTGACGTCGACGTCGGTGAGCGGCGGGATGCGGTGCGCCACGTCGCCGAGCAGCTCGGTGGGCGGCCCGGCGACGGAGAAGCTGACGACCGGCCCGAAGAGCGGGTCCTCGCTCGCCCGGATGACGCACGACACCCCCGGCACCGCCATGCGCTGCACGACGAAGCGGTCGGCGCCCAGCGGGCCGAGGCGCTCGCTCAGCGACGCGTGCGCGTCGCGCACCGACTCGGCGTCGACGAGGTCGCCGCGCACGCCGACGAGGCCCGGCTGGTGGCGCACGATGGGCGAGGTCGACTTGAGGATGACGGGGTAGGTCAGCTCGTCGGCGGCCGCGACCGCGCTCGTCGCGTCGGTGACCTCGACCGCCGGCCACACCCGGATGCCGTAGGCGCCGAGCAGCTCGCGCGTCTCCTCGCGCGTCAGCGCCCTCCCCTCGGGGTAGCCCGCGAGGTAGCCCTCGAGCAGGCGCTCCGCCCGCAGCCGGTCGATCCCGACGGGTGAGACCTGCGTGCCCCGGTCGCGCTGGCGCCACTGCGCGTAGCGGGTCACCGCGTTGAGGGCGCGGATGCCGTCCTCCGGCATCGAGTACGCCGGCACCGACCGTCGCTGCCCGTGCTGCTCGTAGGACAGCCCGTCACCGACACCGCGCATGCCGAGAAAGGTTGCCACGCAAGGCTTCTCGTGGTCGGCGACGATGTTGCGCACGGCCTCGTGCACGTCCTCGTCCGGCGTGACGAGCGGCGGGATGAATGCCGCGACGACGCTGTCGACCTCGGGATCGGCGAAGGCGGCGTCCAGGGCTGCGGCGAACTCCTCGGCCGAGGCCTGCGGCTGGAGCGAGACGGGGCCGTGGGTCACCTTGAGGCCCCAGCTGAGGCAGGCGCTCGCGCTCAGGGCGCCGAGGGCGTCCGAGTTGCCGACGATCGCGACGCGGTCGCCCTTCGGCAGCGGCTGGTGCAGGGTGAGCTGGGCGACGTCGAAGAGCTGGTGCACGTTCTCGACCCGGATGACACCGGCCTGGCGCAGCAGGGCCCGGAACGCCTGCGGCGGCACGTTGGTGACGCGGGTGCGGTGCCCGGGCGGGGCCGCGAAGCTCGAGACTCCGGAGGAGACGACGATGACCGGCTTGACCGTCGCGAGGTGGCGGGCGATCCGCGAGAACTTGCGCGGGTTGCCCATCGACTCGAGGTAGAGCCCGACGGTGTCGGTCTCCTGGTCGTCGATCCAGTACTGCATCAGGTCGTTGCCCGACACGTCGACGCGGTTGCCCGCGGAGGCGAACACCGAGATGCCGAGGCCGCGCCGGGCGGCGGAGGCGAGCACCGCGACGCCGAGGGCGCCGCTCTGGGCGAACAGGCCGAGGCGCCCCTTCTCGGGGATGACGGTCGCGAGCGTGGCGTTGAGCCGCACCGAGGGGTCGTTGTTGACGATGCCGAAGCTGTTGGGCCCGACGATGCGCATGCCGGCGCGGCGCACCCGGCGGCGCAGCTTCTCCTGCAGCCGCACGCCCTCCTCGCCCGCCTCGGCGAACCCCGCCGACAGCACGAGCAGCGCCTTGACCCCGGCCTTGCCGCAGTCCTTGACGACGTCGACCGCCTGGGCGGCGGGCACGACGACGATGGCGAGGTCGACGGGGTGCGGCACGTCGTGGATCGAGGGGTAGGCGGGCACGCCCTGGATCTGGTCGGCCACGCGGTGGATCGGGTAGAGCTCGCCCTGGAAGCCGGCCTCGAGGATGTTGCGCATGACGAGCGCGCCGATCGACTCCGCGCGCCGGCTCGCACCGATGATGGCGACCCGCTCGGGGAAGAGGATCGTGTGCATGCTCCGCGACTCCGCGCGGTGCTCGCGCGAGAGCTGCACGGCCTTGCTCTGCTCGGTCGGCGAGATGTCGAAGCTCACCTCGACGACGCCGTCCTCGATGTGGTGCGTGACCTCGTAGCCCGCCTCCTTGAAGACGGTGAGCATCTTGCGGTTCTGGGGCAGCACCTCGGCGACGAACCGGTTGATCCCCATCTCCTGCGCGATGGCAGCCAGGTGCTCGAGCATCACCGAGCCGATGCCCTTGCCCTGGTAGTGGTCGGAGATGTTGAAGGCCACCTCGGCCGAGCCCGGGTCGATGCGGTCGTAGCGCCCGATGCCGATGATCTCGCCGTCGAGGGTCGCGACGAGGGCCACCCGGTCGTGGTGGTCGACGTGCGTGAACCGGTGGACGTCACGCTCGCTCAGCTCGCGCAGCGGCGCGAAGAAGCGCAGGTAGATCGACTCGGCGGACTGCCGGCTGTGGAAGTGCCGGATGCCCTCGGCGTCGTCGGGGGAGATCGGCCGCACGTGCGCGACGGTGCCGTCGCGGAGCACGACGTCGGCCTCCCACTCGACCGGCGCCCCCGTGGCCCGGGCCGAGACCCGCTCGAGTGCACCCGTGTCGTCGCTGAACCCGTCAGCCGTCATGCGCTCATGGTGTCACGTCGGGCTGCGGGGGCCACCCGGATGGCAGTCTGCTCGCATGGAGTTCACCGACGTCGTCCGCACCCGCCGCATGGTCCGCCGCTACGACCCGGACCGCCCGGTGGCCCGTGAGGTGGTGCAGCGCTGCCTCGACAACGCCGTGCGCTCCCCCAGCGCCGGGTTCAGCCAGGGCTGGGACTTCGTCGTCCTCACGGCCCCCGCCGAGCGCGACGCGTTCTGGGCGGCCACGACCGAGCCCGGCGTAGCCACGGACGCCTGGCTGGACGGCATCCGCAACGCCCCCGTGCTCGTGCTCTGCCTCTCGCACAAGGACGCCTACCTCGACCGCTACGCCGCCCCCGACAAGGGCTGGACCGACCGCGACGAGGCCCGCTGGCCGGTGCCCTACTGGGACGTCGACACGGGCATGGCCTCGCTCCTGCTGCTGCTCACGGCGACCGACGAGGGCCTGGGCAGCCTCTTCTTCGGGGTGCCGCCCGAGCGCCACGCCGCCGTGCACGCCGCGTTCGGCATCCCGGGCAGCCGCACTGTCGTCGGCGTCGTCGCGATGGGGTATGCCGTGCCCGGACCCAGGAGCCCGAGCCTGCGCCGGCACCGGCGCACCGGGAGCGAGGTGGCCCACTGGGGTCGTTTCGGCGTGGCAGGTGAGGACGCGTGAGCGGCCTGCGCGAAGATGGGGCGTTGACCCGCTAGGCAAGGAGCACCCCCCGGCATGGCCCGACGAACGACCACCCCGCCTCCTCCCGAGGACTTCGAGGAGAAGATCGTCGGCATCGACGTCGAGGAGGAGATGCAGAACGCCTTCCTCGAGTACTCCTACAGCGTCATCTACTCCCGGGCCCTGCCCGACGCCCGCGACGGCCTCAAGCCGGTGCAGCGGCGCATCCTCTACGGCGCGAACGAGCTCGGCCTGCGGCCCGACCGCGGGCACGTCAAGAGCCAGCGCGTCGTCGGCGAGGTGATGGGCAAGTACCACCCGCACGGCGACCAGGCCATCTACGACGCCCTCGTGCGCATGGCCCAGCCGTTCACGCTGCGCCTGCCGCTCGTCGACGGCCACGGCAACTTCGGCTCGCTCGACGACGGGCCCGCCGCGGCCCGCTACACCGAGGCCCGCATGGCGGCCGCCGCGCTGCTCATGGTCTCGGGGCTCGACGAGGACACCGTCGACTACGTGCCGAACTACGACGACACGCAGCTGCAGCCCGAGGTGCTCCCCGCCGCCTACCCGAACCTGCTCGTCAACGGCGCGGCCGGCATCGCCGTCGGCATGGCCACGAACATGCCCCCGCACAACCTCGTCGAGGTCATCGGGGCGGCGCGGCACCTCATCGCCAACCCGTCCTGCTCGCTCGAGGACCTCATGAAGTTCGTGCCGGGCCCCGACCTGCCGTGCGGCGGCAGGATCGTCGGCCTCGAGGGCATCCGCGACGCCTACCTCACCGGGCGCGGCAGCTTCCGCACCCGCGCGACGGCGCGCATCGAGTCGATCACGCCGCGCCGCAAGGGCATCGTCGTCACCGAGCTGCCCTACCTCGTCGGGCCCGAGAAGGTGATGGACAAGATCAAGGACCTCGTCCAGGGCAAGAAGCTGCAGGGCATCGCCGACCTCAAGGACCTCTCCGACCGCGCGAACGGGCTGCAGCTCGTCATCGAGATCAAGAACGGCTTCAACCCCGACGCCGTGCTCGAGCAGCTCTACAAGCTGACGCCGATGGAGGAGAACTTCGGCATCAACAACGTCGCGCTCGTCGAGGGCCAGCCCCGCACGATGGGCCTCAAGGACCTCCTCAAGGTCTACGTCGACTTCCGCACCTCGGTCGTGCGCCGGCGCACCGAGCACCGGCTCGCCAAGCGGGAGGAGCGCCTCCACCTCGTCGAGGGCCTGCTCATCGCCATCGTCGACATCGACGAGGTCATCCAGGTCATCCGCGGCTCCGACGACGCCGCGACCGCGCGCACCCGCCTCATGGAGGTCTTCGACCTGTCCGAGGCCCAGGCCACCTACATCCTCGACCTCCAGCTGCGGCGCCTGACGAAGTTCTCGCGCATCGAGCTCGAGACCGAGAAGGCCGAGCTCGAGCGCGCCATCGAAGAGCTGCGGGCGCTGCTCGAGAACGAGAAGCTGCTGCTCAAGCTCGTCAGCACCGAGCTCGCCGACGTCGCCAAGGCGCACGGCACGCCACGGCGCACCGTGCTCCTCGAGAGCTCCGGCGCCAACGCGGCCGCCACCTCGACGACGCCGCTCGAGGTCGCCGACGACCCCTGCTGGGTGCTGCTGAGCGGCACCGGGCTGCTCGCGCGCACCGGCTCGGCCGAGCCCGTGACGGCCGAGGGGTCGCGCGCCAGGCACGACGTCGTGGTCGGCGCGGTGCGCACCACGGCCCGCGGGGAGTTCGGCCTCGTCACGAGCGCCGGTCGCATGGTGCGCCTCTCGGCCCTCGACCTGCCGACGCTGCCGCCGACGAACGGCGCGCCCGCCCTCTCCGGTGGCGCGCCCCTCGCGGCCTACGTCGACCTCGCCAAGGGCGAGGAGCCGCTGACCATCGTCCCGATCGGTGCGGACGCGCCGGTCGTCGCACTCGGCACCGCGAGCGGTGTCGTCAAGCGCGTCACGCCGGACGCCCCGAAGACCAACGACTGGGACATCATCAGCCTCAAGGACGGCGACCGGGTCGTCGGGGCCGCCGTCGCCGACCGGGACGACCTCGACCTGGTCTTCCTCACCAGCGACGCCCAGCTGCTGCGCTTCCCGGCGAAGTCCGTGCGACCGCAGGGCCGCTCGGCCGCTGGCATGGCCGGCATCAAGCTGGGCGGCTTCGGGCGCGCCACCTTCTTCGGCGTCGTCGACCCGACCCGTGAGGGCGTCGTCATCACGTCGTCGGGCTCGTCGGGAGCCCTGCCGGGCACCGAGGGCGGGTCGCTCAAGGTCACGCCGTACGCCGAGTACCCCGCCAAGGGGCGCGCCACCGGTGGCGTGCGCTGCCACCGCTTCCTCAAGGGCGAGGACACCCTCGTGCTCGCCTTCGCCGGCAACACGCCGGTGCGCGCGGCCGCCGCGAACGGCGTCGCCATCGAGCTGCCGTCGGCCGACGGGCGCCGCGACGGCTCGGGCCTGCCCACGACGACGGTCATCGCCCACGTGGCGGGGCCGCCGCCCGCGTCGGACCCGACGCCCGGCGGTCAGACCGTCGGTCAGGACGGCGGTCAGGACGGCGAGGCACCCGCGACCGAGGGCGCAGGGCCGGGAGGCACCGAGTGACCACCGCCGACGAGCAGGACCGCCACCCGGCCACGACGGGGCACGGCACACCGGCCTCCGACGCGTGCTCGGTGCTCTTCGACCACGACGGGACGAGCGCCTACGGCACGGCGGCCGCCGCGGCCTTCTTCGTCGTCGTGGAGCAGCCCGGCCCGTGGGGTCGCGACGCGGCCCGGGAGTCGCACCTCGACGTCGAGCTGGCCGGCGAGCTGGAGGCGCGCACGACGCGGGCGGGCGGTCGCTTCATGCTGATCCGCCGCCCGGGCGGCCACCCGGTGCACGAGGGCCCGCGCCGGGTGCTGCTCGCCCACGCCGGCAGCCTGCCCGACGAGGCCTGGCTGCTCGTCGCCGACCTGCCGCGCGTCGGCGACCTGCTCGGCATCGACTGGGCCGCCCTGGCCCGCGGCAACCGGGCGCTCGTCGAGGCCTCGCTGCCGGGCGCCCGCGAGGGCGAGCCCACCCTGCTCGTCTGCACGAACGGCCGCCGCGACGTGTGCTGCGCCGTGCGTGGCCGGCCGCTCGCTGCGCACGCCGCGCGTCGCGCCCCCGGTCGGGTGTGGGAGGTCTCGCACACCGGTGGGCACCGCTTCGCGCCCACGGCCGTGCTGCTGCCGTGGGGCCAGACCTATGCCCGGCTCGACGACGTGGCGGCGGAGTGGGTGCTGTCGGCGAGCACGACCGGCCACACGCCCCTCGAGCTGCTCGGGCCGACCCACGACCGTGGGCGCTCGGGCCTGCCGGCCGCCTCGCAGTGCGCCGAGTCGTTCGTGCGCGAGCACCTGGGCGAGACGCGCCTCGGCGCGCTCTGGGCCGGGCCGGCCGAGGCCACCGACGACGGGTGGGAGGTCATCGTCACCCACGCCGACCGCCGCCGCTGGCGCATCGGCGTCACGCGTCGCAGCGCCGGGCGCACCCGCCCGGAGTCGTGCGGCAAGAAGGCCGTCGAGGTGCACGAGCACGCGGCCACCCTGCTGGAGGCGTGGTTCTAGACCTGGTGCCCGCCGGTGGTCACCAGGGCTTGGGGTAGGTCGGCCCGCCGTCGCCCGGCGAGGCGTCGTCCTGGCCCTGCTGCTGGTTGCGCTCGATCGTGTTGCGGCGCTGCTGCTCCTTGAGGTAGTCCTGCTCGTCCTGGCTCGGGGTCCTGCCGGGCGCCGGCGTGGGCTGGGTCGGCTGGTCGGGAGCGGGCTGGTCCTGCTGCTCCTGCGGCTGCGGGGGCTGGTCGGGCTGCGCGCCCGAGCTCTTCTGCTCCATGCGCTGCTGCGCCGACTTCAGCTGCTCACCGGTCTGGCCACCCTCCGGGGCCTCGCACAGGGGCGGGCGCTCGCTCGTGATGGCGATCCCCTTGTCGTAGAACTGCTTCCACTCGTCGGTGCGCTCCCGGGCCAGGGCCTGGTCGCCGAGCGCCTCGTAGGTGAGGCCGAGGTTGACGCGGACCTTGCAGTCGTCGAGTCCCCCCTTGGGCACCTGCTCGAAGGCCTGCTCGAACCACGGGCGGGCGAGCTCGAAGTGGCCGGAGAGCACGTGCGCGTCACCGACGGCGAAGGGGCTGCGGAACGTCTCGACGACGTTGACCCAGCCCTGCCGCTCGCCCCACGCGAGGGTCCGCGGCTTGTCGCCCGCCGCGTAGCCGTCGATGGCCTGGGCGGCGACGAGGTTGAGCGAGACGAGGCGCACGGCGGCGAGCAGGAGCAGCACGACGACGGGCGCCGACGCGAGGAGCAGCCGGCGGCGTCGGCGGCGCAGCCGGGGCGGCAGCGGGCGCCGCGTCCGACGCCTCCACGCCCCACGGCGGGGCGACCGCTCCCCGGTGGCCGCAGCGGCTCCGGCGTCCGGCTCGTGGCCGTCGCCCGATCGGGCCGGGCGGTCGTCGAGCACGGTCACCGGCTCGTCCCCTTCCGTCGCCGGGTCTGCAGCAGGGCGGTGACGCCGGCTCCGACCTCCCAGGCCGCGAGGCCCGCGACCCCGAGCAGGAGGGGCCAGTACAGCTCGCGCCGCCCGCGCACCTTCTGCTTCTCGATCTGCTCGCTCGTGCCGAACCGGTCGAGGTCGACGCCAGCGACGGCCGGGGCGATCGGGTCGCCGGACTCGCGGTGCAGGTAGGGCAGCCCGAGCTGGGTGCCGATGTCACGCAGGGTGTCCTCGCTGATGACCGACCGGGCGTCCTCGCCCGTCGCGGGGTCCTTGATGTAGTCGTTGCTCGTGTCGAAGCGCGAGCGGGTCGCCTTCATCCGACCGCCCCCGGCCGTGCCGTAGCCGAGCACCGCTCCCCCGTTGACGAGCGAGCGGTCGATGTCGAAGGGCGCGGGCGCGTCGGGGGCCGTCTGCTCGCCGTCGCCGAAGTAGTAGACGACGCGGCCCCGCTCGGGGGTGCGCGCGTCGGCCTGCTGGAGCAGCGTCTTCAGCCGGTCGTTCGCCTCGCTCACCGACGTGCCCCGCGACGCCTCGTACGACTCGGGCAGCAGCGTCTCCACGGCCGCGTCGAGCGCGGTCGTGTCGGTCGTCAGCGGCAGGCGCACGCGGGCGGCCTGGTCGAAGGTGAGCACGGAGTAGCGGGCACCGGGCAGGGCCTCCGCGATGGCGGCGATGTCGCTCGCCACGCCGCTGACGCGCGGCGCCCCGTCGCCGTAGTCCTCGGCGATGATGCTGCTCGTCGTGTCGACCACGAAGTAGACGTTGAGGTTGGCGGCCGTCGTGTCGACCTGCTCCCCCGCCACCGCCGGGCGCACCGCGGCGACGCCGAGGAGCAGCACCACCGCCGTGAGGCGCCAGTGCGTGCTGCGCGACTCGCCGGGCACCGAGCGCGACGTCGGGTTCCACCACACGGCCGCGAGCGCCGCGACGACGAGCACGAGCAGCACCGGCCACGGGGCCACGGGCAGGAAGCTCACGACCCCCACCTCCGGCTCGCGCCGATGAGCCCGACGAGGCCGACCCCCGCCAACGCGATCGGCACCTTGGGGTCGTCGGTGTAGAGGGCCCGCGACGCCGCGTCGATGAGGGTGGCCTCCTGCGCCTGGACGGAGTCGACGATGCCGCTGATGGCCGACTGGTCGCTCATCGGGTAGTAGCGACCCGAGGTGCCGGTCACGACCTCGCGCATCTCGACGGCCTCGTCGTCCGGGCCGCTCTCCTCGGGGTTCAGCCCGTAGACGCGCACCCCCTTGGCCTTGGCGAGCTCGCCCGCCTCGTCGAGCTCGATGACGGGTCGGCCCGCGACGTGGTTGTCGGTGGCGAAGACGACCGACCGGGCCCGCTGGAGGTCGACCTTGTCGAAGCTCGACACGCACGTCGCGAGCCCGTCGCCGATGAGCGAGGTGCCTCGGCCGTTGAAGGTGCCGGCGAAGAACGACTCGAACTCGGGGTCGCCGCCGAGGGCCTTGGACGCGTCGTCGAGCTCGTCGTTGATGAAGTCGTAGTCGTCGGTGAGCGGGAAGACGGTGGCGGCCGAGCTGTTGAAGATGACGAGGCCGATGCGCTCGCCCTCGAAGCTCTTGACGAGGGTCTTGAAGGTCGTGACGAGCGTGGCGTCGTAGGCGGCCATCGACCCGGAGATGTCGAGGCACAGCATGATGTCGCGGCTGCGCGTCTGCGGCTTCTCGACGGTCGTGTCGAGCGGGCGGGCCGCGCCGACGAGCGCGGCCCCGCCGAGCAGCACGGCGCTGACGGCGAGCACGGTCATGCGGATCCGGTGCAGCCGCAGCGCCCGACGAAACTCCGGCAGGGCGGTCAGGGTGTCGCTGTTGGCGACCGCCGCCGCCGCTCGGGCCGACCGGCGCGCGAGCCCGCGGTGCACGGCATACGCCACCGCGACGGCGACGAGCGCGCCGACGGCGAGCAGCCCGGGCCACCTGAGGTCGAGACCGGTCAGCTCCATCGCGCGACCACCGCCTTGGCCACGGTGCCGGCGCCCACGAGGGTCGCGGTCTCACGGGGACCGAACTCGCCCGGGTAGAGCGCGCCCACGACCTCGGAGACGGGCGTCAGGCGGGACCCCGACGCGTTGAGCTCGGTCAGGGTCATCGTCGGGGCGTGGATGCCCGAGACCTCCTGCACGAAGTGGCGCACGAGCACGCTCAGCTGCTGGTGCGCGCGACGCTGCGTGATCTCGCCGGACGCCGCGCGGTCGAGCACGAGGTCGATCTGGCGCGTGTAGTCGGCGCGCAGCCGGCTCAGGCGGTCGGGGGTGACGCGGGGCGGCACCACGACCGGGCGCTCGCGCGTCGACCACCAGACCCACGCGTACCAGGCGGCCACGAGCGCGACCGCGCCGATGCCCACCCACAGCCAGTGGGCGGCATACGGGTCGGGGGCGTAGAAGCCCGGCGGCGGGGCGTCAGCGGCGCGCACGGCGCTGCCTCTCGAGCAGGGCGAAGACCGTCGTGACGACCTCGTCGGACGAGCCGAGCCGGCCGTGGTTGATGCCGCGCCGGTCGAGCAGCTCGGTCGTGCGACGCACGCGGGCCTCCACCGTCGCGGCGTACGCCTGGCGCACCTTCGGGTCGAGGCGCACGAGCGTCGGCAGCGTGTAGGCGTCCGCGACGTCGTATGCCGTGCGCTCGCCCCCGATCGAGGTCGGGTCGGCGTCCTCCACCGTGAGCCACAGGATCTCGTGCTGGGCGTGCAGGCGACGGAGCAGGTCGTCGAGCTCGGGGTCGAGGTCCTTGTCGTCGGCGACGACGAGCAGGACGAGTCGGCGGCGGACGGTGCGCACGACCCAGCGCAGCTGCGTCGCGAGGTTGCTCTGCTCCCCGTCGACCCGGGTGGCGGACTCGACGGCCCGGAGCAGCTGCTCGAGGTGCGCCTCGCTGCCACGCAGCTCGTGCGCGACCGTCGAGGTGGCGGTCCCGCGGACGAGGCCGACGAGGTCGCCGTGACGATGCGCGAGGTAGCCGACGAGGCCGGCGGCCGCGATCGCGACGGCCGACTTGGGCTCGCCGCTTCGGGTCGAGGCCGCCATGCCGCGGCCGGTGTCGACGACGAGCATGAGGTTCTGCTTGCGGCTCGCGACGTAGCGCTTGACGAGGGGCGACTGGTGGCGCGCGGTCGCCCGCCAGTCGATGTCGCGCACCTCGTCGCCCGGCACGTAGTCGCGCAGGTCGTCGTAGTCGAGGCTGCGGCCGTGGAAGACCGACGCGTACTCGCCCTCGAGGAGGCTGCGCGAGCGACGACGCGCGTGGACGAAGAGCTTGCTCTTCACCCGCGTCAGCAGCGTCGTCATGTCACGTCCTCGCCCGGCCCCGTCAGGGCGTGCGGATCCCGGCGACCATGGCGTCGATGATGCTCTCGACGGCCACCTCGTCGGCGGCCGCCTCGAAGCCGAGGGTGACGCGGTGGCGCAGCACGCGGTGCGTCAGCGCCTTGACGTCGTCGGGCACCACGTGGTTGCGCCCGTCAACGAGGGCCCGGGCCCGCGCGGCACTCGTGAAGGCGATGCTCGCGCGGGGGCTCGCGCCGAACTCGACGTAGCCGGCGAGCCGTGGCTCGACGTAGTCGTGCGGGTGACGGGTGACGTAGCCGATGCCGACGATGTAGTTGACGATGGCCGGGTCGATGTAGACCCGGGAGACGAGGCCCTGCAGCCGCTTGACGTCGTCGGTCGAGACGACCGGCTCGGCCGGTGCGCCGAAGACTCCGGAGTCGATGCGGCGCAGCACCTCGGCCTCCTCCGCCGGCGACGGGTAGTCGAGCACGTCCTTGAGCATGAAGCGGTCCATCTGCGCCTCGGGCAGCGGGTAGGTGCCCTCCTGCTCGATGGGGTTCTGCGTGGCGAGCACGAGGAACGGGTCGGGCAGGGCGTAGCTGCGGTCGCCGATCGAGGTCTGCCGCTCCTGCATCGCCTCGAGCATCGCCGACTGCGTCTTCGCGCTGCTCCGGTTGATCTCGTCGAGCAGCACGAAGTTGGCGTGGACCGGGCCGAGCTGGGTCTCGAACGTGCCGGCGTGCTGGTTGTAGACCTGCGTGCCGACGATGTCGCTCGGCAGCAGGTCGGGGGTGCACTGGATCCGGTGGAAGCGCCCGCCGACGGCCTGCGCGATCGTCTGGGCGGCCGTCGTCTTGGCCAGGCCGGGCACGCTCTCGAGGAGCACGTGCCCGCCGGTCAGGAGCGCGATGAGCAGGGTCTCCTGCAGGCGCGCCTGCCCCACGACGCGCGAGGCGAACGCCGTGGAGATCGCCTCGACCTTCTCAGCGGCCCAGCGCAGCTCGTCGCGCGTGAGGTAGCGCGCCGGGGCGGGGACCGTGCGCTCGGGCACGCTGTCGATGCCCGCGACGGCGACGTCGTCGTTCGGCGAGGCCGGGGCGCCGGCGAGCTGCTCCGGCTCCTCGGGCGCGGTGGTGCCGGGCACGGCGACCGCGAAGGACGCGGTCACGTGGTCGTGCTGCGCGGCCTGCTGCTCGTCGGTCGCCGACTCCTCGGCGTTGACGTTGCCCACCATCGATCCCCTTCTCGACGCGTACCGGCGCGCGGGAGCGTCGGCACGCACATCGTAAGCACTGCGGCCACCCGATCGGGCCGGCGCACCCACGGCGGCGCCGGCCCTGACGGCCCCCGTCAGGCGTCGATGCGCTCCCGGTCGACCTCGGCGGCGGACTCGATGATGAAGTCCTTGCGGGGAGCGACCTCGTTGCCCATGAGCAGCTCGAAGACCCGCTCGGCGGCCTCGAGGTCACGCATCGTCACCTTGCGCAGCGTGCGGTGGCGCGGGTCCATCGTCGTGTCGGCCAGCTGGTCGGCATCCATCTCACCGAGACCCTTGTAGCGCTGCATCGGCTGCTTCACCTTCTTGCCCGACTTCTCCAGGCGCGTCAGGGTGCGGCGCATCTCCACCTCGTTGTAGGTGTAGATCAGCTCGTTCTTCTTGGCCCCGGCGTTGATGACCTCGATCCGGTGCAGCGGCGGCATCGCGGCGTAGACGCGCCCGGCGTCGACGAGCGGGCGCATGTAGCGGAAGAAGAGCGTCAGCAGCAGGGTGCGGATGTGGGCGCCGTCGACGTCGGCG
This sequence comes from Terrabacter aeriphilus, assembly GCF_039542985.1. Classification (NCBI taxonomy): domain Bacteria; kingdom Bacillati; phylum Actinomycetota; class Actinomycetes; order Micrococcales; family Intrasporangiaceae; genus Terrabacter; species Terrabacter aeriphilus. Next base: position 145,914 of record NZ_BAABIW010000016.1, read on the forward strand.
TCGGTCATGATGATGACCTTGCCGTAGCGCGCGGCCGAGAGGTCGAAGCTGCGGCCCGACCCGGCGCCGATGACCTGGATGATCGAGGCGCACTCGGCGTTCTTCAGCATGTCGCTGACCGAGGCCTTCTGGACGTTGAGGATCTTGCCGCGGATCGGCAGCAGCGCCTGGAACTCCGAGCTACGGGCCTCCTTGGCGGTGCCCATGGCCGAGTCGCCCTCGACGATGAACAGCTCGGAGCGCTCGACGTCGGTGGTGCGGCAGTCGCGCAGCTTCGAGGGCAGGGTCGAGCTCTCGAGGGCGTTCTTGCGCCGCTGCGTCTCCTTGTGCAGCCGCGCGCTGATGCGCGACTTCATCTCTGAGACGACCTTCTCGAGCAGCAGCGCCGCCTGCGCCTTGTCGCCGCGCTTGGGCGACGTGAGCCGCTCGGTCAGCTCCTTCTCGACGACCTTGGCGACGATGGCGCGCACGGCATTGGTGCCGAGCACCTCCTTGGTCTGCCCCTCGAACTGCGGCTCGGCCAGGCGCACCGTGACGACGGCCGTCATGCCGGCGAGGATGTCGTCCTTCTCGGGCTTGTCGTTGCCGACCTTGAGCCGCCGCCCGTTGACCTCGATCTGCTTGCGGAAGACCTTGACGATCGACTGCTCGAAACCGGTGACGTGGGTGCCGCCCTTGGGCGTCGTGATGATGTTGACGAACGACGAGAGCCTGGTGTCGTAGCCCTGGCCCCAGCGCAGCGCCACCTCGACGCCGCACTCGCGCTCGAGCTCGGTCGGGGTCATGTGGCCGTTGACGTCGAGGACGGGGACCGTCTCGGTGAAGGTGCCGGAGCCCTCGAGGCGCCACACGTCGGTGATGGGGGTGTCGGGCGCGAGGAACTCGACGAAGTCGGTGATGCCGCCGTCGTGCTGGAAGACCTCCTCGATCGGGCCCTCCTCACCGGGCGTGCCCCTGAGGCGACGCTCGTCGCGGATGACGAGGCGCAGGCCGGGCACGAGGAAGGAGGTCTGCCGCGCCCGCCCGAGGATCGCGTCGTAGTCGAGCTCGGCGTCCTTGAGGAAGATCTGGCGGTCGGGCCAGAAGCGCACCCGCGAGCCGGTCACGCCGCGCTTGGCCTTGCCGACGACCGGCAGGGCGCTCTTCTTCTCGTACGGGGTGAACTCCGCCTCGGGCGAGTGCACCGGCGAGCGGTCGGTGAAGGTGCCCGGCTCGCCGCGGCGGAAGCTCATGCCGTACGTCTTGCCGCCGCGGTCGACCTCGACGTCGAGGCGGGCCGAGAGGGCGTTGACGACGGACGCGCCGACACCGTGGAGGCCACCCGTGGCGGCATACGACGCCCCGCCGAACTTGCCGCCCGCGTGCAGCTTGGTGAAGACGACCTCGACGCCGGAGAGGCCGGTGCGCGGCTCGACGTCGACGGGGATGCCGCGGCCGTTGTCGCGCACCTCGATCGAGCCGTCGCTGCCGAGGATGACCTCGATGCCCGTGCACACGCCCGCGAGGGCCTCGTCGACCGCGTTGTCGATGATCTCCCAGAGGCAGTGCATGAGACCGCGCTGGTCGGTCGAGCCGATGTACATGCCCGGGCGCTTGCGCACCGCCTCGAGGCCCTCGAGGACCTGGAGGTGTCGCGCGGTGTAGTCGCCGGTGCCGGAGGGGGCGGGTCGGGAGGCGGGGGCCACGGTGTGTCGGTCTCTTTCGGTCGGGAAGCGGCCAGCGGTTCGCCACGGGTGCGTGCTGGCAGAGGCAGCCTAACCACCGGCGGTGACGGCCCCCGGGAGGCTCGCGGCCCCGCCCGGGGGCACGCGGATGAGGTATGCAGACCGGGTATGGCATCCGTATCGGGCGGCGGCGCCGAATCACCGACACATAACGATGTCGAGCCGTGGGGTGTCTCACCGACCGAGCCTGCCGATCGGGAAGGATTCCACGTGATTGACTGTTGCAACGTCCGCGACGCACACCCGGTCCACCCGATGGACCATCGAGTGTCGCAGGCACATGGCAGGGTTTCCCTGACGGGAGACCCCCGAGGGAGGAAAGAGGCGAAGACATGACGACAGCACTGGCACCCGAACTGACTGCTGCTGACCGCTGCGACCGATGTGGGGCTCAGGCCTACATCCGCGCCCGCCTCGTTTCCGGCGGAGAGCTGCTCTTCTGCGCGCACCACGGACGGGAGCACCTCCCGGCGCTGAAGGACAAGGCTCTCGACATCCGCGACGAGACGGACCGACTCAACGAGATCCCGGGCTCCTCGCCCGTCGACGAACGCTGAGCACTGCAGGCGACCTCCGACCCGGCCCTTCCTGACCCCATCCAGACCCGCACGCCGCCGACGGCGCACCCATGATCACCGCGACGAACGTCCTCGTCCTGCTCGCGATGCTCGTGGGGACCGTCGGCATCGTCGTCCCGGTGCTCCCGGGACTCCTGCTGGTCTGGGGTTCGACGCTCGTGTGGGCGCTCGGACGTCAGGACGGGCCGGGTTGGCTCGTCCTCGGCCTCGCCACGCTCTGGTATGCCGTGGGCCTCGTGACGCAGTACACGGTGCCCGGGCGCGGGATGAAGACCGCCGGCGTGCGAGGCGCCGTCGTGGCGGTCGCCCTCGCGGTCGCGGTCGTCGGCTTCTTCGTCGTGCCGGGCGTCGGTGCACCGCTCGGCTTCGTGCTCGCGGTCTACGCCATCGAGCGGGTGCGACGCCGGGAGCACGCCGGCGCCTGACGCGCCACCGTGGCGGCGATCCGTGCGGTCGCCCTCAACGTCGGCATCGAGCTCGCGACGGCGTTCGCCGTCATCGCGACGTGGGCCGTCGCGGTCTATGCGACGAGGCCCTGATCACCGGCAACCCTGGACACGCCTCAACGGCCGGTCACCGACCGGACGCCGACGAGTGGTCACCAGCAGGTGGACAGCAGCGGCTTGGTCACCGGCGGCGTCTTCACCACTGGTCGCGGCGGCGCTTCTCCCAGCGTTCCTCGAGGCGCTCCATGAAGCTGCCACCCTGACGGGAGGCGTTCGCCTTGGCCTTGCCGCCGGCGCGCGGCTTGGGCTGCCCGTCGGTGCCGACGGCCGCCAGCTTCGTCTTGGACGGCGTGATCGCGTAGACGATCCCGGCCACCATGACGGCGAAGCCGACCGCACCGAGCCAGATGTAGCTGCTCATCGCCGAGACGACGACGAGCGCCAGACCGGCGACGCCGGCCACGATGCCGGCCAGAACACGACCTCGGCCCAGCCCTCGCGACTTCGTCTTCTCGATGCGCGAGGCAAAGCGTGGGTCTTCGGCGTAGAGAGCCTCCTCCATCTGCTGAAGGAGGGCTTCCTCGTGTTCCGAAAGTGCCACCCGGCACCTCCCTGGTGCGAAATCGACTGTGCCCGAATCGTATGTCGGAAACGGCCGACGCGGACTTCTTTCCCTCAGGATAAGTCGCGCCGCTCCCGTTGGGAACCCGAGGGTCGGTCGGGCATGAGTGATGCTGGCCGCACCGACCCCGCGCCGAAGCGCGCGCTCGCCCGGTCGACCGCCCGATCGGCCTCCCGCCACCCGTGCTCCGGCTCGTCGAGGGTGGCCTGGATGGGCGCGACCGACGACGGGACGAGCCCCTCGAGACGCACGCCGACGAGCCGGATCCGGGCGCGCTGGAGGCCGAGCCGGTCGTAGAGCTCGCGCGCCGTCGCGAAGATGTCCCGCGAGACGTCGGTGTGGTGGCGCAGCGTCTTGGCACGCGTGATCGTCGTGAAGTCGGCGAAGCGCACCTTGATCGAGACGGTGCGTCCCGTCATCCCCGCGGACCGGGCCCGCGCGGCCGTGCGGTCCGCGAGGCGGAGCAGCTCGCGGTGGATGCGCACGGGGTCGTCGATGTCGTGCGCGAAGGTCTCGTCGGCCCCGATCGACTTCTCCCGCCGCTCGGGGACGACCGAGCGCGGGTCGCGGCCCCACGCGAGGTCGTGCAGGCTGCGGCCCGACACGTCGCCGAGGGCCCGCTGGAGGGTCTCGACGGGCGTGTGCGCGAGGTCGGCCACGGTGCGCAGGCCGAGTCGGTGCAGGTGCTCCTCGGTCTTGTCGCCGACCCCCCAGATCGCCCCGACGGGGAGCTGGTGGAGGAAGGAGACGACCTCGTCGCGGGGCACGACGATGAGGCCGTCGGGCTTGGCGAGGTTGGAGGCGAGCTTCGCGACGAACTTCGTCGAGGCCACCCCGACCGAGCAGGTGATGCCCTGCTCGTCGGCGATGGTGTCGCGCAGCTGCTCGGCGATCTGCGTCGGGCGGCCAAGACGGCGCACGGCGCCGGCCACGTCGAGGAACGCCTCGTCGAGCGAGAGCGGTTCGACGCTGTCGGTGATCGTCGCGAAGGTGGCCATGACGGCCTCGGAGATGGCGGCGTACCGGCGGTGGTCCGGCTCGATGATGACGGCCTGGGGGCAGAGCCGCTGCGCGCGGGCCATCGGCATCGCCGAGGTGACGCCGAAGGCGCGCGCCTCGTAGGTGGCCGAGAGCACGACGGAGCGCCCGCTCGCCCCACCGATGATGACGGGACGACCCCGCAGCTCGGGTCGCGAGATGAGCGAGGCGGAGGCGTAGAAGGCGTCCATGTCGACGTGCAGCACGGTGCAGCCCGTGTCGTCCGGCGGCTCGGAGCTGCCGCGCGTCGGCGCCGTGAACTGGCGGCGGCTCACCGGGTCACCCCCCGGCAGCGGGCGGGGCGACGGGGCGCGCCGCCGTCAGCCGCGGCGTGCGGTGACGTGCAGGGCATTGCCGAGCGTCCGGAGGAACTCGCGCCCCGGCCCGGCGACGAGCAGCTCGTCGAGCTCGGCGAGGGCGGCCCGGTCGGCCTCGGTGTCGACGAGCTGGGCGGGCACGAGGTGGCCGAGGATGTTGGTGCCGCGCACGACGACGTCGTGGAAGCCGGCGTCGGAGAGCAGCGCCTCGAGCTGGTCGACGTCGAAGCGGCGCGGGAGCGGGTCGGTGCTCCCCCAGCGCCCGGACGGGTCGACGAGGGCGGCCCGGGCCTGGGCGAACTCGCCCGCGACGGCCTTGGCGAAGACGACGGAGAGGCGACCGGCGACGAGCAGCGAGAGCACGCCGTCGTCGCCCAGCGCCTGCGCGACGGCCCGCAGGGTCGCCGCGGGGTCGTCGACGAACTCGAGGGTGCCGTGGCAGCAGGCGAGGTCGACCCGGCGGCCGGCGAGCAGCACGTCGAGCGAGTCGCCGTCGCCCTGCACCGCGGTGACCCGGTCGACGATGCCGGCCTCGCGCACCCGCCGGGCGAGCGCCGCGAGGGCGTCGGGGCTGGGGTCGACGACGGTGACGTGGTGCCCGGCCTCGGCGAGCGGGACGGCCACCCCGCCGGTGCCACCGCCGAGGTCGAGCACCTCGAGCGGTCGGCCGAGGTGCGCGGAGCGCTCGTCGGCGAGGCGTGCCACGGCCGAGACGACCGCCGTCGGGCGGACGCCTCCACGTCGCTGGGGGCGGTGCTCGTCGGGCACAGGGTCCTCCGTGGGGTTGCCGTGGGGCAGGGCCGGACCCGGGGTCGGGGCCGCTGCGCTGCCGGTGCCGACCGGCCCCGCGTCATCGGGTGGCCGGGGCGGCACGAGCGGTTCAGGATCGTCTTCACCCTAGTGCCCCGAGCTTCCCGGGCTCGCGTGCCACAGCTTGCGTGGCGGCCCGCCCGCGGTGTCGGACGGCACGAGCGACCCGGTGGCCCGGCCCCCTCTGACGTCGTCGCCCGCCGGCTTGATGTCGGCGTACGGGGACTGCTTGAACCCCGACGCGTGCACGAGCACCCGGCGACCGTCGGGGCCCTCCCCCACGCCCCGCGGGGACCCGTCGGGACCGGCGAGCGCCGCGGCCCGCTCCCAGGCCGACCGGTCCGCGGCGTCGAGCGCGTCGCGGACCGCCGAGATGCCGCCGGCGGTCCACGCGTCCTGCAGCCCGGAGAGCTCCCACGCGCCGGTGGCGCGGATCGAGATCCCCCGCGGACCGGTGCGCCGGACGAACCCGCGGCAGAGCAGCAGCCACGAGTGGAAGACGGTGGCGGCATACGGACCCTGGACGTCCTCGAAGAAGGTGAGGTCGACGGGCCCGGTGGCGTCGTCGAGGGTGAGGAAGACGACGCGGCGCCCGGTGCGGATCGGCGGGGTCTGGGTGGCGACCTTGACGCCCGCGACCCAGACCTCGCGGCCGCTGCGGCCGGAGAGGAGGTCGCGGCCGCGGGTGACGCCGAGCGCGTCGAGCAGCGGACCGTAGAAGTCGACGACGTGGCCGCTCGCGTCGAGGCCGAGCACCTCGAGCTCGGCCCGCACCCGCTCGGGACCGGTCATCTCGGGCAGCCCGCTCGTCGCCGACAGGCGTGGTGTGTCGCCGAGGTCGAGCGTCAGCTGGGTCGCGACGTGCGCAGGAGCCCCGGCCGACGCCTGGGACTGCGCCGCCGCGAGCGCCCGGATGTCGCCGGTCGCCGAGACGGACGTCACCCGCCGGGACGCCCGGCCCGCTGCGGAGACCCGACGGGTCGAGCGCCGCTGCGACGACGACCACCGGTCGAGCTCGGCGACGTGGAGCAGCAGGTCGCGGCGGGTGATCCGCCCGCGCCGGCCGAGCCCGTGGCGGGCCCGCCCCACGACGCCCGAGCTGCCCTCGTCGAGGCGGGACGGGCCGCCGAGGTCGATGTCGTGCAGGGCGTCGAAGCCCCCCGCGAGCACGAGCTTCTCCGCGACAGGCCGGGAGACGTGCGCGCGCTGCCAGAAGTCGGAGAGGCTCGAGTAGGGCTGGCCGGCCACGATCTGCGCGACCTCCGCCTCGCTGATGCCGTGCACGTCGGCGAGCGAGAGCCGGATCGCCTCGCCGCCGTCCTCGGTGCGCTCGAAGCGGTAGGTGCCGGTGGAGACGTTGACGTCGAGCCCGAGCACCGTGATGCCGAAGCTGCGGGCGTCGTCGAGGATGAGCCGCTTGGGGTACATGCCGGGGTCGTGGGTCAGCACGCCGGCGAGGAAGGCGGCCGGGTGGTGCGTCTTGAGCCACGCCGACTGGTAGGTCGGCAGCGCGAACGCCGCCGCGTGCGCCTTGCAGAAGCCGAACGAGGCGAACGCCTTGAGCACCTCCCAGATCTTGTCGGCCACCTCGGGGGCGTAGCCGCGGGCCAGCGCGGCCGGGCGCCACCACTGCGCGATCTGCGCCTGGCCGGCCGGCGTGCCGAGGGTGCGGCGCACCTCGTCGGCCTGGGCGAGCGTCACCCCGGTCGTCTCCGCGACGATCATGAGCACCTGCTCGTGGAAGACGACGACGCCCTCGGTCTCCTCGAGCGCGGGGACGAGCGTCGGGTGCAGGTAGGAGGGGTCCTTCCACCCCTGCCGGGCGTTGAGGAACGGGATGATCATGTCGCTCTTGACCGGCCCGGGCCGGAAGAGCGAGATGTCGATGATGAGGTCGTCGAAGCTGCGGGGGCCGAACTTGCCGATGAGCTCGCGCTGGCCGGGGCTCTCGATCTGGAAGCAGCCGAGCGTCCGCGTCGAGCGGACGAGCTCGAAGGTCTCCTCGTCGTCGAAGGGCACCTGCGCCTCGTCGTCGAGGTCGATGCCGGTGTCGTCGACCCGGGCCACCTCGGCGACGGCGTGCGCCATCGCCGACTGCATCCGGATGCCGAGCACGTCGAGCTTGAGCAGGCCCATCTCCTCGACGTCGTCCTTGTCGAACTGGCTCATCGGGAAGCCCAGCCAGCTCGCCTCGACCGGGGTGCGGTCGAGCAGCACGGAGTCGGAGAGCACGACCCCGCACGGGTGCAGCGCGACGTGCCGGGGCAGCCCGTCGAGCCGTTCGACGATGTCGAACATCAGCTGGAGGCGGGGCACGTCGAGGCCGCTGGCGCGCAGCTCGGGCAGCTCGGCGAGGGCGTGGCGCACGTTGCGCGCGGCGATGTGCGGGAAGGCCTTGGCCATGGCGTCGACCTCGGGCGGGGGCAGTCCGAGCGCGGCGCCGGCGTCACGGATCGCGTGGCGCACCCGGTAGGTGTCCATCATCGAGACGCAGGTGACCCGCTCGCCGCCGAAGTGGTCGAGGATGCGCTCGTAGATCTCGGTGCGGCGGGCCGACTCGACGTCGATGTCGATGTCGGGCAGCTCGGCGCGGAGCGGGGAGCAGAAGCGCTCCATGAGCAGGCCGTGGCGCATCGGGTCGACGCCGGAGATGCCGAGCAGGTAGTTGACGAGCGAGCCGGCACCGGAGCCGCGCGCCGCGACCCGGACCCCCATCTCACGGATGAGGTCGCAGACCTGCGCGACGGTGAGGAAGTACGTCGCGTAGCCGAGCCCGCCGATGACGCCGAGCTCGTCCTCGAGCCGGTCGCTGACGGCCCGGAGCTCGGGCTCGGACCGTCCGGGGTAGCGACCCGGGATCGACTCGCGGCACCGGCGGGCGAGGACGTGGTGCGGGTTGGTGCCGGCCCGGATGCCGAGAACGCCGGGCTCGGGCAGGTGCACCGAGCCGATGCCGAGGTCGGCCCGCGGGTCCTGGATGCACTCGGTGGCGAGGGCCGTCGTGCGCGCGACGAGGGCGCGGGCCTGCTCGCGCGCCCTCGCACCGCCGCCGGCGAGCCCGGGGCCCGAGACCTGGACGACGTCGAGCGCGAGCGCGTGCATGACCGGGGTCGGCGAGAGGTGGCCGGCCGTGGTGACCCGGTCGAGGTGCCGCTCGTCGAGCGCGACGAGGCGCCGGGCCGCGTCGAGCACGTCGACGATCGCGGCATCCTGCGGGTCGGCGTGCCGCACCGCGGCGGTGATGACGCTCGGCACGCCGACCTCGCGGGCGAGCGCGAGCATCCGGCCGGCCTGCCCGAGGCTGCCGGGCAGGTGCTCCGGCCCACCGTGGCAGACGACCTCGACGGCGACCGCGCCGCGCGGCAGCAGGGCGACCCAGCGCTCGAGGGCTGCCCGGGCGCGGTCGCGCCGCTTGGCGAGCACGGCGCGGCCGACGTCGGAGTCCGGGCCGAGGAGCACGACGAGCCGGGCGTCGGCGGCGTCGGCGGCGGGCGACGCGCCGCGGCCCGGTTCAGCCCCGGCCGCGTCCGGGCGGGGCCTCGCACCGGCGTGCTCGGCGAGCAGGGACGCGGTGGTGACCGGGTTGCCCCGCTCCCCCCGCAGGTGCGTGGCCGTGACGAGCCGGCAGAGGGCGGCCCACCCCTCACCGGGCTGCAGCCCACCGCCGGCCCCGCGTGCGAGCACGGTGACCCGGGGCAGCCGCGGGTCGACGAGCGCACCGCCGCGCACGGGGGTGCGCACGGACGGTGCCCGACGGACCTCCGCCGGCTCCGGACCGAGCGCGAGGTCGACGCCGAGGACGGGTGCGACGCCGTGCTCCATGCAGGCGCGGACGAACTTCACGGCGCCGTAGAGCCCGTCGCGGTCGGTGAGGGCGAGCGCCGGCTGCCCGAAGGCGGCCGCGCGCTCGACGAGGTCGTGCGGCTTGGCCGTGCCGTAGCGCATCGAGTAGCCGGAGGCGACGTGCAGGTGCACGAAGCTCTCCCCCGAGCGGCCGGGCGCCGGCCGGTGCAGGCGCCGTGCCGGGTCCGGGTCCGGGTGTGGGTCTGGGTGTGGGCGTGGGTCCGGGTGTGGGGACGAGGGGACGGGGTGGGGGGTCGTCATGCTGCTCGTCACCCGGTCGCCCGGCTCCTCGTCCCGGAGCTGACCGAGACCGGGGTGATCGACTGCGGCAGCGGGACCGTCTGCGGGATCCCGAGCAGGTCCTGGACGATCTCGAGGAACATCTCGGCCTGGCGCAGCAGGTCGTCGGCCTCGCGGATGCTGAGGTGTCCGCCACGGTCGATGACCGACCGCTGGGCCGAGCAGGCCGCGAAGAAGCCGGCCCACTCCCCCAGCTCGGGCGCGACGCCGGGCAGCACCTGCCACACGCTGCGCGGCCGCGAGCGCGGGGTCGGGACGGTGCGGGCGGCGACGAGGGCCGCGGCCGCGCGCAGCGCTCCGAGGTGGGCGTCGCGGTGGCGCTCCGAGGCATCGCTCGTGCGGCAGGCGCACTCCAACGTGGTGCGGGCTCGCTCGAGCAGGTCGATCACGGCGACCGAGATCGGCGGGCGGCGCAGGTGGCCAGCAGTCACGACGGTCTCCTCTCTGGGTTCGGCAGGTCCGGACCGGGGTCCGGACCGGGATCTGAGGTTTTCGAGGGCCTGGGCCTGAAGCCCGAGGACCTGAAGCCCCAGGGTCTGAGGCCCGGGGGCAGGGGGCAGCAGGTGAGCTCCGGAGCGTTCCGGTCAGTCGGCGACGCGGACGAGCGACCAGCGGTCGTCGGCCCGGGCGGACTCGTCGTGGGCGAGGTCGTAGACCCCGGGGGCGAACGACCACCCCGGGCTCGCCTCGACCCGCCAGACGTGCTGCTCGCGCGCCGCGGCGGCGAGCGTCTGCCCCGGCTGCACCTGCGCCTCCTCCGCCTCGAGCGCGTCGTGCCACCACGCCCGCCGCTCGCGCCACTGGGCGAGCACCCCGCGCACGACGTAGAGACGTCCACGCCAGATGAAGGCCTCGGGGGCCGGCTCAGCGGTGCCGGACTCCTCGTCGAGCCGGCTCCCGGCGACACCGCCGCCGCTTCCCCCGTCGAGGCTCCGGAGCGGTCCACCGCTCGGCATCGCCCGCCCGCTCGCGACGGACTGCGCGTTCGCGCCGCGCCACCGGGCGGACCGGGCGGACCGGTCCCCACCCCCGGACCGGCCGGCCCCGACTGCTGACCGTTCCTGCTCCCGGAGCTGCTCCCGGGACCGCTCCTGAGAGTGCTCCTGAGAGTGCTCCCAGGACCGCTGCTGCTCCTGCTCGTGCTCCTGCTGCTGCTCCCGCAGCCTCACCTGCACGGAATCCCTGAACCTACGCACCGCGACACGTCTCCCTCGGACACGTCGAGGCCGACATCACGACCCGACACGCTCGCGCCCCACACGAGCGGCCGACACCAACCGACGACTGGACTGAATTTCTCGAACACCTGTTCGATACGACAACAGTAACCCCTGCCGCCGACACCGTGTCAAGACGACCGTCGGGCCTCCGCCGGACGCCTGTCGGAAGCCCGCAGGAAGCCCGTCGCAAGCCCGTGCCCGACCTCCCCGACGCCGACCTGAGTACCCGTGCTCAGGCCTGCCGGCCGCGCTCCCGGAAGAGTGGCGCACACGCGGGTCCGGTCCGCGAACGGAGAGGCTCAGGGGTCCTGTCCGCCCACGGATCGGGCCCGTCGTCATGCCCACCTCGAACCCCCGCAGCTCCCGCGACCGGCGTCCCGCAGGGCGCCCCCGTTGCGCGATGCCGGGTCATGCGACACCGTCGGCAGCGACGACCTGCTCGAGCCGCCGGCCCGAGCAGCCGTCACGTCGCCGGCGCACCGCACCGGCACCGGACCCGAAGGAGCGGCATGGGCGCCGAGCTCGTCCCCCTGGCCTTCACCACGGGGTGGGGCAGTGGCATCAACGCGTACGCCGTCGTGCTCGTCCTCGGCCTCGCCGACCGGATCTGGGGCCTGGGCCAGGTCCCCGACGCCCTCGCGCGCACCGACGTGCTCGTCGGCACCGCCGTCCTCTTCGTCATCGAGATGCTCGCCGACAAGATCCCCTACGTCGACTCGGTCTGGGACTCCGTGCACACCGTGGTGCGCCCGGCGGTCGGCGCGACGATCGGCTACCTCATCGGCCACGAGACGGCGAGCCTCGACGCGGCTGTCGGCGCCGCGACCGGTGGGGTGACGGCGCTCATCTCCCACGGCATCAAGGCCGGCCTGCGCGCCGTGGTCAACACCTCCCCCGAACCGGCGAGCAACGTCCTCGTCAGCACGACGGAGGACGTGACCGTCACCGGGGTGACGGCTCTCGCCCTCGCCCACCCGTGGTGGGCGGCCGGGATCGCCCTGGTGCTCCTGCTGCTCGGGGCGTACCTCGTCGTCACCCTCACCCGACGCCTCCGGCGGTACAAGCAGCGCTACGACGCCTGGGGTGAGCGCGTCGGCATCAGCACCCCGGGCACCGGGCGGGACGGGCCGGGCGGGCCGGGCGGCCCGCGCGGACGGCCCGACCGGCGCGGGAGACGCGCCCGCCAGCACACCGGCATACCTGAGCGGGAACCCGCGGACACCCCCCGACCGCCGGCTGCCCGCCCCGAGGAACGCCCCTTCGACCAGGACGCCTGAGCGCCCGCCCACAGGAAGGACGCGTTCTCACAGCCGGGTGCGACGCCGCGGCGGGTGGCCACACAGCGCGCCGTCCGACGGTGGGACCACTGGCACGAGGCCAGTCCACCGAAGGAGCGGAAACCCATGAAGAAGAAGACCATCACGCTGGCCGGGGCCGGCATCGTGGCCGCGTCGGCGCTCGCGCTCGGCGGGGCCGCCCTCGCCAGCGCCGACGAGAGCGCCAGCACGGGCCCGGCGTCGACGGGCCGCTACGCGCAGCTCGGCGAGGGCCTCGGCGGGGGTCCCGGCGGCCAGCGCAGCCCCGAGGCCTCCGGCGGCGCCGACCCCAGCCAGCCGATGCGCTCGGACGAGAAGCTGCTGACCGGCGACACGGCCGCCAAGGTGACCGCGGCCGCCAGGGCCAAGGAGCCGACCGCGACCGTCGAGCGGGTCGAGACCGACTCCGACGGCGTCTACGAGGCCCACCTGGTGCGGGCCGACGGGACGCACGTGACGGTGCAGGTCGACGCGTCGTTCACCGTGACCGCCGTGCAGGAGGGTGGCCCCGGTGGTCCGGGTGGCCCCGGCGGGAGGGGCGACCACGACGGCGACGGCCCGCACGGGCAGGGAGGTCCGCAGGGCGAGTCACCCACCTCACCCACCTCACCCACGGGCACGGCGACCTCGTCGGGCAGCGCCACCACCTGAGCGCCACCACCTGAGCGCCAGCACCCGGGCACCGGGCGTCCGGCCGCCCGGTCAGAGGTTGTGGAAGACCTCGAGGGCGGCCGACGAGCGGTTCATCGTGATGAAGTGGATGCCGGGGGCTCCCTCGTCGAGGAGCCGCCGCGACGCCTCGCTCGCGATGGCCATGCCCTCGGCCCGCACCCCGTCCGCGTCGTCGCCGTGGCGCTCGAGCCGGTCGGTCACCGCCGAGGGCATGGGCTGGCCGGCGAGCTGGGCCATGCGCACCACCTGGCGCGCGTTGGTGATGGGCATGATGGCCGGCACCACGGGCAGCGCCGAGCCGCGCCGGGTGAGCTCGTCGCGCAGGCGCAGGTAGTGGTCGACGTCGAAGACCATCTGCGTGATGGCGAACTCCGCGCCGGCGCGCTCCTTGCGCACGAGCGTCTCGGCGTCCTCGGCGACGTCGCCCGACTCGGGGTGACCGTCGGGGAACGCCGCGACACCGACGGTGAAGTCGCCGAGCCCGCGGACGAGCCGCACGAGCTCGTCCGCGTGGTCCAGACCCTCCGGGTGGGCGACCCAGGGCTCGCCGAGGCCGCCCTGGGGGTCGCCACGCAGGGCCAGGATGTTGCGCACGCCGGCAGCGGCGTACGACCCGACGATGCCGCGCAGCTCGGTGACCGAGTGGCCGACGCAGGTCAGGTGCGCCATCGGCGTCAGCGACGTCTCCTCGAGCACCCGCTGGGTCAGGCGCACGGTGCGGTCGCGCGTGCCCCCGCCGGCGCCGTACGTGATGGACACGAAGCTCGGCGACACCTTCTCGAGGCGGCGGATGGCGTCCCACAGCTGGGCCCCCGCCGCGTCGTCCTTCGGCGGGAAGAACTCGAAGCTGAACGTCGGGGTGTCGGCGGCGATCAGCGCCGGGATGGACCGGGTGAACCGCTCCGCCCGAGCCATCGAGGACGCCGTGCCGTGTGCCATGCCGCACACCCTAGGACGCGAGGTCGCCGGACGCGTGCGCTGTTCACGGGCTGTGCACGGGCCGTCACCGTCGCCGCGTAGGCTGACCACGATTCCCGCGACTCGATGGAGGACCCCGTGCAGACCCCCACCGACCTCGACGTGCTGCGCCGTCGGGTGCAGCAGGCGATCGACGGGCAGATCGCGGGGGCGTCGCAGTCGCTGGCCGCCATCGGCGACGAGACCGCGCCGCTCGTCGCGGCCGTGTCCGGCCTGCTGGGCGGTGGCAAGGGCCTGCGCGCCGGATTCCTCTACTGGGGCTACCGCGCCGCCGGAGGCGCCGACTCGGACGCGCTGGTGCGGCTCGCCGCCAGCATGGAGCTCTTCCAGGGCGCCGCGCTGCTGCACGACGACGTCATGGACCGCAGCGACACCCGACGAGGTATGCCGTCCGCGCACCGGGCCGTCGCCGCGCTGCACGCCCGGCGTGGCTGGCTGGGCGACGCCGACCGCTTCGGCGAGGGCACCGCGATCCTCGCCGGCGACCTGTGCCTGACGTGGTGCGACGAGATGTATGCCACCTGCGGGCTGCCCGCCGACGAGCTGGCCCGCGGCCGCCGCCTCTTCGACACGATGCGCACCCAGCTCATGGGCGGCCAGTTCCTCGACCTGCTCGAGTCGGCCCGGGGCTGGGAGGGGCTCGACCTCGAGGCCCGGGTCGCCTCGGCCCGCACCGTCATCCGCTTCAAGAGCGCGAAGTACACCATCGAGCACCCCCTCCTCATCGGCGCCCTCGTCGGCGGGGCTCCCGACCGGTCGCTGGCCCCGCTGTCCGACTACGGCCTGGCCCTCGGCGAGGCGTTCCAGCTGCGCGACGACCTGCTCGGCGTCTTCGGCGACCCCGAGGCGACCGGCAAGCCGGCCGGCGACGACCTGCGCGAGGGCAAGCGCACCGTGCTCGTCGCGCACGCGCTCGACGCCGCGACCGACGCCGACCGCGAGGTCGTCGAGCGCCTGCTCGGCCGCGACGACCTCGACCTCGCGGGCGTCGAGGAGATCCGGCGCGTGCTCGTCGCGACCGGCGCCGTCGACCGCGTCGAGAGCCTCATCGAGACCCTGGCCGGCGAGGCCCAGGCGGCCGTGCGCCGGGCGCGTGACACGGGCGACTACGACGGGGCGGCGCTCGACGTGCTCGAGGCCCTCATCGCCGTCTCCACGGCCCGGCACGCCTGACCCGACGCACCGGGCCGGTCGCTCACGACCGGTCTCTCACGACCGGTCTCTCAGAGGGCGAGCTCCTGCGCGCGGCGGCGGATCTCCGTCTTGTGCCCGGCCCGCATCGCGTCGATGGGAGCGCCCTCGACGGGCAGGGTCGCGTCGGGCGTGAAGAGCCAGGTGATGATCTCCTCGTCGTCGTAGCCGCCGTCGGCGAGCACGGTGAAGGTGCCGCGCAGCTCGGGACGGGGGCCGGTCTCGTCGAGGAACTTCTCGGGCACCGCCATCACCCGGCGCTCGCCGATGCGGACGCCGAGCAGCTCGCGGTCGGCGAGCAGCTGGCGCACCCGCGACAGCGGCACGCCGAGGCGCTCGGCGATGTCGGGGACGGTGAGCCACTGCCCGACGAGCGACTCGAGGTCGCCGCCGGACCGCACGGGCTCGTCGGCCTGCTGGTCGGCCTGCTGGTCGGGCTGCTGGGTCGGGTCGGTCTGCGCCGGGGACTGGTCACTCACGCTGCGCAGTCTGCCACCGTCGGGACCGCACGCGCGCACCCGTGCGCACCACCCGGCATCCGGCGGCGGGTAGCCGGTGCCGACGACGCCCCGGGGGCGTGAATTACACCGCTGTATTTTTACTTTAGTGCTCAATTATGCGTTATCGTCACTGGCGCCACTCCACTCACAACCGTCACACTTCGTCATAGACCCGGCGAATTGGACATTCCCCTCCTTCCACCCCGCGGCCGCTCCCCTGCGACCGTCCACCTCCACCTTCCCCCAGCCCCTCCACCACGCACCTCGCCCGGGCTCCAGGAAAGGACCTCACCCCCATGCCCTTCGCCGACGCCGCTGCCCTTGCGCCGCCTGCCCATGCTGCAGTCGCCCCCGTGGCTGCGACCCCGTGGAAGACCGTCACGGTCCGCCCCGGTGACACCCTGTGGAACCTCGCCGTCGCCAACCACACGAGCATCGCCGCCCTCGTCGAGAAGAACCGACTGGCGCACGGCGGCTCGGTGATCCACGCCGGCCAGAAGCTGCTCGTTCCCGGCCGCCCGTCGGCCACCCCCTCCCGCGGCGCTGCCGCGAAGCCCGGCACGAGCCGTCCGGCGGCCGCGAGCGGCACCGGCACCGTCATCCACGTCGTGCGTGCGGGCGAGAGCATGAGCGTCATCGCCCAGCGCTACGGCGTGTCGCT
Organism: Terrabacter aeriphilus; assembly: GCF_039542985.1. Classification (NCBI taxonomy): domain Bacteria; kingdom Bacillati; phylum Actinomycetota; class Actinomycetes; order Micrococcales; family Intrasporangiaceae; genus Terrabacter; species Terrabacter aeriphilus. Next base: position 162,130 of record NZ_BAABIW010000016.1, read on the forward strand.
GACCAAGCTGCTCGCCGCCAACAAGCTGGCCAACGCGAGCCTCATCTACGTGGGCCAGCGGATCACCATCCCCGGCGCGGCGTCCACGACCCCGGCCACCCCCGCCAAGCCGAGCAAGCCGGGCACGACCAAGCCCGGCGCCGCCGACTCGGTCTACGTCGTCAAGGCCGGCGACAGCATGAGCGTCATCGCCCAGCGCTTCGGCGTCTCGCTGACCAAGCTGCTCGCCGCGAACAAGCTGGCGAACGCGAGCCGCATCTACGTCGGCCAGAGGATCGTCATCCCCGGCACGGCCTCCACCCCGAAGCCGACGACGCCGACGACGCCGACGACGCCCCCGGGCGGCTACACCTACCCGAACAAGACGGCCCAGGCCGTGGCCGAGAGCAAGGCCAGGCTGGCCGCGATGACCGTGCCGAACCGCACCGAGACGGCAGCGATCATCCGGGCGACGGCGACCCGCCACGGCGTCGACCCCAAGCTCGCCCTCGCCATCGGCTACCTCGAGTCGGGCTGGTCGCAGCGCGCCGTGTCGTACACGAACGCCGTCGGCGTCATGCAGCTCATGCCCGTGGCCGAGACGTGGGCCTCCCAGCTCGCCGGGCGCGACCTCGACCGCTTCGACGTCAAGGACAACGTCACCGGCGGCGTGCTCATCCTCCGGGCCCTGCAGGCCATGGCCGACTCCCGCGAGCAGGCCATCGCCGGCTACTACCAGGGCATCTACTCGGTGCGCACCAAGGGCATGTACTCGGACACGAAGCGCTACGTCGCCAACGTCCTCGCCATCTACGACCGGATGTGAACCGGGCGGCCGGGTGGGGTGGCGCAGCGCCTCCCCACCCGGCCGACGGCTGGCCTGCACGGGATGCGCCCGGTCTGCCCGTAAACTTCCGTGCGTGACGTCCAGCGTGGCGGACGCTCTCGTCGGTCGGGTGATCGACGGCAGGTACCGCATCCTCTCCCACCTCGCAGCCGGAGGCATGGCCTCGGTCTACGTGGCGCTCGACGCACGCCTCGACCGTGAGGTCGCGCTCAAGATCATGCGGCCCGGCCTGGCCACCGACCCGGTCTTCGTCGACCGGTTCCGGGCCGAGGCCCGCTCCGCCGCCCGGCTCAGCCACCCCAACGTCGTCGCCGTCTTCGACCAGGGCGAGGACGACGGCGAGGTGTTCCTCGCCATGGAGCTCGTCGAGGGCAAGACGCTGCGCGACGTCATCCACGAGGAGGCGCCGCTGACGGCGCGCGAGGCGCTCGCCATCCTCGAGCCGATCCTGCTCGCGCTCCGCGCGGCCCACACGGCCGGGATGATCCACCGCGACGTCAAGCCCGAGAACGTCATCGTCCGCCGCGACGGCGAGGTCAAGGTCGCCGACTTCGGCCTCGCCCGCGCCATCACCAACCAGACGACGACGAGCCAGACCGGCGTGCTGCTCGGCACGGTCTCCTACCTCTCGCCCGAGCAGGTCGAGCGCGGCGTGGCCGACCAGCGCAGCGACGTGTACGCCGCGGGGCTCCTCCTCTTCGAGATGCTGACCGGGCGCAAGGCCGTCACGGGTGCGACCCCGATCCAGATCGCCTACAACCACGTGCACGGCTCGATCCCGACGGCGTCCGCGGTCGTCTCGAGCGTGCCGCCCGACCTCGACGACCTCGTCGCCCGCGCGACGGCGGTCGAGCCCGAGGACCGGTTCGACTCCGCGGCCGAGTTCGTCGCCGCGCTGCGCTCCGTGCGCCGAGGGCTGACGCCCGGCGAGCTCGACCGCCGCGGCACCGCGAGTGACTCGACCGACGCGACATCCGCCGCCTCCGCCACCTCCGCGGCTTCGGCGACCGGTGCCACCGGCCGCTTCGAGCCCCCTCGCTCGTCCGACCGCACCGACGGGCTCGAGCACACCGCGCGCTTCTCCCCCGCTGCCGACCGCCCGGCCACGCGCTCGCCGCTCGCGGGCCTGCCCGTGCACGACGACGGCCCCGTCGTCGAACGCACGACCGCCATGCCCATCGACCGCGGAGCCGGCCGGGGTGGGGCGGACGGCGCAGGCCGCCGCCGGTGGCCGCTGTGGCTCGCCGCGGCCCTGCTCGTCGTCGCGGGCGGCGTCGGCGGCTGGTGGTTCACGGCCGGCCCCGGCGGCAGCACCGTCGTGCCGGCCGTCGTCGGGCAGCAGGTCGCGCAGGCGGCCTCCGTCATGGAGCAGGCGTCGCTCGCCATGGACACCACCGAGGAGTTCTCCGAGACCAAGGCCAAGGGGATCGTGCTCCGCGTCGAGCCCGCTCCCGGCAGCGAGCTCGGTAAGGCGTCGACCGTGCGGGTCGTGCTCTCCAAGGGCAAGGAGCGCTACGCCGTCCCGACCCTCGTCGGCACCGAGCTCGACGCCGCCGGGCGGGCCCTGACCCCGCTCACCCTCCGCCTCGGCGACACCACCAGGGCCTGGAGCGAGACGGTGCCCGCCGGCCAGGTCATCTCCCAGGACCCCGCGCCCGGCGCCTCGGTGCGCCGCAGCACCGCCGTCTCGGTCGTCGTGTCCAGGGGCCGCGAGCCGATCGACGTGCCGAAGGTCACCGGCTCGGGCGCCGACGCAGCGACCGCGGCCATCACGAAGGCCGGGCTCAGGGCCGTGCGCGCCCCGGACGTCAACAGCGACACGGTGCCGACGGGCCAGGTCGTCTCGCAGACCCCGGCCACGGGCACGCTGCACCGCGGCGACACCGTCACGGTCGTCGTCTCCAAGGGCCCGGTCATGGTCCCCGTGCCCAACGTCGTCGACCAGCAGGACACCGAGGCCGAGAAGACCCTGACCGGCCTCGGCTTCACGGTCGAGAAGCGCTACCCCTTCGGCCAGCTCTTCGAGAAGAAGGTCCGGGCCCAGGATCCCGGCACCGGCACGTCGCTGCCCAGGGGCAGCACGGTCGTCCTGACGATCGTCTGAGGCGGGCCCGTGACCCCCGCGGCGCGCACGCGCCTCGCGACGCTGCTCCTGCTCGCCCTGACGGCGGTGTGGGGCTCGACGTTCTTCCTCATCCACGACCTCGTCGAGCACGTGCCCCCGGTCGACTTCCTCGCGGTCCGCTTCGCCATCGCCGCCGTCGTCATGCTCGTGCTCTTCTGGGGGCCGGTCCGGTCGCTGACCCGCCGCGAGGTGGCGATCGGCGTCGGGCTCGGCCTGCTCTACGGCCTCGCCCAGATCTTCCAGACCCAGGGCCTCGCCACGACGCCCGCCTCCGTGTCGGGCTTCGTCACGGGCAGCTACGTCGTGCTGACGCCGGTCTTCACGGCCCTCATCCTGCGCGAGCGGGTGCCCGGTTCGACGTGGGTCGCCGTCGGCATCGCGACGGCGGGCCTCGCGCTGCTCTCGCTCAACGGCTTCTCCGTCGGGGCGGGCGAGGCGATCACGCTGCTCGCAGCCGTCTGCTACGCCCTGCACATCGTCGGCCTCGGCCGCTACAGCGCCTCGCGCATCGCGACCGGGCTCTCGGTCGTGCAGGTGGTCGTCATCGCGGTGATCTGCCTCGTCGGCGCGCTGCCCGGGGGCATCGTGCTCCCCCGCACGCCGGCGCACTGGGCCTCGGTGCTCTACATGGTGGTGTTCGCGAGCATCCTCGCGCTCTGGGTGCAGACGTGGGCCCAGGCCCACCTGCCGGCCACCCGCGCCGCGATCATCATGACGGTCGAGCCCGTCTTCGCCGCGTTCTTCGCCGTGACGCTCGGCTCCGAGACGCCGACGTGGCGGATGGTCGTCGGCGGTGGCCTCGTGCTCACGGCCATGTATGCCGTCGAGCTCCTCGCGCGCCGCCGACCCGGTGAGCTCCCGGTGGAGGCCCTCCACCACGAGGTCTGACGCGCGCGGCCCGCGCCGTCAGGCGTGGACGGCGGCCCTGCCCAGGAGCTGCGTCAGCACGTCGACGGCGGCGTCGGTGGCGGCGTCGTCGACGTCGAGGTGCCAGACGAGGCGCACGGAGGCCGGCCCGACGGCATACGTGCGCACGCCCTGCTCGAGCGCGGCCGCGACGAAGTCCGCCGACGTCCACCCGGCGGCGGCGACGTCGACGAGCACGATGTTCGTCTCGACCGTGTCGAGGTCGACCGAGCCGGGCGCGGCCTCGGCCATGGCCGTCGCCGCGCGGCGCGCCCGGGCGTGGTCGTCGGCGAGACGGTCGACGTGGTGGTCGAGCGCGTACAGCCCCGCGGCGGCGAGGACCCCGGCCTGGCGCATGCCACCGCCGAAGCGCTTGCGCCAGATCCGTGACTCCGCCATCGCATCGGCGGACCCCACGAGGACGCTGCCGACCGGAGCACCGAGGCCCTTGCTCAGGCAGATCGACACCGTGTCGAACTCACGGCCGTAGTCGCCGACCGGCACACCCGAGGCGATCGAGGCGTTGAAGAGGCGCGCGCCGTCGAGGTGCATCGCGACGCCGCGCTCGCGCGTCAGCCCCCGCGCCGCACGGATCTCGTCGAGCGACTGCACGGTGCCGCCCCCGAAGTTGTGCGTGTTCTCCACGATCACGAGCGACGTGCACACCTGGTACGGACCGACGCCGGTGATCATGAGCGAGGCGGCGTCGGCGGCCCGGAAGCGGCCGCGCGCGGAGACCCAGGTGCGCGACGAGATGCCCGAGAGCACCGCCGCCGCCCCGAGCTCGGCCCGCACGACGTGCGCGAGCGAGTCGCCGACGAGCTCCTCGCCGGGGCGCACGTGCAGGCGCACGCCGAGCTGGTTCGCCATCGACCCGGACGGCGTGAAGAGCGCCGCCTCGTGGCCGAGCAGGTCGGCCACCCGCTCCTCGAGCGCCCGCAGGGTCGGGTCCTCGCCGAAGACGTCGTCACCGACCTCGGCCCGCACCATCGCCTCGCGCATGGCCGGGGTCGGCCGGGTCAGGGTGTCGCTCAGCAGGTCGGCCCGGTAGGGCGTCGTCGTCACCCTCAGGCCTGCGAGAGCATCTCGGCGACGAGGAAGGCGAGCTCGAGCGACTGCTGGTGGTTCAGGCGCGGGTCGCACACCGACTCGTAGCGCTTCTCGAGGTCGGAGTCGATGATCTTCTCCGCGCCGCCGAGGCACTCGGTGACGTCGTTGCCCGTCAGCTCGACGTGGATGCCACCGGGCACGGTCCCGAGCGACTGGTGCACCTCGAAGAAGCCGCGCACCTCCTCGACGATGTCCTCGAAGTCGCGCGTCTTGTAGCCCGACGGGCTCTCGAAGGTGTTGCCGTGCATGGGGTCGCAGATCCACGTCACCGTGGCGCCCGACGCGGTCACCTTGTCGACGATGGCCGGCAGCGCGTCACGGATCGTGCCCGCGCCCATCCGCGTGATGAAGGTGAGCCGGCCGGGCGTGCGGTTCGGGTCGACCTTGTCGATGAGCCGCAGCACCTCGTCGATGTCGGCCTTGGGGCCGAGCTTGACGCCGATCGGGTTGCTGACGCGCGAGACGAAGTCGACGTGGGCGCCGTCGAGCTGGCGGGTGCGCTCGCCGACCCAGACGAAGTGCCCGGACGTGTCGTAGAGCCGTCCCGAGCGCGAGTCGATGCGGGTCAGCGGCCGCTCGTAGTCGAGCAGCAGCGCCTCGTGGGCCGCGAAGAACTCGACGGTGCGCATGGCGTCGAAGTCGGCACCACAGGCCGCCATGAACTTCATCGCCTTGTCGATGTCCTTGGCGATCTTCTCGTAGCGCTGGTTGGCGGCGTTCGCGACGAAGCCGCGGTTCCAGTCGTGCACGTGACGCAGGTCGGCGAATCCGCCTGTCGTGAAAGCGCGCACGAGGTTCAGCGTCGCCGAGCTCGCGTGGTAGGCGCGGACGAGGCGCTGCGGGTCGGGGATGCGCGCGCTCTCGTGGAAGGCGAAGTCGTTGACCATGTCGCCGCGGAAGGCGGGCAGGGTGACGCCCTCGCGGGTCTCGACGGTCGAGCTGCGCGGCTTGGCGTACTGCCCGGCCATCCGCCCGATCTTGACGACCGGCACGGACGCGCCGTAGGTCAGCACGGCCGCCATCTGCAGGATCGTCTTGATGCGGTCGCGGATGTTGTCGGCCGTGGCCGACGCGAAGGTCTCGGCGCAGTCGCCGCCCTGCAGCACGAACGCCTCGCCGACGGCGGCCTGGGCCATCCGGTCGGTGAGGATGTCGCACTCGCCGGCGAAGACGAGCGGCGGGTACGTGGCGAGGGTCTCGATCACCTCGGCGAGCGCGGCCGTGTCGGGCCAGCTCGGCTGCTGGCTGGCCTCGAGCTCGGCGGCTGCTGCCGTGAGGGCAGCGAGGGCCTCGGACCCGTCCTCGGGTTCCAGGCCGGCATCGGCGGTGACGGTCCTCGTGTTCACCCGCCCAGCGTAGACGCCGGTGGAGGTGCCCCCTGCACGGGTCCGCGATCCGAAACCCCGCCGCGGCGCCGGCTCAGGGCCCGGGCGGGTCCGCGAGGTCGAGCCCGCGTTCCATCGCGAAGCGCACGAGCTCGACGCGGTTGTGCATCTGCAGCTTGCCGAAGATGTTCTGCACGTGGTTCTGCACGGTGCGGTGCGAGAGGAAGAGCGTCGCCGCGATCTCCTTGTAGCCCATCCCGGTCGCGACGTACTTGAGGATCTCGGTCTCGCGGTCCGTCAGCTCGGGCACCGGGCGGGTGGGGTTGGCGCGACCGGCGGCCTTGACGCGGCGGAACTCCCCCAGCACGAGGCCGGCCAGCCCGGCGGTGAAGACCGGCTCACCGGCGGCGGTGGCGCGCACGGCGGCGAGGAACTCCTCGCGGCCGGCCGACTTGACGAGGTAGCCGAGCGCCCCGGCCTTGACGGCCTCGAGCACGTCCTGGTGGTCGCCACTCGCCGAGAGGATGAGGATGCGCGTCGGCACCTCGGCCGCGGCGAGGGCGGCGCACACCTCGGCGCCGCTCAGGCCGGGCAGGTTGAGGTCGACGACGAGCACGTCCGGCACCGTCGCGCGGGTGCGGGCCAGGGCGGAGCGCCCGTCGTCGGCCGTCGCCACGACCTCGAATCCGGCGTCGGCCAGGTCGCGCGCCACGGCGTCGCGCCACATCGGGTGGTCGTCGGCGACGACGACCCGGATGTGCTCGGCCGGCGCGCCCTCCGAGCCGCTGCCCGCGCCACCGCCCGCGCCACCGCCGGCGTCATGGCCCGCGTCGGTCCCCGCGCTGCTCCCCTGCTGCGGCATGGCCGCCTCCTCCTGTGTCACGGTGCCCGCCGGCGCCCGGGGCGCCAGACGGCCTCGGAACCATGGTCGTGGCTCGAGCGCTCCCGCGCCGCACCCGCGGCCGGTCCGGCCGGCACCTTGAGCTCCACGGTGGTGCCCCCGGCGGCGCCGGAGGTGATGCTGGCGCTGCCGCCGAGGTCGGCCAGCCGTCCACGGATGCTCGACGAGACCCCGAGCCGGCCCTGGCCCACGGCCTCCTCGAGCCGGCCGGCCGGCACCCCCCGGCCCGAGTCGCGGATCGTGACGGCGACCTCGTCGTCCGCGTCGTCGAGCAGCACCCAGGCCCGTGCCCCCTCGCCGGCGTGGCGGCGCACGTTGTCGAGCGCCGCCTCCACGGCCGCGACGAGCTCGTCCGCGACGCGCCGCGGCAGCAGCACCGGCTCGGCCGGCGCCACGAGCTGCACGCCGGCGCCCTCGACGTGCCGCAGCAGCGCCCGCAGGTCGGTCTCGCCGCTCACGGCGTGGTCGACCTCGGTGAGGTCGGCCTGGCTGACCAGGGTGCGCAGGATGCGCTCCTGCTCGGCGGCCATGGCGCCGAGGCGGGCCGTCTCGCCACCGATGTCGAGGCCCCGCCGGTTGATGAACGACAGCGTCTGGAGCACCCCGTCGTGCACGGTGCGGGCCAGTCGGTCGCGCTCCGCGCGCGCGGCGTCGAGGCGCATCGCCTCCGCGAGGGCGGCGTGGCTCGCCCGGGCGAGGTCGACGCAGTAGCCGACGCAGCCGCCGAGCAGCAGCCCGAAGATCGTGTTCGTCACCGTGTTGGCCGTCGGCTCGACGACCTCGACGAACGAGGCCGCGCCGACGAGCGCGCCCGCCGCGAGACCGCCGCGCCACCCGCGCAGCACGGCGAAGCCGACGATGGCTGCCGCCGGCCAGATCGTCGGGATCGTCTTCGCGCCGGCCGTGATGACCGCGGCGTCGTCGACGAGGCGGGTGGCGAGGATGGCGCCGCAGCCGAGCGCGAGCTCGACGGCATACGCGCGCACGGTCCGCATCGGCCGCACTGCCTGCGCGACGGTCCACGCCCCGAGCACGGCGAGCACGGCGACGGCACGGACGGGGTGCGCGACCTGCTCGTGGCGCTCCCAGACCGACCAGACGGCATACGCGAGCGCGAGCCAGCGCAGCACGTCGACGCCGCGCCACAGGCCGCGGACGATGGCGTGCTCGTCGTCGAGCACGGCCCGGGTCGGCACCGTCATGGCCTCAGGAGGCCGCCACGACGGGACCGTCGGCGTCGTCGTCACCGGCCTCGTCGTCGGCGTCACGTGACGCCGGCGACGCCGGGCGCACCCGGCCCTCGGCGGCGTCGAGCGCCTCCTCGAGCTCGGGGGCCGCGCTGCCGGGCTTCGCAGCCTCCTGCAGCTCGCGGGCCTTGGCGCGGGCGGCCGACACGAGGCGGTCCTTCATCGAGGTGGCGTACATGTCGACGTACTCCTGCCCGGAGAGCAGCATCAGCTCGTACATCACCTCGTCGGTGATCGAGCGGAGCACGAAGCGGTCGTCCTCCATCCCCTCGTACCGGGAGAAGTCGAGCGGCTTGCCCACGCGCACACCGACCCGCATGATCCGCGGGATGACCTTGCCGGTGGGCTGCGCCTTGTCGGTGCCGATCATCGCGACCGGGATGACGGGCACGCCGGCCTCGAGCGCCATGCGGGCCACGCCGGTGCGCCCGCGGTAGAGCCGGCCGTCGGGCGAGCGGGTGCCCTCCGGGTAGATGCCGAGCAGCTCGTTGCGCCGCAGCACCTTCAGGCCCGACGTCAGGGCCGCGTTGCTCGCCTTGCCGCCGGAACGGTCGACGGGCAGCTGGCCGACGCCCTTGAAGAAGGCGGCCGTCAGGCGACCCTTGATACCGCGGCCCGTGAAGTAGTCACTCTTCGCGAGGAAGGTGACCCGGCGCGAGACGACGAGCGGCAGGAAGATCGAGTCGGAGAAGGACAGGTGGTTGCTCGCGAAGATCGCGGCACCCTCCTCGGGGATGTGCTCCTCCCCCTCCACCCACGGACGGAAGAGGAGCTTGATGATCGGCCCGATGACGATCGTCTTGAGGAACCAGTAGAACAACTGTGTCCGCCTTCCGTCTGTGACCGCTCGAACTCTACGACACTCGCGCACACCGGGCGGCGCATGCGAGGATCAGCAGGTCCTGCCGCAACGCCTCCGGGAGCTCCAACGTGACGGTCCTGCACGACGCCCCACCCCTGCCGGGTGCGGCCTGCGCGGTGCGCGAGGCGGCGGCATGAGCGACCGCGACCTCGACGCCGAGTTCGAGCGCATCATCGCGGGCTGGGACGACGAGGCCCCCGACCCGCAGGCGGGCAAGCACACCAACCCCGCGCCCACGCCGGCGAGCGCATCGCCGGACCCCACGCGTCCAGAGGCGGTGCGTCCCGAGGCGACCCCGGCGGGCTCGCCCGCCGCGCCGGTCGCGGGCGACGTCGAGCCCACGGCCGGTCAGACCACCCCGATGACGGATGCCGTCACCGACGCGGGCGCGCCTCCCGCCGGTGGCCCGGGGTCGGGGCTGCTCGAGCTCCCCATCGCTCCGGGCGCCGACCACGCCTGGCGCAGCAGCGGGACACCGCGCCGCGACGACGCGGACGAGCTGCTCGAGGCGGTCGGGGCCGAGGACGAGCACTTCGTGCCGCCGTCGGAGATCGACCTGCCCTCGGCGGAGAACGACCCGATGTTCTGGGCGATCGTCGGCGGTCTCGTGGGCGGGCCCCTCCTGCTGCTCTACCTGCTCTTCTTCGACCGCGACGGCAGCGGTTGGTGGGTCGTGACGGCGATTTCGATGGTCGTCACCGGCTTCGTGCTACTCGTGCTGCGCGGTGGCACCGAGCGCGACCCCTTCGACGACGGCACGCGCGTCTGACCCCACCCGGCCGCGAGGTCGCCGGGGTCAGCGGCCGGTGGCGGCGAGGGCCGCCGTCCGCCGGGCCGACCAGCCCCGCCGCACCAGCCAGGCGGCCGCGGCCAGGCACCAGGCCGCGTGCACCCACATCCACGGGTGGACGTCGGCGGAGGCCGAGACGGACGCGGCCGCACACGCACCGGTGCCAGCGAGCACCGTGCCCCGGTAGAGGGCCATGCCCCTCTCCTGCCCCGGCCTCGTCCGCGACACGAGGTCGGCGCCGAACCGGCCGGAGGCCACACCGAACGCCGCCACCAGGACCATCCCCGTCGCGGTGCCCGTCACGGCGCCGGCCGCGGAGTCGGCGATCGGGTGCCACGGGCCGGACATGATCGGCAGGGAGGCGAGGGCGAAGAGGCCACCGACGACGACGGCGACCAGGGCCGCCACCAGGTCGCGGCGGGTCACGCGAGCCGTCCACGGCTCGCGGGGCACGGCCGGCGCCGCACGGACGTCACGCGGCGGCTCCCCGGGCGGCCAGCCGGTCTCGCGCGTCAGCTGCGGCACGCGCACCTCGGGGGTCACGCGGCAAGGCTAGGGGCTGGATGCCCCGTTCCGTGCCGGAATGCCGCAGTCACGTCACCGGACCGTGCGAGTCGTGCTGGTCATGGGTGGTCGGCGCCAGCGCGAGGTCGACCCAGACGGGACGGTGGTCCGACCCGCTCGAGAGGTCGCGCTCGGGGACGTCGACCGGGGCGCCGGGCACGCGCGGCAGGTCGGGCGAGGCGAACACGACGTCGATGACGACCGACGGCCGGTCGGCGGGAAAGGTCGGTTCCGCGGACGACACCACCGGCAGCCGCGCCGCGACGAGGCGGTGGGCGGCGCCGTCGGCGCCCTCGTTGAGGTCGCCCGCCAGGACGGCCCTCGCGGAGAGCGTGGCGAGCACGGTCGCGGCGTGCCGCACCCGTTCGGGCGCTCGCAGGCCGAGGTGGACGCTGACGACGTCGACCGGCGCCGAGGCCACCGTCTCGCTGCCGTCACCCGGGAGCGAGACGGTGGCGACGGCATACCCCCTCGTGCGGTCGGGGAAGCGGACGGGCAGCCGGCCCCGACGCGAGCCGTGCACGACGACCCGGGGGCCGGTGAGCACGGCGGTGCCGCCGGCGCCGAGCCGCCGCCCGTCCCAACGGAGGCCGCAGGCGCGCGCGAAGGGCGGCAGCCGCAGCTCGGTCGTGAGCCGCCGCGGCACCTCCTGCAGGCAGAGCACGTCGGGGTCGACGGCCCGCACGACCCGCGCGGCGGCGGCCCGGTCGTCACGCAGGTCGTGCACGTTGTAGCTCATGACCCGCAGCACGTGCGCCGCACGACCGTCGGCGGGCCGGGCCGGCACGGCTCAGCGACCCGCCCGGGCGAGCTCCGCGGCGCCGATGAGGCCGGCGTCGCTGCCGAGCACCGCCCGCACGATGCGCGCCTCCGGCCGGTAGCCACGACCGGGCAGCTGGCGCCGGAAGGCCTCGCGCGCCGGGCCGATGAGCATCTCGTCGGCCGCGCTCACTCCCCCGCCGATGACGAAGAGGCCGGGGTCGAAGGCCGCGGCGAGGTTGGCGAGCCCGACGCCCAGCCACTCGCCGATGTCGGCGAGCAGCTCGCGGGCGGTCGGGTCACCCTCGCGGGCGGCCTCGGTGATGAACGGGCCGGTCAGGGCGGCGGCGTCGCCGCCGAGGCGCACGAGCAGGTCGGCGACGACGGGCGAGCTCGCCTCGATCATCGCGCGGGCCTCGCGCACGAGGGCGTTGCCGCTCGCGTACTGCTCCCAGCAGCCCCGGTTGCCGCACTCGCAGCGGATGCCGCCGGGCACGATCTGCATGTGCCCGAACTCGCCGGCGATGCCGTGGCGCCCGCGCTGCACCCGACCGTCGATGATGAGGGCGCCGCCGATACCGGTGCCGAGGGTGATGACGACGACGTGCGACTCGCCGCGCGCGGCCCCGAAGGAGGCCTCGGCCCACGCCGCCGCGTTCGCGTCGTTGTCGACGGTGATGGGCAGGTCGATGCGCTGCGAGAGCGCGTCGCGCAGCGGCTCGTTGCGCCACGAGAGGTGGGGCGCGAAGACGACGGTCGCGCGGTCCTCGGCGACGAAGCCGGCGGCGCCGATGCCCACGGCCACGACGTCGTCGCCGCCGACCCGACCCAGCAGGTCCTGCACCGACTCGACGATGGTGTCCTCGACGACGGCCGGTGACGTGGAGCGGTGCGGCGTGTCGCGGCGGGTGCGGTGCAGGATGGCCCCCGTCTCGTCGACGACGCCGCCGGCGACCTTCGTGCCGCCGATGTCGATGCCGATGGCGAGCCGTCTGCTCATGCGCTGCCTCCCGGCGCGTCGTCCCGTCCGGTCGGTCCGTCGGTGCGGTGGTGGTGTCCTGGTCGCTCCGGTGGCTCGGGTCGCTCGCGCTCGTTGCGCCGGTCGCGCTGTGCCGTCGCGAGGTCGCGCAGCACCGTCGCCGCGAAGCCGACGACGTCGGCGACCCTCTCGATGGTGTCGGGGTCGACCTTCTGGACGAAGGCGATGAGCTGGCAGACCGGGCAGATCCGGCAGGAGGCGGGCGTCGTGCCGCCGCACGTGCAGTCGCGGCCGGTCGAACCGCCGGCAGCACCGTCGGCAGCACCGTCGGCAGCACCGTCGGCAGCACCGTCGGCAGCACCGTCACGGGCGCTGTCACGGGCGCTGTCACGGGCGCTGTCACGGGCGCCGTCGCGCGATCCCGCCCCGGTATCGGCGGACCAGCCGCGCGCGGAGAGCAGGTCGAGCAGCAGGGACGCCTCGTGGGCCACGCTGCTCGGGGGCGCGTCGTCGGGCACGGCGCCCGCTGCGTCGTCGGAACCCACCGGGGTCAGGCCTCGACGCGCTTCTTCAGCTCCTTGAGCGCGGTGTCGACGATGACCTTCTCCGCCTTGCGCTTGAGCAGCCCGATCATGGGGATCTTGACGTCGACGGCGAGGCGGTAGGTCACCTTGGTGCCCGCGCCGTCGGCCGCGAGGGTGTAGGAGCCGTTCATCGCCTTGAGCACCTGGGCCGAGACGAGCGACCACGAGATGACGCCCGTGCCGTCCTCGACGACGTCCCACTCGTAGTCGAGCACGTAGGTGTCCTTGATGGCCCCGGCGTCGAGGGTGAACTGCACCTGGTCGGCCCAGCCGTCGCCCTCCTCGGCGAGCACGCGGACGTCCTTCACCTCGCCGGCCCACTCGGGGTAGGCCTCGAAGTCCGCGATGACGTCGAGCACCTCTCCCGGAGGGGCGTCGATGACGATGGAGGACTCGGTGCGATCGGCCATGCGCCGAAGGCTATCGCGTCACCGGCCGGGCGACGGTGCCGACCGCGCGCCTGTCACGGCGCGCACGCCGCGTGCGAGGATGAGGCCGACGTCAGCCCCCGGCCGGTGTGACCACGGTGACGTGGCCCCCCTGGTTACCGATCGGTATGGTGCAGCAGAGTTCCCCGGCCTCGCCCACAGGAGTGACAGTGAAGGACAACGTCGTCGCACCCCTCGCGCCCGTCACGACCGAGGGCAGCCTCGCCGACCTGCCGGTCCGCAACGCTGCCGAGGTCGGAGGCGAGACGGCGTTCTCGCGCAAGACCCCCTCGGGTGGCTGGACCCACGTCACGTGGCGCCGGTTCGCCGACGACGTGTCGGCCGTGGCGAAGGGCCTCGTCGCGCACGGCGTCGGTCCGGGTGACCGGATCGCGATCATGTCGCGCACCCGCTACGAGTGGACACTCGTCGACTTCGCGGCGTGGACGGCGGGCGCGGTCGTCGTGCCGATCTACGAGACCTCCTCGGCCGAGCAGGTGCAGTGGATCCTGTCGAACTCCGACACCCACGTCGCCGTCGTGGAGACGGCCGCGCACGCAGCCGTCGTCGAGCAGGTGCGCGCGGACGTGCCGAGCCTGCGTGACGTGGTCACGATCGAGGCCGGCGGACTCGACGCACTGCGCGAGAAGGGCCGTGAGGTGCCGGACGCCGACCTCGACGCGCGCCGCGGGGGCCTCGACCGGCGGTCGGTGGCGACGATCATCTACACCTCGGGCACGACCGGCCGGCCCAAGGGCTGCGAGCTGACCCACGGCAACTTCCTCGACCTCGCCGAGAACGCCATCGGCAAGCTCGGCGACGTCGTGCTCACCGAGAACGCCTCCACCCTGCTCTTCCTCCCCCTCGCGCACGTCTTCGCCCGCTTCATCGAGGTGCTCTGCGTGGCCGGCCGCGCCCGGATGGGCCACTCGGCCGACATCAAGACGCTGCTCGACGACTTCGCCGGCTTCCAGCCGACGTTCGTGCTCGCCGTCCCGCGGGTCTTCGAGAAGATCTTCAACTCTGCGGAGGCCAAGGCGTCCGCCGAGGGCAAGGGCAAGATCTTCCTCCGCGCCGCCACCGTGGCCGTCGCCTACAGCGAGGCGCTCAACACCACCGGCGGTCCGGGGCTGCTGCTGCGCCTGCAGCACACGCTCTTCGACCGGCTCGTCTACGGCAAGCTGCGCGCCGCGATGGGTGGCAAGGTCCGCTACGCCGTCTCGGGCGGGGCGCCGCTCGGCACGCGCCTCGGTCACTTCTACCGGGGCATCGGCATCCTCATCCTCGAGGGCTACGGCCTGACCGAGACGACGGCGCCGGTCGCCGTCAACACCCCCGACAAGATCAAGATCGGCACGGTCGGCCCGCCCCTGCCCGGCACCGGCATCCGGATCGCCGACGACGGCGAGGTGCTGCTCAAGGGGGTCGGCGTCTTCGCGGCCTACCACGACAACCCCACCGCGACCGCGGAGGCCATCGTCGACGGCTGGTTCCACACGGGCGACGTCGGCGAGATGGACGAGGACGGCTACCTGCGGATCACCGGGCGCAAGAAGGAGATGCTCGTGACCGCCGGCGGCAAGAACGTCGCGCCGGCCGTGCTCGAGGACCGCCTGCGCGCGCACCCGCTCGTCTCGCAGTGCATCGTCGTCGGCGACCAGAAGCCCTTCATCGGCGTGCTCGTCACGCTCGACGAGGAGATGTGGCCGCTCTGGGCCAAGAGCCACGGCGTCGAGGGCGTGACCCTCGAGCAGGCGCGGACCAACGAGGTCGTGCTCGCCGCGCTGCAGGATGCCGTCGACCGCGCCAACGAGGCGGTCTCGAAGGCGGAGTCGATCCGCAAGTTCGCCGTGCTGAGCGGCGACTTCACCGAGGCCAACGGCTACCTCACCCCGTCGCTCAAGCTCAAGCGCAACGTCGTCATGAAGGACTTCGCCGACGAGGTCGAGAAGCTCTACGCCTGAGCCGTCCGCCCCGGCCGAGGCCGTCCGGCACCGTCAGCGCAGCAGGGTGCGCATCCGATCGCGCCAGTCGCGCACCAGCGACGCTCGGCTCGTGCCCGTCGTGTCGGCCAGCGCGTCGTCGGCCGTCGCCTCCGCGTCGCCGAGGCGCGCGGTCGGCTCCGCGAGGCCGCCCGCGGCCGCCGCGTAGAAGCGCACCACCGCGGCCGTGCCATACGCGTCGTCCAGGGTGCGCAGCGCGAGCAGCGCCAGCCCGTATGCCGTCGGCAGGGTTCCGGTGCTCGGGTCGAAGTCGGCGTCGGCGGGCAGCGACCGGGGCAGCCCCGACGCGCGCACCGTGTCGAGGGCCCGCGCGACGACGGTCCGCTCGGGCAGGTCGACCGAGCGGTAGGCGACGAGCTCGGCGAAGCCCTCGGACAGCCAGAGCGGCACCGCGCGGGTCGTCGACGCCCGCACGGCGACGTGGGTGAGCTCGTGGGTCATGACGACGTCCCGGCCCGCGGGCCGCAGGGACGCCCAGGGCCCGGGCACGATCACGACGCGGTCGGCGCCCGCCGTCTCGCCGGGAGTCAACGGGCCGTCCGTGGCGGCCGCCACGCCGTCGAGACCGGCGGCGTCGCGCCCGAGCAGGGCGCCGGCGTCCTCGTCGGTGGCCGGCGCGACCCACACGGCCGGGGGCACGCGCCCCCACACGGCCGACACGTGGGCGGCCGCCGTCGCCGCACGGCGTACGACCTCGTCGACCGTGGCCGGCGACCCGACGGCGAGGACGAGGACGGTGGGAGACCGGCGCACGACGAGCCCGTCGAGGTCCCAGGGCTGGGGGCGGTCCGACGGGCTGGATGCCGTGACCACCGCGCTGCCCGGACGGGCCGGGTCAGCTTTCACGGTGAGGTCGAGGTCGAAGGTGCGTGCCCGCTGGTCGAAACCGATCAACCTGTACGTGAAGCACGCCCTGACGTCCCAGCCGACGTCGGTGCCGGCCGCAGCGGGCACGGGCGGCGTGGTCTCCCGGACGCCGACGAGCCGGAGGTCGCCGACGCGCATGCGCAGGAGTCTCTGACCGATCGCGAGCTGGTGGCGTCGTGCCTCCTGCCCGCGCACCGGCGCGAGCCAGGCCGTCAGGTCGCCGCGGGAGATGGCCTCGAGGCGCCGCTCGACCAGCGCGCGGACGGCGTCCTGTCGGGCGGACAGCCACCGCTCGGGGGTGATGACGCCGAGCGGCGCCGCAGTGGTGGTGGTGCTGGTGGTGGCGCTGGTGGTGGCGCTGGTGGTGGCGCCGGGGGCCTCCGTCGGCGCCGTGGCGCCGGCCGAACGGGTCGCACCTGCCGTGCCGGTCGTGCGGGCCCCGCTCGTGGCGGTCCTGGGCGGTGCATCGCCGCACCCGGCCAGGGTGGCCAGCACGAGGCCCGCCGCGGTCAGCCGGGCCGCCCGGCGTCGCGGCCGACGATCGGGTCTGGGCCCGAGGAGGCCGGGCCGTCCGGGGCTGCGCACCGCGTCATCGTGCCACGGTGCGCCGGACGCGTGATCAGACCGCGTGGCGGACGTGCGGTGCAGCGACCCCCTCGTCGAGCACGGCGCGCGCGGCGTTCGCCGTGGCCGTCGTCACGAGCCCGGCGCCCAGGAACGCCGACACGGCGCGCCGCTCGGCCCGGTCGAGGGGTCGCTCGAGGGGGCGATCGGGCGCGTCGTCGGGATCGCGCCGGTGAGCGCGCTCGTGCTCCCGGTCGGCGCGCCCCGGGCGCAGCGGGATCGTGGTCAGCGCGGTCACCATGCAGTCTGCGCAGTGGACGTCCCGCACCGGGCAGGTCTGGCAGTCGACGAGCATCATCTGGTCCAACCCTTCGTCTCTCGTTGCGATCTGTCGTGCCGACGCTAGGCGGACCCACCGACAACGCCCGCGTGGCCCGGACCCCGGCCGCGCCTCCCGGGCGCTGTCGGCGGCCGCGCATACGGTCGGGTCATGCAGGCGATCCAGTCCACCTTCGACGACCTCGGCACCCCCCTGGCCGGCGTCACGTTCGTCGTCGTGGACCTCGAGACGACCGGCGGCACGCCGGCCCAGTGCGGCATCACCGAGATCGGTGCCGTCAAGGTGCGCGGCGGTGAGGTCCTCGGCGAGTTCCAGACGCTCGTCGACCCGGCCGAGCCGATCCCCGCCTTCATCTCGGTGCTCACCGGCATCACCGACGCCATGGTGCGCGACGCGCCGCGCATCGACAGCGCCCTGCCGGCCTTCCTCGAGTTCGCGGCGGGCAGCGTCCTCGTCGCCCACAACGCAGGCTTCGACATCGGCTTCCTCAAGGCGGCCGCGGCCCGCGTCGGCGCCCCGTGGCCCGGCTTCCCCGTGCTCGACACCCTGCAGCTGGCGCGCCAGCTCGTCGTCCGCGACGAGACGCCCAACCACCGACTCTCCTCGCTCGCCCAGGTCTTCGGCTCGCCGACGACGCCCGACCACCGCGCGCTGCACGACGCGCGGGCCACGGTCGACGTCCTCCACGGGCTCATCGCCCGGGTCGGCGGGCTCGGCGTCCACACGCTCGAGGAGCTGTCGAGCTACAGTTCACGGGTCACGCCGTCGCAGCGGCGCAAGCGCTTCCTCGCCGACCCGCTGCCGAGCGCGCCCGGCGTCTACCTCTTCAAGGACGGCAACGACCGGGTCCTCTACGTGGGCACGAGCCGCGACATCCGCACCCGGGTGCGCACCTACTTCACCGCCTCCGAGCAGCGCAGCCGCATGGCCGAGATGGTGCGCCTCGCGCAGGTCGTGCACCCCGTCGTGTGCCAGACGCCCCTCGAGGCCCAGGTCCGCGAGCTGCGCCTCATCGACGAGCACAAGCCCCGGTTCAACCGCCGGTCCAAGGACGGCCGCAAGGCGATGTGGGTCAAGCTGACCCAGGAGCGCTTCCCCCGCCTGTCGATCGTCAAGCAGGTCCGCGACGACGGCGCGCACTACATCGGGCCGTTCCGCTCCCGGGCCACGGCGCAGTCGGCCGTCGACGCCGTCCACGAGGTCGTCCCGCTGCGGCAGTGCACCGGCCGCCTCGCGCGCCGGGGCAGCGCCTGCGCCCTCGCCGACATGGGTCGCTGCGGGGCCCCGTGCACGGGCGCCCAGTCGGAGGGCGACTACGCCCTCGTCGTGGCGGAGTGCCGCGAGATCTTCACCGGCAACGCCCGTCCCGGTGCCGAGCTGCTGCGCTCCCGCCTCGAGGAGCTCGCGTCCCAGGAGCGCTTCGAGGACGCCGCGCGCGTGCGCGACCGGTTCCTCCAGCTCGTCCGGGGCGCCGCGCGGGCCCAGCGGCTCACGCCGCTCACCCGCTCCCCCGAGATCGTGGCGGCCCGCCGCAGCGACCTCGGCGGCTGGGAGCTCGTCACGATCCGCCACGGGCGCCTCGCAGGCACCGTCGTTAGCCCGCGCGGCGCCGACCCGATGCCCTACGTCGAGTCCATGCGGCTCACCGCCGAGGTCGTCGCGTCGCCGACGCCCGAGCGTCCGTCCGCGCTGACCGAGGAGACCGAGATCCTGCTGCGCTGGCTGGAGTCGCCCGGCGTGCGCATCGTCGAGCTCGACGGGCTGTGGACGTGCCCGGTGGGCGGCGCGGGTTCCGTACGCCGCGAGCTCGAGCCCGCCGTCGCGTCGGCCCACGAGGTGGCCGGCTTCGACGACGACGTGCCGCACCCGGCACGACCCGGCCGCCCCCGTCGTGCCGGAGCGGCCACCGGCCGCGGGGGTGCCCCGGCTAGGGTGTCCTCGTGATCACCGCCATCGTCATGATCAGCTGCGAGGTCGACCGCATCCCCGAGGTCGCCGAGGCCGTCGCCGACATCCCCGCCGTCTCGGAGGTCTACTCGGTGACCGGCGACGCGGACCTCATCGCCATGGTGCGGGTCAAGGCGCACGAGGAGTTCGCCGACGTCATCGCCGGCCGCCTCAACAAGGTCGAGGGCGTCGTCGGCAGCTCGACCCACATCGCGTTCCGCACCTACTCCTCGCACGACCTCGAGGCGGCCTTCAGCCTCGGCCTCGACGGCGAGTAGCCGACCCGCCGCGTCAGCGCCGGGTGGCGGCCACCCAGCGCTCCACGACCTGCGTCGCGGCGCCGCTGTCGATGGCGTCGGCGGCCACGGCCAGACCGGCCCGCAGGTCGTCCTCGAACGACTCCTGCGTCGAACCCGAGTCCGGTCGCGTCAGGGCCAGGGCGATGCCGGCGTTGAGCAGCACCGCGTCGCGCACCGCACCGGTGGCCCCGGCGAAGACCTCGCGCACGACGCCCGCGTTGTGCACGGCGTCGCCTCCGCGCAGGTCCTCGATGGGGTGCAGGGCCAGGCCGAGCCGCGTCGGGTCGACCGAGCGCTCGGTGACCGAGCCCCCGCGCACCCACCAGACGTGCGTCGTCGTCGAGACGGTCACCTCGTCGAGCCCGTCGTCGCCGCGGAAGACCGCGGCGTCCTTGCCGCGCTCGGCGAAGACCCCCGCCAGGAGCGGGGCCATGCGGGCGTCCGCGCAGCCGACCGCGGCATACGTCGGCTGGGCCGGGTTGGTGAGCGGGCCGAGGAAGTTGAACGCGGTGCCGATCCCGAGCTCACGACGCGGCGCGGCGGTGTGCCGGAACGAGGGGTGGAACGTCTGGGCGAAGCAGAAGGTGATGCCCGCCTCGTGGGCGACCTCGACGACGCGCTCGGGCTCGAGCGAGAGGTCGATGCCGAGCGCCTCGAGCACGTCGGCCGACCCGGACGACGACGACGCCGCCCGGTTGCCGTGCTTGACGAGGCGGACGCCGGCGGCGGCGGCGACCACCCCGGCCATCGTCGAGATGTTGACGGTGTGGGCGCGGTCGCCACCGGTGCCCACGATGTCGAGGCTCGGCTCGGGCACCTCGATGCGGCGGGCGTGCGCCAGCATCTGCTCGGCGAGCCCGCGCATCTCCTCTACGCTCTCGCCCTTCGCGCGCAGGCCGACGAGGAAGCCCGCGACCTGCGAGGGGGTCGCCTCCCCACCCATGATGCGGCCCATCGCCCACTCGACCGTCGCCCGGTCGAGGTCGTGACCGGCGATGAGGTCGCCGAGGACGGCGGGCCAGCTCGTCGAGTCCGGCGCCATGCTCAGGCCGTGGGCACGCCCGAGCGCGCGAGCGTGGCCACGGCCGACGTCAGCGCGATCGGGTCGAGCGGGTGCGGCACGGCGAGGTCGGCCTGCGACCAGGCGGCGAGCCAGCTGTCCTGCGGCCGGCCGGTCAGCACGATGATGGGCGGGCACTCGAAGATCTCGTTCTTCAGCTGGCGCGCGAGGCCGAGGCCGCCGACCTTGGCGGCCTCGCCGTCGAGCACGAGCACGTCGAAGCGCTCGGCGTCGACGGTGCTGATGACGGCATCGGCCGTGGCGCACTCGTGCCAGCGGACCACCTCGACGTCCTTGGCCGGGCGTCGGCCGACGGCGGCGCGCACGGCGTCACGCGTCGTGATGTCGTCGCTGTAGAGCAGGACGCTGATCCGCGCGACCGGCCGCGTGGACCCGGCGGTCGTCGCGACGTCGGTGGACGTGCCGTGGGGTGCGCTGTCGTTCGAGGCGGTCGAGGCGGTCATGGCCCGAATGCTACCGGGCCGCCCCGCGCCGCCGGCAGCGCCCTCCCGGCGGCCGCCTGCCCACCCGCGACCCGGTGCGAGGCGTCGCCGGAGTCGTGGGAGGGTGTTCCCCGGACGGCCACCAGGACGGCTGTTCAGGGTTCGTGTCGAAAGGGTCACGAATCCTCTACACCCGCGCGAGAAAAGCCTCCCTGACAGGGGGTGCCTCGCGCAGCCGGACAGGAATGTGGGAATAATGTCCAACGTGGCGACAGCATCGGCAGTTCCTTCCAGCGCAGTGGCGAGTTCGGCCCATCACGGGCCGGCGACCCGACCCAACATGGTTGCCGTCGGCACCATCGTGTGGCTCTCCAGCGAGCTCATGTTCTTCGCGGGTCTCTTCGCCGTCTACTTCCAGCTCCGCTCCGTGCGTGGCGAGCTCTGGCAGGTGCAGACCGAGAAGCTCAACCTGCCGTTCGCGAGCATCAACTGCCTCGTCCTCGTCATCTCCTCGGTGTGGTGCCAGCTCGGTGTCTGGAAGGCCGAGCGCGGCCAGAAGGCCCGCACCGGCTCGCTGCTCGACGTCAAGAACTGGGGCATGCGCGAGTGGTACGTGCTCACCTACTTCTTCGGCGCGTTCTTCATCGCCGGCCAGGTCATGGAGTACGCCGAGCTCGTCCACGAGGGCATGACGCTGAGCTCCGACGCCTACGGCTCGGTCTTCTTCATGGCGACCGGCTTCCACGGCCTGCACGTGACCGGCGGCCTCATCGCCTTCCTGCTCATCATCGCCCGCACCTTCACGACGCGCCGCTACACGCACGCGAACGCGACCGGCGCCGTCGTGACGTCCTACTACTGGCACTTCGTCGACGTCGTGTGGATCGCGCTCTTCGCGACGATCTACATCCTGCGCTGACCCGCCGGTGCGACGCATGAGCCCCACCCCGACACCCTCCACCACGGACGACAGGAACCCACAGTGAACGCCTTGGCCGCCCGCCGCCGACACCCCGCCGCGATCGCGGTGCTGCTGCTGCTCGGGCTCCTCGTGACCGGTGGCGCCTACTCCTTCCTCGCTCCCAAGGACGCCAACGCCGCCGCGCCCACCGCTGCGGCGGACGCCGTCGCCGACGGCAAGAACCTCTTCCTCGCCAACTGCGCCTCCTGCCACGGCATCGCGGCCCAGGGCACGAAGTCGGGCCCGTCGCTCGTCGGCGTCGGTGCGGCCTCCGTCGACTTCCAGGTCGGCACCGGCCGTATGCCGCTCGCCGGCCCGAACGTCCAGGCCCCGGCGAACAAGGTGAAGTTCGACGACGAGCAGATCAGCGCCCTCGCCGCGTACGTCGCCTCGCTCGGCCCCGGCCCGGCCATCCCCGAGGAGCAGTACACCAAGGTCATCGAGCCGGGCACCGCCGAGAACAACAAGGCGATCGCCGAGGGTGGCGAGATCTTCCGCGTCAACTGCGCCATGTGCCACAACTTCGCCGGCGCCGGTGGTGCCCTGACGCGCGGCAAGTACGCCCCGGCCCTCGACGGCACCACCCCGAAGCACATCTACGAGGCGATGGTCAGCGGGCCGCAGTCGATGCCGGTCTTCAACGACAGCAACCTCACCCCCGAGGCGAAGCAGAAGGTCATCTCCTACCTCAAGGCCCAGGAGGCCGAGACCAACGTCGGCGGCCTGACGCTCGGCAACCTCGGCCCGGTCTCCGAGGGCCTCTTCGCCTGGGTCTTCGCCCTCGGCATCCTCATCGGCTGCGCCGTGTGGCTGGGCAAGAAGGCCGCATGAGCGCGCGCACCCTCGTCCTCATCTCGAAGAACCACGACAGGACCACCACCCGATGAACCACAACGAGACCACGGATCCCGGAACGGGCAGCGCCCTCGTGCCCGCTTCGGACAGCTCGGACCACGGCCACGAGCTGCTCCCCGCGTCGCTGGTCCGCGACGCCGACCGGTTCGAGAACCCGGGCCTGCCGGCCCACGTGCACCGCCAGGCCGACGACGACCCCAAGGCGGCCCGCCGCGCGGAGCGCCAGGTCGCGACGCTCTTCGGCCTCTCCATGCTCGCGACCCTCGTCTTCCTCGTCAGCTACTTCGCGATCCCCGACGAGTCGGTCTTCTTCTTCCCCGGCATCGGTCGGGCCAAGACGCAGAACGTCGTGCTCGGCCTGTCGCTCGGCTTCGCGATCTTCCTCATCGGCATCGGTGCCGTGCACTGGGCCAAGACGCTGATGTCCGACGAGGAGGTCAGCGAGGAGCGCCACCTGCAGGCCTCCACCGACGAGCAGCGCGCCAAGGCCGTCGCCGTCGTCAAGGAGGGCGTCGAGTCGACGCAGTTCGCGCGCCGCCCGCTCATCAAGTACTCCCTCGGCGGGGCCCTCGGGCTCTTCGCCCTCCCCCTCGGCCTGCAGGTCGCCGGCTCGCTCGGCCCGGTCACGGTCGAGGAGCTCAAGCACACGATCTGGGACCCGAAGGACAACGGCGGCAAGCCGATCCGGCTCATGCGGGACCCCGAGATGACCCCGATCAAGTTCGACGAGGTCACGAACGGCTCCGTCTTCCACGTCATGCCGGAGACGCTGCAGAAGTACATCGACGAGGGCAAGCACGTCCTCGAGGCCAAGGCCAAGGCGGCGGTCATCCTCATCCGCCTCGACCCGAACGACATCAAGGTGCAGAAGGCCAGGGACTGGGGCGTCGACGGTGTCGTCGCCTACTCCAAGATCTGCACCCACGTGGGCTGCGCCGTCGGCCTGTACGAGCAGCAGACCCACCACCTGCTCTGCCCGTGCCACCAGTCGACGTTCGACCTCACCGAGGACTGCGCCGTCATCTTCGGCCCGGCCAAGCGGCCGCTGCCGCAACTCAAGATCACCGTCGACGACGCGGGCTACCTCGTCGCCCCCGAGGGCTTCGCTGAGCCCGTGGGACCGAGCTTCTGGGAGCGTGCGCGATGAGCACCATCAACGACACCCGCCCGGCTGACGCCCTGCGCGCCGGCGACCGTCAGGCCGACGAGCGCGCCACGGCGAGCAAGCCGCTGGGCGGCATCGCCGGGTGGATGGACGACCGCCTGGGCGCAGCCAAGGGCGTCTCCTTCCTCGCCAAGAAGGTCTTCCCCGACCACTGGTCGTTCATGCTCGGCGAGATCGCGATGTACTCGATGATCGTCTGCCTGCTGACCGGTGCGTTCCTCACCTTCTGGTTCGTGCCCAGCGCCAGCCAGGTCGTCTACGACGGCTCCTACGTCCCGCTCCAGGGCGTGACGATGTCGGACGCCTACCGCTCGACGCTCGCCATCTCCTTCGACATCCGCGGCGGCCTGCTGATCCGCCAGATCCACCACTGGGCCGCCCTGATCTTCGTCGTCTCGGTCTTCGTGCACATGGCCCGCGTGTTCTTCACCGGCGCCTTCCGCAAGCCGCGCGAGATCAACTGGGTGTTCGGCACGATCCTGTCGATGCTCGCCTGCATCGAGGGCTTCGCGGGCTACTCGCTCCCCGACGACCTGCTCTCCGGCACCGGCATCCGCGCCATGAACGGCTTCGTCCAGTCGGTTCCCGTCATCGGGTCGTACATGAGCTACTTCATCTTCGGCGGGGCCTTCCCCGGCGAGGCGATCATCCCGCGCCTCTACTCGGTGCACGTGCTGCTCGTGCCGGCCATCCTCGTCGGCCTCTTCACGGCGCACATCCTGCTCGTCTTCGTGCACAAGCACACCCAGTTCCCCGGACCGGGCCGCACGAACAACAACGTCGTGGGCTACCCGCTCCTGCCCGTCTACATCGCCAAGGCCGGTGGCTTCTTCTTCATCGTCTTCGGTGTCATCGCGCTCATCTCGGCGGTCGTGACGATCAACCCGATCTGGGCGTACGGCCCCTACGACCCGTCCCCCGTGACGGCCGGTTCGCAGCCCGACTGGTACATGGGCTTCGCCGACGGCGCCCTGCGCCTGCTGCCGGGCTTCCTCGAGTTCACGACGTTCGGCTTCACGTGGAGCATGAACATCTTCCCGGGCTCGATCCTGCTCCTGCCCGTCATGTGGGGCATCATCGGCGCCTACCCGTTCGTCGAGTCCTGGGTGACCGGTGACAAGCGCGAGCACCACCTGCTGGACCGCCCGCGCAACGCGCCGACGCGCACCGCCATCGGCATCGCCGGCATCACGATGTACGTCGTGCTGTTCTTCGCCGCCGGCAACGACCTCATGGCGATCAAGCTGCACCTGTCGATCAACGACATCACGCAGACCCTGCGTGTGCTCTTCTTCGTCGGCCCGCCGATCGCCTTCTGGATCACGAAGCGCATCTGCCTCAGCCTGCAGCGCGCCGACCGTCAGAAGGTGCTCCACGGCCGCGAGACGGGCACGATCTGGCGTCACGCCGACGGTCGCTTCGAGGAGATCCACGCCCCGCTCACGCCCGACGAGCGCTGGCCCCTGGTCCAGCACGAGTCGCCGGAGCCGCTGCAGCTCTCGGCCGCCAAGGACGAGAACGGCGTCGACAGCCCGGTGGCCCGCAAGGAGCGCCTGCGGGCGAAGTTCTCGAACTTCTACTTCAAGGACCGCGTCGCTCCGCCGACGCCCTCGGAGCTCGAGGCCGCCCACCACGCGCACGACGACCACGGCGCCATCGCGGCTCCGGGCGACCACGAGGCCATCGAGGCCGTCGAGGCCACCGGTGCCGGCCAGGAGCGAGAGACGATCAAGGCCGACAAGCAGCACGACTGAGTCGGCTGCGGCTCGAGCCGCCATGACGAGAGGGACCTGCCCACCGGGCAGGTCCCTCTCGTCATGTACCAGGGCTTTCCACCCTTATGAGAAGTTTCTGAGACGGTGACGCAAGCATCGGGTCGATCGGTCGTCCCCCGCTGCTCCCACGAGAGGCACCCCATGCTCGACACCGTCTTCGGTCTGCCCGTCCACCCGCTCATCGTGCACGCCACCACCGTCGTCGTCCCGGCGGCTGCCGTGGCGGTGCTGCTGGCGGCCGTCTGGCCGCGGTTCCGCCGCTGGAGCGGCTGGTTGCCCGTCGCCCTCGCGGTGGCAGCCGTCGTGCTCACTCCCCTCTCGACGGAGTCCGGCGAGGCGCTCGAGCGGCGCGTCGAGCAGAGCGACCTCATTGAGACCCACTCCCAGCTCGCCGAGGGACTGCTGCCGTGGGTGATCGCCCTCGCCGTGGCCGCCGTGGCCCTCTACGTCGTCGGCCGGCGCGAGCGGGGCGCCCGCACCAGCCGGAACGAGGGCGAGGCCGGCACCACCCCGACGGCCACCGGCACAGCCACCACGGCGGCCACCACGCGGACGGGTGGCGCCGCCCGGTGGCTGCTCACCGGCGCGGCCGTGCTGGGCCTCGTCGCAGCTGTCGGCACCTCGGTCCAGGTCGTGCGGATCGGCCACAGCGGCGCCCAGGCCGCGTGGGGCGACGCCGTCTCCCAGACGCCCCCGCCCGCGAGCGGTGACGGCGACTCCGACGGCAACTGAACCCACGGCTGCGCACCAGGCCCCTGGAGGGGCGTAGGAGCCCTGTGGAGGGCCCCTACGCCCCTCAGACAGCTGTGTCAGCCCCCCGGAGGGGACCCGGTCGAGCGAGGGCGCGTACGTGCCGCCCGTCGGGGGCCCCTTCCCACGCGTGACAGACTCGGTGCATGGACGAGCCGTCGGACGCCGCGTTCGAGGAGGCCGTGGCCCGCGCCCTCGACTCGATCCCGGCCGAGCTGGCTCGCGCCATGGACAACGTCGTCGTGCTCGTCGAGGCCGAGCCACCCGCCGACGACCCCGACCTGCTGGGCGTCTACGACGGCACTCCCCTGACCGAGCGCGACGGCTGGTGGGGCGCCGGCTCACTGCCCGACCGGATCACGATCTTCTCGGGCCCGCTCCGGCGGATGTGCGCCGACGCCGAGGAGCTCGAGCACGAGATCGCCGTCACCGTCGTGCACGAGATCGCCCACCACTTCGGCATCGACGACGACCAGCTGCACGAGCTCGGCTGGGGCTGACCCGGACGGGCGCACCGCGAGGAGGTCTCGCGGGCGGGACAGATCCTGCGCTCGCCCGGGAGCGACCCTTTACGCCGGGCCGCCCGTGATCTACCGTCGAAGGACAGCAGAACCGGATCGGACGGAGGTGCTCGCCTTGTTCAATCCCTCACGATCGCACCACGAGCCCGAAGGGCCGTGAAGGCGCCGATCGCCACGAAGGGGAAGGCCTCGCGCCTTCCCCTTCGTCATGCCCACGGGGCCACCGGCCGTGCCAACCGTGATGCGGCATCGCCCTGCGCCCGAGGATGCAGCACGGGCCCCGGTCGCGACGACCGGGGCCCGTGCTGTGCTGCGTCACGACCGCGCACGAGGCGCGGGGCGACACCTCAGATGGAGTACTCGCCCGAGAAGGACTCGAAGACCCAGAGGCAGACGGCGACGATGGCGAGGAACGCGCCGATGATGAACAGCCACCAGCCGACGGCGAGGCCGGCGAACATGATCGCGGCCGAGCCGGCGAGCCACAGCGGCGTCCAGGAGCTGGCGACGAAGTAGCCGTAGTTGCCCTCGGCGTCCTCGATCTCACCGGACGCGTTGTCCTCCGGGCGCAGCGGCAGCTTCTTGCCGGTCATCGCCAGGTAGAAGCCGCTCAGCGCGAAGAGCAGCGCCGTGAGGATCAGGGCCGTGACGCCGATCGGCTCCTGCCACTTCGACCAGAAGCCGTAGATCAGCGTGATCGGCACGAAGAAGACGAACAGGTAGAGGAAGAGCTTGGTCTCGACACGCATCGGGGTCAGTCCTCACGCTTCGTGGTGCTGGCGGTCTCGTGCTCGGCGACGTCCGCCGGGCCCATGACCTGGACGAGGGTGCTCTGGTCGGCGACGATGGCCCCGCCACCGCTGGCGGCCTCCGGGTGGTGCAGGTCGAACGCGGGGCGCTCGGACCGGATGCGCGGCAGCGAGGTGAAGTTGTGCCGCGGCGGCGGGCACGAGGTGGCCCACTCGAGCGAGGCGCCGTAGCCCCACGGGTCGTCGGACTCGACGAGCGGCGCCGTGCGCCACGTCTTCCAGACGTTGTAGACGAACGGGATCATCGAGGCACCGAGCAGGAACGAGCCGAGGCTCGAGACGATGTTCGCGGCCTGGAAGCCCTCCTCGGGCAGGTAGTCCGCGTAGCGGCGCGCCATGCCCTCGACACCGAGCCAGTGCTGGATGAGGAAGGTCAGGTGGAAGCCGATGAAGAGCATCCAGAAGTGGATCTTGCCGAGGGTCTCGTCGAGCATCCGGCCGGTCAGCTTGGGCCACCAGAAGTAGTAGCCGGCGAACATCGCGAACACCACGGTGCCGAAGACGGTGTAGTGGAAGTGCGCGACGACGAAGTAGCTGTCGGAGAGGTGGAAGTCGAGCGCGGGGCTCGAGAGGATGATGCCGGTCAGGCCACCGAAGAGGAACGTCACGAGGAAGCCCATCGACCACAGCATCGGCGTGGCCATGACGACCTTGCCGCCCCACATCGTGCCGATCCAGTTGAAGAACTTCACACCGGTCGGCACGGCGATGAGCATCGTCATCACCGCGAAGAAGGGTAGGAGCACCTGCCCCGTCACGTACATGTGGTGCGCCCAGACGCTCGCGGACAGCGCGGCGATCGCGATCGTGGCGAAGACGAGCGTCTTGTAGCCGAAGATCGGCTTGCGCGAGAAGACCGGGAGGATCTCGCTGATGATGCCGAAGAACGGCAGCGCGATGATGTAGACCTCTGGGTGCCCGAAGAACCAGAAGAGGTGCTGCCACAGCATGGCGCCGTTGTTCTCGGCGTCGAAGATGTGCATCCCGAAGCGCCGGTCGCCACCGAGCGCGAAGAGCGCGGCCGCGAGGATCGGGAAGACGAGGATCGCGAGCAGCGAGGTGATCAGCACCGTCCAGGTGAAGATCGGCATGCGGAACATCGTCATGCCGGGCGCGCGCAGGCAGATGATCGTCGTGATGAAGTTGACGGCGCCGAGGATCGTGCCGAAGCCACCGAGGGCGAGGCCGAAGACCCAGAGGTCACCGCCCAGACCCGGCGAGTAGCTGACGTCGGAGAGCGGCGCGTAGGCGAACCAGCCGAAGGCGGCCGCACCCTGCGGGGTGAGGAAGCCGATCGAGGCGATGAGGCCACCGAAGAGGTAGAGCCAGTACGCGAACATGTTGAGGCGCGGGAACGCGACGTCCGGCGCACCGATCTGCAGCGGCATGACGGCGTTCGCGAAGCCGGCGAAGAGCGGCGTCGCGAAGAGCAGCAGCATGATCGTGCCGTGCATCGTGAAGAGCTGGTTGTACTGCTCCGGGTTGTCGACGATCTGCAGGCCGGGGGCCATGAGCTCGGCGCGGATGAGCAGGGCCATCAGGCCACCGAGCAGGAAGAAGACGAACGAGGTGACGAAGTAGAGGTTGCCGATCACCTTGTGGTCGGTCGTCGTCACCCACTTGACGAACGTCTGCCCCTTGAGCAGGCGCGGGCGGGCGGCGCTGACGCCGGTCGCCTGGGCCTCACGGTTGAGGGTTGCGGAGGTCATGAGCTGCTCCCAGAGCGTGCGGGTGCGGGGATCTTGTCGGCGTCGGCGGGGACCATCTTCTCGCGGCTCACGTCGACGGGGATAAGGCCGGTCTGGCCGATGGAGCGCAGGCGCGCCATCTCCTGGTCGTACTGCGCCTGCGGCACGACCTTGACCATGAAGAGCATCTGCGAGTGGTAGGCGCCGCAGAGCTCGGCGCACTTGCCCTGGAAGGTGCCGACCTGGGTGGGCGTCAGCTGGAACTTGTTCGTCTTGCCCGGGAGCATGTCCATCTTCATCATGAACGCCGGCACCCAGAAGCTGTGGATGACGTCACGAGCGTTGAGGACGAACTCGACGCGCTTGTTGACGGGCAGGTAGAGCACGGGCATCTGGTCGCGCTTGCCGGTCGTGCCGTCGAGCTCGGTGTGGACACCGCTCTCGTGCACGTCGGAGTCGACGTAGTTGAAGTCCCAGCTCCACTGCTTGGCCACGACGCTGACCGTGAGGTCCTTCTTCGTGCTCGTGTCGACGAGGGCGGCCTCGTCGCGCGCGGTGTAGGCGAAGAACACGGCCACCATGAAGACGGGGATGATCGTGTAGAGCAGCTCCATCGGCACGTTGTAGCGCAACTGCACGGGGAGCGTCTCGTCGCCCTTGCGCTTGCGGAAGCGGATGGCGGCGTAGAGCATCAGGCCCCACGTGATGGCGCCGACGCCGAGCACGGCGATCCAGCTGCCGACCCAGAGGTCCGTCACCCGCTGGCCGCTGTCGGAAACCACTTCGGGCAGGTATCCGTTGGACACCTTGCCCTGGCATCCGCTGAGGGCGAGACCCGCGAGGGTCACGATCCCGGCGACACGCAGACCGGTGCGTCGCCGCCCGGTCCCGCCTACCACCGACGTCACCACCGGCGTCGCCGCTGGGGTGTCTTCGTGCTCAGGCACCAGGTGCACCTTTCGTTCCATACGTGGGCGCGCGAGGCGCGCGTCGAACGTGTTCCCGTCAATCCCAGTCAATCCGTCAGGGCAGCCAGGGCCCACGGCGCAACCCTACCGCCCCACTTGTCACGGTGTCCGCAGGGGGCGGCTAACGTTGCGGAGTGGCCAGTCACGATCCGGGAACGAACGTTGGACCCGGTGCCGGACGCGGCCCGGAGCGGCCCGCAGCCCCGCGCCGGCTGCTCGACGCGGCCGCCGGACCGCTTCACCCGGCCGCCCGCTCGACCCTCCTCGCGGCGGTCGACGTCGGGTGGGCCGACCCCGCCCGGCTGCACGCCGAGGGTCGCCGCGCCCGCGGGCTGCTCGACCGGGCCCGCGAGGTCGTCGCGGCCGGTCTCGGGGCGCGCCCCGGCGAGGTGAGCTTCCTGCCCAGCGGCCCCACCGCGCTCGCCCGGGCCGTCGACGGCATCACGTATGCCGCCCGCCGGCGTGGCGCGCGCACGGTGACCTCCGCGGTCGAGCACTCCGCGGTGCTCGTGCCGGCCCGAGCCCGCGCGGCCGCCGCCGCCGACCCGACGCTGCTCGAGGAGGTCGCGGTCGACGCGCGCGGCCGCGTCGACCTCCGCGCCTGGGCCGCGGCCGTGGCCCACCCGGCGACCGTCGTGGCGGCGCTGCAGAGCGCGAACGGCGAGGTGGGCACCCGGCAGCCCCTCGGCGAGGCCAGGGCGGCGGCCGCGGCCCACGGCCTGCCGCTGCTCGTGGACGCGAGCGCCGGGCTCGGCCGCGACACCGCGCCCACCGAGTGGGACGTGCTCGTCGGCGACGCCCGCTCGTGGGGCGGTCCCCCGCTCGGTGTGCTCGTCGTCCGCGAGGGCGTGCGCTGGCACTGGGACGGTGCCCGCGCCGACGTGGAGCACGGCCGCACCGACGTGACCCCGTGGGTGCCGCTCGCGCTGGCCGCGGCCGAGGCATGGCAGCAGACGGCCGCCACCCGGCCGGCCGACGCCCCCGCGGCGCACGCGCTCGTCGACCGCATCCGGGCCGCGGCCGCCGAGGTGCCCGACACCGAGGTCGTCGGCGACCCGGACGACCGGCTCCCCCACGTCGTGACCTTCTCCAGCCTCTATGTCGACGGTGAGGCGGTCGTCGGGGCGTTCGACGCGGCCGGCTTCGCCGTCGCCAGCGGCTCCGCGTGCACGTCGAGCACCCTGGAGCCCAGCCACGTGCTGGCGGCGATGGGGGTGCTGACCCACGGCAACGTGCGCGTCACCCTGCCCCTGCCCGCCGTCTCCCCCGCGCTCGCTGCCGACGTCGACGCCTTCGTGGAGACCGTCGCCCCGACCGTGCGGGCCGTGCGCGACCGGCTCGGGGTGGGCGACCTGTGACCGCCCCCGACGATCCCCCGGTCGTCGACGCGCGCGGTCAGCGGTGCCCGCTGCCCGTCATCCGCCTCGCCCGCCTCGTGCGGCTCGTCGAGGACGACCCCACCGTGCTCGAGGTCACGGTGCTCGCCACCGACCCGGCGGCCGCGCACGACGTGCCGGCGTGGTGCCGGATGCGGGGGCACCGCTTCGTCGGCGCGCGCGACGAGGGCGACCACACGGCATACGTCGTCGGGGTGGTCAGGCCCAGCGGGCCGGCAGCGGGGCGCTGAGCACGGTCGGGAGCGCCGCGAGGTACTCCTCCCGGGGCACCTCGCGCACCCCGAGCGACGAGAGGTGCGGCGTCTGCCACTGCACGTCGACGAGCCGGCGCGGGTCGCCGTCTGCGACGAGGAGGTCGCGCAGGCCGACGAGGGCGACCTTGGAGGCGTCGCGCACGTGGTGGAACATCGACTCCCCGGCGAAGAGGCCCCCGATGGCGACCCCGTAGAGCCCGCCGACGAGCTCGCCGTCCTGCCACGTCTCCACCGAGTGCGCCCACCCCGCGCGGTTGAGGGCGAGGTAGGCCTCGGCGATCTCCGGCGTGATCCACCGGCCGTCACGGTCGGGCGCCGCGCACGCCTCGACGACCCCCTCGAAGTCGGTGTCGACGCGCACCTCGAAGTGCGCGAGCGACTTGCGCAGCGACCGGCTGACGAGCAGCTCGCTCGGGCGCAGGATGCCGCGGGGGTCCGGGCTCCACCAGCCCATCGGCTCCGCGCCGTGGTCGCCGATGCCCATCGGGAAGACGCCGACGGTGTAGGCCTCGTAGAGCGTGGCCACGTCGAGGTCCGCGCCGATGCCGACGAGGTCCTCCCCCGGGGTCACCCGGTCGAGGGCGAAGTCCCAGGGAGTCGACGGCGGCGGGGTGGGCACGAGCTCACGGCCGCGGGCACGTGATGTGCGGCGCGATCTCCTCGGCCGAGTCGCTGCCGTAGGCCTCCGCGAGCCGCTCGAGGAAGCGGGCCTTGCCGAGGACGTACTCCTGCGTGCCGACGGTCTCGATGACGTAGGTGGCGAGCATCGAGCCCAGCTCGGCGCACCGGCGGTGCGGCAGGCCGGCGGCGAGACCGGTGAGGAAGCCGGAGCGGAACGCGTCGCCGACCCCCGTCGGGTCGGCCTTGCGCACCTCGCGGGCGATGCCGACCTCGATCGGCTCCTCCCCGCGCACGCGCACGGTGACGCCGTCCTTGCCGCGGGTCTTGACCTGCACCCGCACCCGGTTGCCCAGCTCCTCCTCGCTCCAGCCCGTCTTCTGGCACGCGAGGTGGCTCTCGTACTCGTTCGTGAAGAGGTACTCGGCGCCGTCGACGAGCCGCTCGATCGTCTCGCCGTCGCAGAACGCGAGCTGCTGCGACGGGTCCGCCGCGAACGGGATGCCGCGGCTGCGGCACTCGTCGGAGTGGCGCAGCATCGCCTCGGGGTCGTTGGCCCCGACGACGACGAGGTCGAGGCCGCCGACCCGGCGCGCGACCGGCGCGAGCTCGATGTCGCGCGCCTCGGTCATGGCGCCGGCGTAGAACGTCGCGATCTGGGCCATGTCGCGGTCCGTCGTGCAGATGAAGCGGGCCGTGTGCTGCGACTCGGAGTAGTGCACCGACTCGCAGTCGACCCCGTGGCGCTGCAGCCAGCTGCGGTAGTCGGTGAAGTCCTCGCCCACCGCGCCGACGAGGACCGGGCGCTGGCCGAGGTTGGCCATGCCGAACGCGATGTTGGCCGCCACACCCCCGCGACGCACCTGCAGGTCCTGCGTGAGGAACGAGAGGGAGATCTTGTCGAGCTGCTCGACGACGAGGGAGTCGGCGAAGAGCCCGTCGAAGGTCATCAGGTGGTCGGTGGCGATGGAGCCGGTGATCGCGATCTGCACGGGAGCAACCTACCCGGCGGGGCGCCTCCCCCGACCACGGCCGCCCCCGCGCACGACGAAGGGCCCGACCGTGTGGTCGGGCCCTTCGTCGTGGTCCGGCTGGTGCGGCTCAGCTGAAGGAGTCGCCGCAGGCGCAGCTGCTGCCCGCGTTGGGGTTGTCGATCGTGAAGCCCTGCTTCTCGATCGTGTCGGCGAAGTCGATGGTCGCGCCCTCGAGGTAGGGCGAGCTCATGCGGTCGACGACGACCTCGACACCCTCGAAGTCGCGGACGAGGTCACCGTCGAGGGTGCGCTCGTCGAAGTAGAGCTGGTAGATCAGGCCCGAGCAGCCGCCGGGCTGGACGCCCACGCGAAGGCGAAGATCGTCGCGACCCTCCTGCTCGAGGAGGCTCTTGACCTTCGTCGCCGCGACGTCCGTCAGCACGACACCGTGGGCGGGAGCCTCGGTCTGAACCTCGGCGGCAGATGCGTTCGTCTCGACACTCATGTGGTGGTCCTTCACGTCGTGGTGCATGGGTCAGGAGTGACAACCCACGCCGTGCGGGAAGTGTTCCCTGCCGCTTCAGGATACGACCGGGGCGGTCGGATCCGTGCATCCGGGCCCGATCAGGCGCGTGGGGGCGACCACGTGCGGGCCACCCGGGCCGCCCGGTCGGCGAGGCGCGCGGCGGGGTCCGCGAGCGCCGCGGCCACCTGGTCGGGGCGCTCGGCGACGGCGTACACGCCCGAGAGCCCGGCGGTCATCGCCTCGCGGCGACCGACGAGCGACTGGCCGGGCACCGCGACCGCCGGCACGCCCACGCGGCCCGCGGCCTCGGCGACCCCGACGACGACCTTGCCGCGCAGCGACTGCCAGTCGAAGCAGCCCTCCCCCGTCACCACGAGGTCGGCGCTCGCGACGAGGTCGGCGAACCCGACCGCGTCGAGCACCGCCTCGACCCCCGAGACGCGGCGCGCGCCGAGCAGGTGCAGGGCGTAGCCGAGGCCTCCCGCCGCGCCCGCACCCGGCTCGCGCTCGGGCTTGAGCAGGGCGCCGGTGATGAGGTCGCGGGCCGGCGGGCGCACCCGCGCGACGACGCTCGCGAAGTGCCCGAGGGCGTTCTCGAGGCGCTGGGCGTCCTCCTCGGACGCGCCCTTCTGCGGCCCGAAGACCGCGCTCGCGCCCTTGAGCCCGAGCAGCGGCGAGTCGACGTCGCTCGCGATGACGAGGTCGACCCCCCGGAAGCGGTCGCCCGCGGTGTCGAGCCCGGCCACGTCGTCGGCCGTCGTGGCGCCGAGCGCGAGGCCCCCGCGCCCGAGCCGGGCCACGGGGCCCGCGCCGAGCGCGGCCAGCACCCCGGCGCCCGCGTCGTTGGTGCCCGAGCCGCCGAGCCCGACGACGACGCGTCGGGCGCCGGCGTCGAGGGCGGCCTGCAGGAGCGTGCCGACACCGGTCGTCGTCGTCACCGTGGGGTCGCGCTCGTCGGGCGCGAGCAGGTGCAGCCCGGCGGCCTGGGCCGACTCGACGTATGCCGTCCGCCCGGCCGCGCCGGTCGTCAGCAGGATCGTCGCCGGCACCTCCCGCCCCAGCGGGTCGGTCGTGACGACGGCGTGCACCTCCCCGTCGAGGTTCTCGGCGAGCACGTCGACGAAGCCGGGGCCGCCGTCCGAGAGGGGCACGAGCGTCAGCCGGTCGTGCGGGGCGCTGCGCGCCCACCCCTCGGCCAGGGCGCTGGCGGCCTGCCCGGCCGTCAGGGTGCCGGTGTAGCAGTCGGGGGCGATGATGACGTGCACGCCGGCATCCTCCCACCGTCGACGTGCAGGCGGCACGCGCGGGCGAAGAACGCGCGGGCGAGGCACGCGCGGGCGAAGCACGCGCGTGCGCGGCACGCGGGCGAGGCCCGCGCCGGGGGCCGCCGCCGTCGGCATACGATCTGGGGCATGACGACCGACACCGCCTCGGCACCGGCCCCGCTCCCCCTCCTCGTGCTCGGGACGGGCACCGACCTGCACACCGAGCGCGGCGTCGAGTGCCCGGGAGACCTGCCCGCGGCGTCCGACCCCGGCCTCGTGGAGC
The DNA here is from genome assembly GCF_039542985.1 of Terrabacter aeriphilus. NCBI lineage: Bacteria > Bacillati > Actinomycetota > Actinomycetes > Micrococcales > Intrasporangiaceae > Terrabacter > Terrabacter aeriphilus. Next base: position 197,868 of record NZ_BAABIW010000016.1, read on the forward strand.
GGGCGCGGGCGGCCAAGGCCGCGCTGGGCGACCGCGTCTTCGTGCTCGGCCACCACTACCAGCGCGACGAGGTCATCGAGTTCGCCGACGTGACCGGTGACTCCTTCAAGCTCGCGCGCGACGCCGCTGCACGCCCCGACGCGCCCTACATCGTCTTCTGCGGCGTGCACTTCATGGCGGAGTCGGCCGACATCCTGACGAGCGACGAGCAGAGCGTCATCCTCCCCGACCTCGCCGCCGGCTGCTCGATGGCCGACATGGCCGCCATCGCCCAGGTCGAGGACTGCTGGGAGCAGCTCGAGGCGGCGGGGGTCGCGGGCTCGACGATCCCCGTGACCTACATGAACTCGTCCGCCGCGATCAAGGCGTTCACCGGCCGGCACGGCGGCACCATCTGCACGAGCTCGAACGCGCGCACGGCGCTCGACTGGGCCTTCGAGCAGGTCGGCGGGGTCGGGCTCGACGGGACGGGCACCGGCAAGGTGCTCTTCCTGCCCGACCAGCACCTCGGCCGCAACACCGCCGTCCGCGAGCTCGGCCTCTCCCTCGACGACTGCGTCGTGTGGGACCCGCACCGCCCGAACGGCGGCCTGACGCCGGAGCAGCTGCAGGCGGCGCGGATGATCCTGTGGCGCGGGCACTGCTCGGTGCACGGCCGGTTCTCGGTCGACGCCGTGGAGACGGCCCGGCGCGAGATCCCGGGGGTCAAGGTCATCGTGCACCCCGAGTGCCGCCACGAGGTCGTCGAGCTCGCCGACGAGGTCGGCTCGACGGAGAAGATCATCCAGACCATCGCGGCGGCGCCCGCCGGCACGTCGTGGGTCGTCGGCACGGAGCTCAACCTCGTGCAGCGGCTCGCCCGGCAGTTCCCCGAGCAGCGGATCGCCTTCCTCGAGAAGAACGTCTGCTACTGCTCGACGATGAACCGGATCGACCTGCCCCACCTCGTGTGGGCGCTCGAGTCGCTCGTCGAGGGGCGGGTCGTCAACCCGATCCGCGTCGACCCGACGGTGGCGGCCGAGGCGCGGTCGGCGCTCGACCGGATGCTCGCGCTCCCGGGCCACACGTCGAAGGACTGAGGCGTGGCGCTCGCGCTCGACCGCATCGCGGTCATCTCCGACGTCCACGGCAACGTCACGGCCCTCGAGGCCGTGCTCGAGGACATCCGGGCGCGCGGCATCACCCGCGTGCTGTGCCTCGGCGACGTCGTGGGCAAGGGGCCGCGCGGCTCCGAGGCGGTCAAGCTGACGCGCGAGGCGTGCGAGCTGACGGTCCGCGGCAACTGGGACACCCTCATCGGCGACTGGGAGGGCTTCGTCGGGCGCGGCGACGTGCCCCGCTTCCCGGCCGGGCAGTGGACCCGTGAGGAGATCAGCGACGAGGACGCCGCCTGGCTGACCGCCCTGCCCAACGCATACGACCTCGTCATGAGCGGCAAGCGGATCCGGTTGTTCCACGCCTCGCAGACGAGCGAGTTCGTGCGGGTGCGCTGGGAGCACACCATGGACGAGTTCCGCGGGATGTTCACCAACACCGACTTCACCGGCCCGTGGGCGCCGGGGCTGCCGGCCCACCCGGACGACGCGTGGCCCGAGGGCACCACCCCGGACGTCGTCGGCTACGGCGACATCCACGGCGCCTACCTCGAGGCCGACGAGGGGCTGCTCCTCTTCAACGCGGGCGCCGTCGGCAACCACCTCGACGGGCCGAGCGCGCCCTACTGCATCCTCGAGGGGGTCACCGACTCGCTCGTGCCGCAGAGCTTCTCGGTCAACTTCGTGCGGGTGCCGTACGACATCGAGGCCGAGATCGCGGCCGCGCGCGACCTCGGCATGCCCGATGCCGAGGCCTACGCCCTCGAGCTGCGCGACCAGGTCTACCGGGGGGCGGGCAAGCCGACGTCCTGACGACCGCCCCCCGACCGGCTCAGCGGGGCAGGGCGCCGAGGCGGGCGAGGAACACGGCCTCGGCCACGCACACCTTCTCGAACTCGGCGAGGTGCAGCGACTCGTTGGCGCCGTGCGCGCGGGTGTCGGGGTCCTCGACGCCGGTCACGATGATCGACGCGTCGGGGAACCGGGCGGAGAAGTCGGAGATGAAGGGGATCGAGCCCCCGACGCCCATGTCGACCGGCTCGGTGCCCCATGCGTCGGCGAAGGAGGCGCGGGCCTCGTCGTAGACCGGGCCCTCGGCGTCGGCCGCGAAGCCCGATCCGTACTCCTCCGACTCGACGGTGACCCGCGCGCCCCACGGCGCGTGGTCGAGCAGGTGCTTCTCGAGCAGCTCGAAGGCGGCCTGCGGGTCCTGGGTCGGGGCCAGGCGCATCGAGACCTTGGCGCGCGCGCGGGCGGCGAGGGTGTTCGACGCCTTGTCGACCGAGGTGACGTCCATGCCGATCGTCGTGATCGACGGCTTGGTCCACAGCCGGGAGAGGATCGAGCCCGAGCCGATGAGCGAGACGCCGTCGAGCAGCCCCGACTCCTCACGGAAGCGTGCCTCGTCGTAGTCGAGGTCGGCGGCGGTGGACTCGTCGAGGCCCTGGACGGCGACGTTGCCGTCCTCGTCGTGCAGGCTCGACAGCAGCCGCACGAGCGCGGTGACGGCGTCCGGAGCAGCGCCGCCGAACATGCCCGAGTGCACCGAGTGGTCGAGCGTCTCGACCTTGACCACGGCCCTGACGCCCCCGCGCAGGGTCGTCGTCAGGGCGGGCGTGCCGATGTCCCAGTTGCCGGAGTCGGCGATGACGATGGCGTCGGCCGCGAGCCGGTCGCCGTGCTTCTCGAGGATCGTGCCGAGGGACGGCGAGCCGGACTCCTCCTCGCCCTCGACGAAGACCGTGACGCCGACGGGGAGGTTGCCGGCGTGCGCACGCAGGGCGGCGACGTGGGCCATGACGCCGGCCTTGTCGTCGGCGGCTCCACGGCCGTAGAGGCGTCCGCCGCGCTCCTGCGGCTCGAAGGGGGCGCTGTCCCAGTCGGCGTCGTCGCCGGGGGGCTGCACGTCGTGGTGCGCGTAGAGGGTCACCGTCGGCGCGCCCTCGGGACCGTCGAGGTGGCCGATGACGGCCGGGCGTCCGCCCTCGACGACGACCTCGACGTCGAGGCCCTCGCGGCGGAGCAGCTCGGCCACGGCCTCGGCGCTGCGCGCCACCTGGCTCTGGTCGAACGACGAGGCCGACACGCTCGGGATGCGCACGAGCTCCTCGAGGTCGGCCCGCACCTGCGGCATGAGCTCGGCCACGCGGGCGCGGATCTGCTCGATCTGGTCAGGGGTCAGCGTCGCGTCAGTCACGCCTGCGACCTTACCGACCGGCGGGTCCGGTGTGCCCGGCGGTGGGCGGGCGGTGGTCTGGCGGTGGGCGGGCTGCGGTCCGGTGGCCGGCGCGATGCGGGGCCCGGGGCCCGTTCGGCTTAGAGTGACACCGTGTTCGGACGCAAGAAGACCCTCAACGACGAGCTCGCCCCCACGGTGACGGCCGACCCGGCCCGCCCCGGTGCGAAGAACCGCCCCACGCCCAAGCGGCGCGAGCAGGAGGCCCTCAACAAGCGTCCCCTCATCGTGACCGACCGCAAGGCCGCCGGTGCCCAGGACAAGGCGGCCCGCCGCGAGGCGATGGCCAAGCAGCGCGCCGGCATGATGACCGGCGACGAGAAGTACCTGCCGGCCCGCGACAAGGGCCCGCGCCGCCGCTTCATCCGCGACACGGTCGACGCCCGCTGGAACATCGGCGAGTTCATGCTCCCGGTCATGCTGCTCGTCCTGCTGCTCAGCTTCGTGCGCACGAACTGGGCCCTGCTCATCGTCTTCGTCATGGTCTACGGCCTCATCCTCATCGCCGTCGGCGACGCCGTGCTGATGTGGCGGCGCACCCGCCGCAAGGTCGAGGACAAGTTCGGCGCGGCCGAGAAGGGTGACGCCTGGTACGCCATCATGCGCGCCTTCCAGATGCGCCGCACGCGCATGCCGAAGCCGCAGGTCAACCGCGGCGAGCACCCCACCGTCTGACGCGCACCGCCCGCGGGCACGCCGTCCGCGGCTGAACTCGCGCCGTGGCGCACTTGCAGCCACCAGCCGGCCCGAACCCCGGCCGAAAGTGCGCCGTGGCGCAGTTGCAGCCACCAGCCACACCCAACCCCGGCCGCAAGTGCGCCGTGGCGCACTTGCAGCCGCCAGCCGCACCGAAACCCGGCCGATAGTGCGCCGTGGCGCAGTTGCAGCCACCAGCCGGCCCGAACCCCGGCCGAAAGTGCGCCGTGGCGCAGTTGCAGCCACCAGCCGGCCCGGAACCCTGCCCAAAGTGCGCCGTGGCGCAGTTGCAGCCGCCAGCCGCACCGGAACCCGGCCGAAAGTGCGCCGTGGCGCGGTTGCAGCCGGCGGGCAGGGGTGCGGGGCCGGCGGCGGCCTCAGGCCTGGAGGTCGGCGAAGGCGAGCGGGGCCCGGGTCACGGCATACGTCGCGAAGTAGAGCTTGGCGACCGAGCCGTCGGCGTCACGCACCACCTCGAGCACCTCGCCGCGCTCGCGGCCCTCGACGGCCCGGAAGCGGTCCGGGCCCTCGGCGGCATACCGCGTCTCGGACAGCGGGTCGTGCTCGTCGAGGCGCGACCACAGCCCGCCGTCGCGCACGAAGAACGTGAGCGGTGAGCCCTCCGACCACCACAGCCCGAGCAGCTCGGCGAGCGCCGGCTGCTCCGCCTCGGGCACCCAGGGCGCTGGGGCCGACGGCTCGGAGTCGAGCACCGCTTCGACCAGGTCGGTCGCGAGCGCGAGGGTCATGGCGTTCGACGTGGCGTTGGCGAAGACGACCGCGCCGATGCCGTCACGCCGGCGCACCCGCAGGCCGGTGAGGAAGCCGGGCATGGCCCTGCCGTGCCCGACGAAGACCCGGTCGCCCCGCCGGCCCATGCCGAAGCCGAGACCGTAGGCGCCGCCCCAGCCGTCGACGTCGGTCATGATGATCGGCCGGCACATCTCGTCGATCGTCTCGGGGCGCACGACGCGGTCGTCGGGGCGCGCGACGTAGGCGGCATAGCGCGCCATGTCGGCGACCGTCGACCAGAGGCCACCCAGGGGCGCCGTCGCGTTGAGCGTGAAGAGCGGCTCCTCGCTCGCCGTGCCGGCGTAGGGGTCGACCTGGTAGCCGAGCGCACGGTCGGTCGCCGGCACGAGGCCGGTGCGCGTCATCCCGAGCGGACCGAGCACGCGCTCCTGCACGACGTGCTCCCAGTCCTGCCCCGTGACGCGCTCGACGACCTGGCCGAGCAGGCCGTAGGCGAGGTTCGAGTAGTGGAACGCGTGGTGGGCGGGCAGCACCTGCTCCGCCTCCTCCACGCCGGCGAGGAAGGCCTCGCGCTCCGGGGCCTGGAGGCTCTCCCAGATGTTGCCGACCGGCTCGCGCTGGAGGCCGGATGCGTGGGCGAGCATCTGCCGCAACGGAACCCGCGCGTGCCGGGTGCCCGGCAGGTAGGTCTCGAGCGTGTCGTCGAGCGACAGCCGGCCCTCGTCGCGCAGCGACATCACCGTCAGGGCCGTGAAGGTCTTGGTGACCGACCCGATCATGAACTGCGTGTCGTCGTCGGCCGCCACACCCTCACCCGCGCCCGCACGACCCGGCGCGCCGAGCCGGGCCGACCCGACGTGGCCCGACCACACGAGCTGCCCGTCCCGCACGACACCGGCGCTGACGCCCGGCGACCGCCAGGAGCGCTGCGCCTCGGCGACGCGGTGGCGCAGGTCGCGCGCGAGCGCGTCGGAGAGCGGCTCGACCTCGGGAGTCACTCGGCCGCCCGCAGGCTCATCGGGCCGTAGACGACGGCGTCGTCCTCGCGGAGCGTGACGGACTCGACCCCGGCGGCGACGAGGTCGCGCCAGGACTCGCCGAGGTAGTTCTCGGCGTCGCTCTGCGTCGGGAACGTCGTCGAGCTCAGGGCCTCCCCCGTCATCGGGTTGCCGTGGGCGTCGAGGTACAGCCAGGACCAGTCAGCACTCATGCCCGCCACCCTACGGGTCGGCCGTTTGACGCGCGGGGTGGCCGCGTGCCACGGTTCGCCTACCGAAGGACGATGGGGCAAGCCGGTGGGAATCCGGCGCTGACCCGCAACCGTGACGTCACCCGCAGCCGAACGAGGCGCGGACGACCAAGTCGGAAAACCCTCGTCCTGCCGGCTCCTTTGTCAGTCTGTCGTGGAATGCGGACCGGAGTCACCCGCCGGGGCCGCGCCAGCGCAGACCCGACACGGTGTCCGACCGCGAGGAGGAAACCGTGTCCGCTGTTCGTCGTGCCCCTCTCCGGGTCCTGCTCGTCGCCCTCGTCGCGGCGTGCCTCACCGCCCTCACCGTGGGGCCCGCGCAGGCCGCTGCCTACCGCTACTGGGGCTTCTACCAGCTCACCGACGGCGCCTGGGCGTTTGCGCAGAAGGGCCCCGACCAGACCGTGCCCAAGGACGGCAGCGTCGAGGGCTGGCGCTTCGCCGTCGCCGACGAGGCCTCGACCCGCTACCCCCGCGCCGTCCTCACCTTCGACGCCCTCTGCGCGAGCACGCCCGCCGAGTCGGGCAAGAAGCGCGTCGGCCTCGTCGTCGACTTCGGCCGCTCGGCCGACGCCGCCGACGCCGCCACTCCCCCGGAGCCCCGGGCCCTGTGCGCCGTCGTCGCGAGCGACGCGACGAGCGCGGCCGTGCTGGCCACCGCCGGAGACGTGCGGGTCGAGAAGGGCCTCGTCTGCGGCGTCGCCGGCTACCCGGGCTCCGACTGCGGCGGCGCCGTCAAGGAGGTCACCCCGGAGGCCAAGGCCGCCGACCAGCCCGTGACGATCGCCGCCCCCGGCGCCACCCCGTCGGCCGCCGCCACGCCGAGCGGCTCGGCCACGACCGCCGGTGACGTCGCCGCGGCGCCCGCGTCGTCGTCGACGGGTGGCAGCACGACGGCATACGTCGTCGGCGGCCTGCTGCTGCTCGCGCTCGTGGCCTACCTCCTGGTGCGGGGCCGCGCCCGGGCCCGCCAGGACGGCTGAGCGGGAGTCGGCGCCGCGATGGCGCAACGGGCGCGACTGCAGCACCCCGCGGCCTGGTGGCTGTGGGGGCTCGGTCTCGCCACGGCTGCGTCGCGCACGACCAACCCGCTGCTGCTCGTCGGGGTCATCGGCGTCTGCGTCCTCGTCGTCGCCGAGCGCCGCGACCCCGCCGTGCCCAACCCGCTGCCGGCCTTCCTCGTGATCGGCGCCGTCATCGTCGCGTTCCGCGTCGTCATGACGGCGCTGCTCGGCAACGGCATCGTCGGCGGCACCGTGCTCTTCACGCTGCCGCAGGTGCCCCTGCCGGAGTGGGCGGCCAGCATCCGCCTCGGCGGCCCGGTCACGCTCGACGCGATCCTGTATGCCGTGTACGACGCCCTGCGCCTCGCCGCGGTGCTCGCGTGCCTGGGCGCGGCGAACGCGCTGGCGAGCCCGCGCCGGCTGCTGCGCTACCTGCCGGCCACCCTCTACGACGTCGGCACCGCCGTCGTCGTGGGCCTGACCTTCGCGCCCCAGCTGCTCTCGGACGCGCGCGACGTGCGCGCGGCCCGCACGTTGCGCGGACGCGACGGTCGGGGGGTGCGCGAGCTGGCCCGGCTCACCGTGCCCGTGCTCGAGACCGCGTTCGAGCGCTCGCTCGGCCTCGCGGCGTCGATGGAGTCCCGGGGCTACGGCCGCTCCGTGCGGTCGAGCTCCACCTCGCGCCGTGCCGCCACCACGCTGGCCCTCGTCGGTCTCGTCGGCGTCGTCGCCGGCCTCTACGGGCTGCTCGACGCGTCTGCCGGCGGGCTGCTCGGCCTCCCGCTGCTCGCCCTGGGTGCCGTCGTCGCAGCGACGAGCCTCGCCGTCGGCGCCTCCCGCGACGGGCGGTCGGGCCACCGGCGCGACCGGTGGGCCTGGACCGAGACCGTGACCGTGGTGGCCGGCGCCGTGCCGGCCGGCGCGCTCGTCGTCGCCTCGGCGCGCGGCTGGGACGGGGTGACGCCCGCCCAGCAGGCCGGGCTGCCTGCCGTGCCGCTCGTCGCCGTGCTCGCCCTCCTCGTGGCCGCGCTGCCCGCGTGGCTCACCCCGATGCCCCGAGAGGTGGCCCCGTGATCACCTTCGACCACGTGTCGGTGCAGTATGCCGACGCAGCCGCTCCCAGCCTCCGCGACGTGACGCTGGAGGTGCCCGAGGGCGAGCTCGTGCTCGTCGTCGGGCCCACCGGCAGCGGCAAGTCGACGCTGCTGCGCACCATCAACGGGCTCGTGCCGCACTTCAGCGGCGGCACGCTGCGCGGACGCGTCACCGTCGACGGCCTCGACACGGCGGAGCACCGCCCGCGTGACCTCGCCACCGTCGTGGGCCTCGTCGAGCAGAACCCGACGTCGACCTTCGTCACCGACGTCGTCGAGGACGAGGTCGCCTACGGCATGGAGACGATGGGCCTCGACCCGACGACGATCCGCCGCCGCGTCGAGGAGACCCTCGACCTCTTCGGCCTCACCCCGCTGCGGACCCGGTCGCTGCGCGCGCTCTCGGGCGGGCAGCAGCAGCGCGTCGCCATCGCGGCCCTCTTCGCCGCAGGCCCGCGCGTGCTCGTGCTCGACGAGCCGACGTCGGCCCTCGATCCCGTTGCGGCAGAGGAGGTCCTGGCCTCGCTCCACCGCATCGTGCACGACCTCGGGGTCACGGTCGTGCTCGCGGAGCACCGCCTCGAACGGGTCGTGCACCACGCGGACCGGGTCGTGCTCGTCGACGACGGCCGCGTGTCGGAGCTGCTCGACCCGGCCGAGGCGATGCTGCGGTCGCAGATCTTCCCGCCGGTCGTCGGCCTCTCCCGGCTCGTCGGGTGGTCGCCGACGCCCCTGTCGATCCGTGACGCCCGGCGCCAGGCCGCGACGCTGCGCGATGCGCTCGGCGCGAGCACGCCGCGGCCGACGGCCGACCTGCGCCTCATCGGGCCGGGCGACGCCGTGGCGGTCAAGGGGCTCAAGGTCGCGCGCGGCGGCCGGGTCGTGCTCGACGGCGTCGACCTCGACGTGGCCCGCGGCTCCATCACGACGCTCATGGGGCGCAACGGCGCCGGCAAGTCGACCCTGCTCGGCGCGCTGGCCGCCCAGCACCGGCTCACGGGCGGGCAGGTGCGCCTCGGCGCCGACGGCATCGACCCGCACGCCCGGAGCCCGCGTGAGCGCGTGCGCACCGTCGGGCTCGTGCCGCAGCAGCCCGAGCTGCTCCTCTACGCCGACTCGGTCGCCGCGGAGTGCGCCGCCGCCGACGAGGACTTCGCCGTGCCGGCGGGCACGGCCCGGGCCGTGCTCGACCGCATCTCGGACGGCGTCGACCCCGACCTCCACCCGCGCGACCTCTCCGAGGGGCAGCGCCTCGAGCTGGCCCTGGCCGTGATCCTCGCCGGCTCCCCCGAGGTGCTGCTGCTCGACGAGCCGACGCGGGGCCTCGACTACGGCGCCAAGAAGCGGCTCGGCGAGGTGCTCACCGGGCTGGCCGCCCAGGGCACGACCGTCGTCCTCGCCACCCACGACGTCGAGCTCGCGGCCGAGGTGGCCGACCGCGTCGTCATCCTCGCGGACGGTGAGGTCGTGACCGACGGTCCGGCCCGCGACGTGCTCGCCTCCTCCCCCGCCTTCGCGCCGCAGGTGACGAAGGTGCTGCTCCCCCAGACGTGGCTCACGGTGGCCGAGGTCGCCGGCGCACTCGGGCGCATCGCATGACCTCACGACGTGTCATCCCGCTGCGCTGGCCGGCCGTCGTGGCCGTGGCCGTCGTCGGGCTCGTCGGTCTCGTCGCCTTCACCTGGCCCTTCTTCGTCACGGGCGACGTCGCGCGCGACCACGGCAACGACGCGCCCTGGTTCTTCGCCGTCCTGCTCGCGCTGCTCGCCGTCGTGTGCCTCGCCGAGGTGACGGCCGGGCGCCTCGACGCCAAGACGATCGCCGTGCTCGGGGTGGCGGCCGCTGCCGGCGGTGCCCTGCGCCTGCTCAGCGCGGGCACGGCCGGGCTCGAGCCGATGTTCTTCGTCGTCATCGTCGCCGGGCGCGTGCTCGGCCCGGGCGTCGGCTTCGTGTCCGGCTCGCTCGCGGTCACGACCGGTGCCCTGCTCACGGGCGGCGTCGGGCCGTGGTTGCCGTTTCAGATGATCTGCGCGGGTGGCATCGGGCTCGGGGCCGGGCTGCTGCCGGGGCGCGCGGGCGGGCGCACCGAGCGGTGGTCGCTCGCGGCATACGCCCTCGTGACGGGCCTCGCCTTCGGGGTGCTCATGAACCTGTGGTTCTGGCCCTTCCTCGGCACCAACGCGCCGAGCGGCATGGGCTTCGTGCCGGGCGCCACGGTGTCCGAGAACCTCGGGCACTACGGGCTCTTCTACCTCGCGACGTCGCTGGGGTGGGACGTGCCGCGCGGGGTGCTCAACGCCGTGCTCGTCGTCGTGGCCGGGCCCGCCCTGCTCCGCGTCTTCCGCCGGGGCGCGCGGCGGGCGGCCTTCGGGGCTGCCGTCGCGTTCGAGCCGGCGCCCGGAGCCGCCGTGCCGGCGACCGCGCGGCTGCAGGGCGCGGAGGACACCCGGTGAGCGCAGCCCCCGGCCTCCACGACCGGGCCGGTCGGGCCGCGACCACCACGCTCGTCACCGGGCCCGTGCGCAGCGGCAAGAGCCGCCACGCCGAGGGCCTCGTCGGCCGGCTCGCCACGCACCCCGGCGGGGCCACCTACGTCGCGACCGGCCGCCGGGCGGACCCCAGCGACCCCGAGTGGAGCCGGCGGGTGGCGGAGCACCGGGCTCGGCGCCGGGGGTCGTGGCGGACCCTCGAGACGACCGACGTCGTCGAGGCCCTCGCAGCCGCCACCGGACCCGTCCTCGTCGACTGCCTCGGCACCTGGCTGACGGCCGTCGTCGACGGTGCGGGGTGGGACGACCTCGTCGGCGCCGCGGAGACCGTCCGCCGCGAGGGCGACCGGCTCGTCGCGGCGCTCTGCGAGACGACGGTTCCCGTCGTCGTCGTGACGAACGAGGTCGGCTGGTCGCTCGTCCCCACGACGGCGTCCGGTCGGCTCTTCCAGGACGAGCTCGGCCGGCTCAACGCGCTCGTCGCCGCCGTCGCGGCGCACGTGCACCTCGTCGTCGCCGGCCGGGTCGTCGACCTCACGCACGCCCCGGTCGTGGCCGCGGGGCCGGATACCGGGCAGCCGGATGCCGGCGCGGCCCGTGCGTGACGCGTGGCGGCTCGCCCTCGGCACCTTCACCGCCCTGCCCGTCGCGATGCCGTCGCACGTCGACCGGCGCGTGCTCGGCCGGGCCATGCTGCTCGCCCCGCTGACGACGGCGCCGGCGTGCCTCGTCTGGGCTGCGTTCGGCTGGGCCGCGGTGCACGGCTGGGTCCCGACCGGCGTCGCCGCAGTGCTCGCGCTCGTCGTGACGGCGCTGCTCTCGCGCGCGCTGCACCTCGACGGGCTCGCCGACCTCGCCGACGGCCTGACGTCCGGGCACGACCGCGAGCGGTCGCTGGCCGTCATGCGCCGGGGCGACACCGGACCAGCCGGGGCAGCGGCGATCGTGCTCGTCCTCCTGCTCGAGGCAGCCTGTCTCGCAAGCCTGTTCGCCACCTCGACCGGCACCACCCTCGCCGTCGTCGCCCTCGTCGCGAGCCGGCTGGCCTGCGCGGTGTGCACGCGTGACGGCATACCTCCTGCGCGCGACGAAGGCCTCGGTCAGGGCGTCGCGGGCACGGTGGGGCGCGCCGGGCTCGTCGGTCTCGTGGTCGCCGTCGTCGTCCTCGGTGCGGGCGCCTTGATGTGGGTGGGCCCCGGTCAGGCGGGGTGGCGGACCCTGGTCGGCGCCGTCCTCGTCGTGCTGGCCGCCGCGGCTGCGGCCGTCGCCACCCGGCGCCGTGCCGTCCGCCGCCTGGGCGGCGTGACGGGCGACGTCATCGGCGCCGCGATCGAGGTCGCCCTGTCCGCCGCCGCGGTCACCGCCACCCTCGTCACCTGACCGTCGAAAGGCCAACCTTCGCGGGTCCCGAACCGTCGAAAGGCCAACCTTCGCGGGTCCCGAACCGTCGAAGGGCCACGCTTCGCGGGTGCTGCACCGTCGAGAGGCCAGTCCCCGCGGCCGTGCCGAGTGACCACTCGACCGGGGAAGACCCGCAGACCCTGGCCTTTCGACGGTTGAAGGGAGTGGGGTCAGCGGTGGAGGCGGGCGGCCACGCGGGCGGGGAGGCGGCTGCGCCAGTCGGCGCGCGGGGCGTCACGGCGCGCCTCGGCGATGCGCTGGGTGCGGGCACGCTCGACCGACGGCGACGCGAGCGTCGGCCACGGCTCGGTGCGCCCCGTGGCGCGGGCGAGCACGAGGTCGGCGAGCTCGGGGTTGAGCGACAGCAGCGGGCCGTGCAGCCGCGTGCCGATCACCGACCCGGCGAGCACGCCCTCGGTCACGTCCCCCGAGCTGTCCTCGGTGCGGTTGCCCGCGCCGATCTCGAGGGTGAAGAGCGCCCGGGCGCCGTCCTCGCGGACCGTGCGCAGGTCGTTGGCCTCCCAGCCGGTGAGGGCCGGGAGCGACAGCGTCGCGTCGGGGCGCGTGACGACGGTGCCCGTGGCCTCGGCGGCCGGCTCGACCGTGACGGGCGCGAGGCCCAGCCCCTGCCGGCGCGTGCCCGAGGCGTCGACCCAGGAGCGCGAGACCGCGTCGAGCCCGGCGTCGACCGCGAGCAGCAGCGCGCCGTCGGCGACCCGCACGGCGAGGTCGGTGGAGGTGAGCGCCTCGACGAGGGCGCCGACACCGCCGCGCCCGGTGCCGCCGACGAGGTAGACGTCGGCGTCGACGAAGGAGTCGGCGCGGTCGACGGTGACGGTCTCGACCGTGATGTCACGGACCGCACCGCGGCGCACGAGCGCCGTCGCGTTGGCCTCGTCGGCCGCGGCGACCGTGGCGAGCGGGAAGAGCGTGGCGACGACGAGCCGGCTCACGGGGTGCCTCCTCGGAACTGCTTGGAGATGCGTCGGAAGGCCGGGTAGTTGCAGGCCACCATCACCTCACCGGGGGGCTGGGTGCCCAGCGCCGACTCGATGTCGGGCGCCTCGACCGGGTGCACGCCGGCCGCCTCGAGGATGGCCACGGCGTCGGCGGTGCGTCCGCCCGTGACCCCGACCCGCTGTCCGGCGAGCCGCTCGAACGGCGCCTCCCACATCGTCGCGGTGTCCTTGGGGCCGAAGGGGTCGACGGCGACGACGAGGGGACGGCCCGTCGAGACCGACACGTCGATGGCCTCGGCCCACCCGGCCGGGTTCTTCAGCATGAGCAGCCGGGCCACGTGGTCGCCCAGCCGGTAGGGGGCGTAACGCCCGTCGACGTCGGCGACGGCGCTGACGCGCTCGGCGGCGGCCGCCACGTCGACCCCGAGGGCATCGGCGGCAGCGAGCGCGAAGGCGCCGCCGACGGGGCCGGTGCGGCCCGGCACGGTGACGTCGACGCGGGTGCGCCGGCCGTCGTGCTCCACCGCCCACCCGTCGCCGTCGGGCACGACCGTCCAGTCGGGCGTGGGACGCCGGCGACCGCAGCCCGGGCAGCTCCACGACTGCTCGGTGAACTCCTGGATCGAGCCGCAGGCCGGGCAGACGAGGGCGTCGCCGCGCCAGTAGAGGCCGCCGGTGATACCGACGACCCGCGGCGCGGTCTCGAAGGCCCACGTGACGAGCGGGTCGTCGACGTTGACGATGGCGACGCAGTCGGAGGGCAGGGCGGCGGCGGTGCGGCGCCAGTGCTCCAGCGTGCTCTTGAGCGAGACGCCGCGCGTGTACTCCCGCGAGGAGTTGAGCACGACCACGACGCGGGGGCGGGTGCCCCGGGCCACCGGCTCGAGGTAGACCTCGTCGACCTCGAGGGCCGCGAGCCCGGAGGTGCGGTCGGCCGAGAGCGCCGTGACGATGCCGTCGGTCATGTTGGCGCCGGTCGTGTTGCTGACGACGGCGCCCCCCGGGGAGATCGCCGCGGCGACGAGGGCCGTGACGGTGCTCTTGCCGTTGGTGCCGGTGACGAGCACGCTGCGCCGCTCACCCGCCACGGCGTGCAGCACGCCGGGGTCGACGCGCAGGGCCAGGCGACCGCCGATCATCGAGCCGGAGCCCTTGCCGAGGGCCTTGGAGAGACGGCCCGCGGACCGTCCGGTCGCCAACGCCAGTCGGGCGCGGAGCGGATCGCGTGCGTCGGACAAAGCGGTTACCCTTCTCGACATCGTCGGTCGCGTCGCCAGTCGGCGAGGGACGACCGCTCGGTGACAGGCCAGATCGACAAGCCAGATGGTAGCCGCAGTCCCGGTCGTCCCGGCCTGCGGGTGGACGAGGAGAAGACCGTGCGAGCCTCCGATGTCGGGATCGAGATCGGGACCGGCGAGTCGGGTCCGCTGAACGCCATCACCGACGTCGCGGGCGTGCGCGTCGGCTACAGCACCATCGTGCAGGGCGACGGCGAGATGACGGTCGGCCGGGGGCCGGTGCGCACGGGTGTCACCGTCGTGCTCCCCCACGGCGGCCGCGCGTCGACCGAGCCGGTCTTCGCGGGGTACCACCGGCTCAACGGCTTCGGCGAGCTGACCGGCCTCGAGTGGCTGCACGAGTCGGGCATGCTCTCGAGCCCGATCGCCCTGACCAACACCGACAGCGTCGGCATCGTGCGGGACTCCCTCATCGCCCGCGAGACGCGCGTGCCGGGCCGGATGCCGATCATGCTTCCCGTCGTCGGCGAGACGTGGGACGGCATCCTCAACGACATCAGCGGCCAGCACGTGCGGCGCGAGCACGTCCACGAGGCGTTCGACGGCGCGCGCACCGGCGCCATCGCCGAGGGCAACGTCGGCGGCGGCACGGGCACGCAGTGCTACGGCTTCAAGGGCGGCACGGGCACCGCGTCGCGGGTCGTCGACCTCGGCGACCGGCACTTCACGGTGGGCGTGCTCGTCCAGGCGAACCACGGCGACCGCAAGCACTTCGAGGTCAACGGCGTGCCGATCGGTCACGTGCTGCCGAAGAAGGTCGTGCCCTTCCCGCGGTCGTCGGAGATCACCCGGGTGCCGCCGCCGGGCACCGGTTCGGTGCTCGCCGTCGTGGCCACCGACGCGCCGCTGCTGCCGCACCAGCTGAACCGCCTCGCCCAGCGCGCGGGCCTCGGCATCGCCAAGTTCGGGGCGCGGGGCGACAACTACTCCGGCGACCTCATGATCGCGTTCTCGACGGCCGCGCACGGCATGCCCGACCAGGGTCCGGGCGCCCGCACCGAGATCGGCATGCAGGTCGAGATGCTCGCGCTCGAGTACTTCGACGCGATGTTCGGCGCGGTCATCGAGGCGACGGCGGAGGCGATCCTCAACGCCATGCTGCAGGCCGAGACGATGGTCGGCCGCGACGGCCTGACGATCCACGCCCTCGACGGCGAGCGCCTCGCCGCCATCCTCGACCGCCACGGCCGGCGGAAGTTCTCGCTGCGCCCCTGACGCCCGACGCACCGCCACCACAAGGTATGCCGGCCGGCGCACCTGGGTGCACCGGCCGGCATACCTTGTGGCGCAGTCGAACTCAGCTCTCGCGCACCTGCACCTTGACGAACGGCGGCTTGACGACCGTGGCCTCCACGGCACGGCCGCGCACGTCGATCTCGACGGTCTCGCCGTCGGCGATCCCGGGCTCGAGGAGCGCGAGGGCGATGCCCTGCTTGAGCGTCGGCGAGAAGGTGCCGGAGGTGACCTCGCCGGCCGCCGCACCGTTCAACGACACGGTGCAGTGCGCGCGCGGGATGCCACGGCCGGTCACGAGCAGACCGCGCATGAGGCGGGTCGGGTTGGCCCGCTCGAACTCGAGGGCGGCCTTGCCCCAGAAGGCGTCCTTCTTCCAGCCGACCGCCCAGCCGGCGCGGGCCTGCACGGGCGAGATCTGCAGCGACAGGTCCTGTCCGTGCAGGGGGTAGCCCATCTCGGTGCGCAGCGTGTCGCGCGCGCCGAGGCCGCACGGCTTGCCGTCGAAGGTCGCGATCGCGTCGACGAGCGCGTCCCAGAGGGCCGGTGTGTCGTCCCAGCGGGGCACGAGCTCGTAGCCGCGCTCCCCCGTGTAGCCGGTGCGGCACACGATGACGGGCGCACCGTTCCAGTCGGCCTCGACGAACGACATGTAGTCGTGGCCCGTCGGCAGGCCGAGCGCCTCGAGCACCTCGTCGCTCTTCGTCCCCTGCACGGCGAGCACCCCGTGGTCGCGGTGCAGGTTCGTCACGGTGATGCCCTCGGGCGCGGCGGCCTGCAGGCGGCGCACCACCTCGGCCGTGTTGGCGGCGTTGGGGATGAGGAAGACGTCGTCGTCGGCCTTGAGGTAGACGATGAGGTCGTCGACGACGCCACCGGCCTCGTCGCAGCACAGCGTGTACTGCGCCGACCCGGGCTGGATGCGGCGCACGTCGTTGGTCAGGCACGCGTTGACGAAGTCGGCGGCACCCGGACCGGTGACCGAGGCCTTGCCGAGGTGGCTCACGTCGAAGACGCCGACGCGCTCGCGCACCGCGGTGTGCTCGGCGACGACGCCGCCGCCCGGGTACTCGATCGGCATGTCCCAGCCGCCGAAGTCGGCCATCTTGGCGCCGAGGGCGACGTGGCGGTCGTGCAGGGGTGAGGTGAGCGGGGCGGTCGTCCCCGACGTCTCTGTCGTCATGGGCGCCAACCTACCGCCCGCCGGGTATGCCGCCGTCGCTCGTTATCATCGAACGCCGTCACCCGGCAGCCTCCGCACGCACCCGTGCACCTCGCCCCTCGACGCACGCCGCTCGACCCCGGACCCGTGCGCCCCGGAAGCACCTCGACAAAGGAGTCCTTCGTGGCCAACCTGACCATCTCGAACCGCTCGGCCGCCGACACCCCGGGCGACGCGCTCGTGATCGCCCTCGTCAGCGGCGAGCCCACCGCGGCGCTCGCCCCGGGGCACGGCCTCCCGCGCAAGACGGTCGCGCACCTCAAGTCCGTCGTGGCCGACCTCGAGCTGACCGGGAAGGTCGGCGAGGTGACCTCGCTCGCCGCCGTGCCCGAGGTCGCCGCCAGGATCGTCGTGCTCGCGGGCGTCGGGGCGCTCTCGGCCGAGGCGTCGGCGCTCGAGGACGTCCGCAAGGGCATGGGCTCCGCCCTGCGCGCGCTGACGAAGCGCAAGAAGGTCGTCGCTGTCGTGCCGGGCACCTCCGTCGAGGTCGTCGCGGCGGTCGCCGAGGGCGTCGCGCTCGGGGCGTATGCCGTGTCCAAGGCGGGCGCGACCAGCACCGACGCCGTCGCGGCCGTCGCCCTCGTCGGCCCGGCCGACGCCGCGTCGCGCAAGGCCGTCAAGCGCGCCGCCGCCCTCGGCGAGGCCGTCGCCTACACCCGCGACCTCGTCAACCTCCCGCCGAACCTGCTCTACCCCGAGACGTTCGTCGACTCGCTCGCCGACCGGGTCAAGGGCACGAAGGTCAAGCTCAAGTCCTACGACATGAAGGCGCTGCGGGCCGGCGGCTTCGGGGGCACCGTGGCCGTCGGCCAGGGCTCCGCGAACGACCCGCGCATCGCCGTGCTCAGCTACACCCCGTCACGCCCCAAGGCCTCCATCGCGTTCGTGGGCAAGGGGATCACGTTCGACTCGGGTGGCCTCTGCATCAAGCCGGCCGCCGGCATGCTGACGATGAAGTGCGACATGGCCGGCGCGGCCGCCGTGGCCGGCGCCGTACTCGCCATCGCCGAGCTCGGCCTGCCCATCGCCGTCACGGGCTACCTCGGACTGGCCGAGAACATGCCGAGCTCGTCGGCGTACCGCCCGAGCGACGTCGTGACGATGCGCGGCGGCAAGACCGTCGAGGTGCTCAACACCGACGCCGAGGGCCGCATGGTGCTCGGCGACTGCATCGCGCTCGCGTCGGAGTCCACGCCGGACGCCATCGTCGACATCGCGACGCTCACCGGCGCCCAGGTCGTGGCGCTCGCGAACACCGCTGCGGTCATGGGCAACGACGAGGCGTTCCGCACCCGAGTGCTCGACGCGGCCGCGTCGGTCGGCGAGGCCGCGTGGCCGATGCCGCTGCCGACCGAGCTGCGCGCCGGCCTCGACTCGATGAACGCCGACCTCGCCCACAAGGGCGGCGCCGAGGGCGGCATGCTGACAGCCGGCATCTTCCTCGGGGAGTTCGTCGGCGAGGGCATCCCGTGGAGCCACGTCGACATCGCCGGCCCGGCGTACAACGACAAGGCCCCGACGGGCTACTGGCCCAAGGGCGGCACCGGCTTCGGCGTGCGCACCCTCGTCGGCGTCGCCGAGTCCTACGTCTGACCCACGCGCTGACGGCATACCCCTGCCCCACTGACACCGTCGAGAGGCCACGTCCTGCGGGTCCGGGAACGTCGAAGGGCCAGAACGCGTCGCGCGTTCTGGCCCTTCGACGTCGAGGCACCCGCAAGGAGTGGCCTCTCGACGGTTGGGACTGGGGTCAGCCGCCGGACTTGCGGCGGAACATCTGCTGCGCCTTGGCCGGGCCGTGCGCGCCGTGCACCTTGCTGCGGTCGTGGTCGTCGGTGACGTCCTTGCCGCCGTGCGCGTGCTTCTTGTCGAGCGCAGCCCGGAACTTGGCCTTCATCTCCTCGCTCGGACCGCTCGGTGCGTCATCCTGCTTCGACATTCGCCAACCTCCTGTTGTGCCGTGGCGCCGGATCCGGCACGCACTGTTCGGGTTTCACCCTGTCAGCCGTCGCGGTCAGGGTCCACCCCATTTGCCGGCGAGGCGCCTCCGGGATCTCGCGACGGGTGCCCGGCGGGCCCCCGGCCACTCAGGCGTCGCCGCGCCGGCGGCGCTTGCTCCACTCGCGCATCCGGTTGGGGTAGCCGGTCTGGTTGACGTCGTAGACGGGGACGCCGAGCTTCTGGCTGATGCCGAAACCGTCCTTGGGCGTGCCGACGGCCCGGCGCGTCCACTCGCCGTCCCAGGCGATGAGGACGATGGTCGTCGTCGTGACGCTCGTGGCCGGCTCGACGTACGCCTCGACGCCGCGCTTGGACTCGACGAAGGCACGCAGGTGCTCCTCCACGGCCTTGCGGTCGATCTGCATCTGCGGCCCGTCGGAGCGACCCGGACGACCGTTGCCCGAATCGCGGCGGCGTGAGAACCAGCCCATGGCGGCACTGTACGTGCTGATCGCCGCGTCACGCCGTGACCCGGCCATGAGCCCGCCATGAGTCCGCCGTGTGCCGTGCGTGTGCGCCGTGCGTGCGAATCCGGCGGACCGGGCGGCGGGCCCGCCTGCGAGCAGGGAGTCGCGAGGCCGCGCGGACGCGCGCCCGGACCTGCGCGAACGAGCGTGGACCTGCCTGTGACGTCCCGGAGGATCAATGACAAGATGCATGGTGCACGTCGCTTTTGCCCCTCCCCGCCCTCCCGCCCCACCCCGGCCGGAGGCGGGCGATCCCCATGAAGGAGCACATCCACATGTCGGCTGACGCCGCAGGCGACTACGACGTCGTCATCCTCGGTGGGGGCTCGGGCGGCTACGCCTGCGCCCTCCGGTCGGCAGAGCTGGGGCTCTCGGTCGCGCTCGTCGAGAAGGGCAAGCTGGGCGGCACCTGCCTGCACCAGGGCTGCATCCCGACCAAGGCGCTCCTGCACGCCGCCGAGGTCGCCGACGTCGCCCGTGAGGGCGCGCAGTTCGGGGTGCGCACGACGCTCGAGTCGGTCGACATGCCCGGCGTCAACGCCTACAAGGACGGCGTCATCAGCCGCCTCCACAAGGGTCTGCAGGGCCTGGTCAAGTCGGCGAAGATCGACTACGTCGAGGGCTCCGGCCGGCTCGACGGGCCCCACACCGTGGTCGTCGGCGACCGTCGCCTGACGGGCCGCAACGTCGTGCTCGCCACGGGCAGCTACGCGAGGACGCTGCCCGGGCTCGAGATCGGCGGCCGCATCATGACGAGCGAGCAGGCGCTCTCGATCGACCACGTGCCCGACCGCGTCGTCGTGCTCGGCGGCGGCGTCATCGGCGTCGAGTTCGCCTCCGTCTTCAAGAGCTTCGGGTCGGAGGTGACGATCGTCGAGGCGCTGCCGCGGCTCGTCGCCGCCGAGGACGAGGCGATCAGCAAGCAGCTGGAGCGGTCGTTCCGCAAGCGCAAGATCGTCTTCAAGACCGGTGTCCGCTTCGCGGGCGCCACGCAGCAGGGTGACGTCGTCACGGTCTCGCTCGAGTCGGGCGAGACGATCGAGGCCGACCTGCTGCTCGTCGCCGTCGGGCGCGGACCCGTGACCGAGGGCCTCGGCTACGAGCAGGCCGGCGTCACCGTCGACCGCGGCTTCGTGCCGACCGACGAGCGCCTGCGCACCGGCGTCCCGGGCGTGTATGCCGTCGGCGACATCGTGCCCGGCCTCCAGCTCGCGCACCGCGGCTTCGCCCAGGGCATCTTCGTCGCCGAGGAGATCGCAGGCCTCGCGCCGGCGCCCATCGACGAGAGCGGCATCCCGCGCGTCACCTACTGCGACCCCGAGATCGCGAGCGTCGGCCTCACCGAGGCGCAGGCGCGCGAGAAGCACGGCGACGTCGCGACGTACGAGTACAACCTCGGCGGCAACGGCAAGTCCCAGATCCTCGGCACCCAGGGCTTCGTCAAGCTCGTGCGCCAGGTCGACGGTCCGGTCGTCGGGGTGCACATGATCGGCGCCCGGATGGGTGAGCAGATCGGCGAGGGGCAGCTCATCGTCAACTGGGAGGCCCACCCCGAGGACGTCGCGGGTCTCATCCACGCGCACCCCACACAGAACGAGGCACTCGGCGAGGCACACTTGGCCTTGGCGGGTAAGCCCCTGCACGCACACGCTTGAGCCAGAAACTGGGAAGAGGAGAAAACACGTCATGTCAGAACGCGTGACCATGCCGGCCCTGGGTGAGTCAGTCACCGAGGGGACCGTCACCCGCTGGCTGAAGAACGTCGGTGACCGCGTCGAGGTCGACGAGCCGCTGCTCGAGGTCTCGACGGACAAGGTCGACACCGAGATCCCCTCCCCCGTGGCGGGAACGCTGCAGGAGATCCTCGCCCAGGAGGACGACACCGTGCCCGTCGGCGCCGACCTCGCCGTCATCGGCGACGGTGCGGCCCCGTCCGGTGGCGACGACGCGCCCGCCGCCGAGTCGGCCCCGCAGTCGGCCCCGGAGTCGGACCCCGCAGAGGAGTCCGCTCCCGCGCCCGAGGCGCCGAGCACCGAGCAGGAGCCCCAGGCCGCCACGAGCGAGCCCGAGGCCGACGCGGCCGAGAAGCCGCAGGCCGAGGCGTCCGCCTCGAGCGGCGGCGACGGCCAGACCGTGACGATGCCGGCCCTCGGCGAGTCGGTCACCGAGGGCACCGTGACGCGGTGGCTCAAGGCCGAGGGCGACGACGTCGCCGTCGACGAGCCGCTCCTCGAGGTCTCGACCGACAAGGTCGACACCGAGATCCCCTCCCCGGTCGCCGGCACGCTGACGAAGATCCTCGTCCAGGAGGACGACACCGTGCCCGTCGGCGCCGACCTCGCCGTCATCGGCGGGTCCGCTCCCGCCGCGCCGGCCGAGAAGGCACCGGAGCCCGAGAAGGCCCCCGAGCCGGAGAAGGCACCGGAGCCCGAGAAGACCCCCGAGCCGGAGAAGGCCCCCGAGCCCGAGAAGGCTCCCGCGCAGGAGAAGCCGGAGGAGGCCACGCAGGAGGCTGCCGGCAAGCCCGCCGACGCCGAGCGCCCCGCGGCCCAGCAGTCCCCCGAGGCCGCTGCCCCCGCGGCGACCCCGTCGCGTGACGACGCCGCCGCCTACGTGACGCCGCTCGTGCGCAAGCTCGCCGGTCAGCACGGCGTCGACCTGGGCTCGGTCACGGGCACCGGCGTCGGTGGCCGCATCCGCAAGCAGGACGTGCTCGACGCGGCCGAGGCGGCCAAGGCCGCCCAGGCCCCGGCCGCGGCACCGGCCCCGGCGCAGCCCGCTGCCGCTGCGCCCTCGGCTCCGGCCGCGAGCGCTCCGGCCGCCGGCGAGGTCTCCCCGAAGCGCGGCACGCGCGAGAAGATGACGCGCCTGCGCAAGGTCATCGCCACGCGCATGGTCGAGTCGCTGCAGGTGTCGGCGCAGCTGACGACCGTCGTCGAGGTCGACCTGACGAAGGTCGCGCGCCTGCGCGCCAAGGTCAAGGGCGACTTCGAGGCGCGCGAGGGCACGAAGCTCAGCTTCCTGCCGTTCCTCGCGCTCGCCGCCACCGAGGCGCTCAAGGCGCACCCGATGGTCAACGCGAGCATCGAGGGTGACGAGGTCGTCTACCACGGCAGCGAGAACCTCTCGATCGCGGTCGACACGGAGAAGGGGCTCATCGTCCCCGTCGTGAAGAACGCCGGGGACCTCAACATCGCCGGGCTCGCCCGCGCGATCGCCGACGTCGCGGCCCGCACGCGGAGCAACAAGATCACGCCCGACGACCTGGCCGGTGGCACCTTCACCATCACCAACACCGGCAGCCGTGGCGCGCTCTTCGACACGCCGATCATCAACCAGCCGCAGGTGGCCATCCTCGGCACCGGTGCGATCGTCAAGCGCCCGGTCGTCGTCACCGACGCCGACGGCGGCGAGACGATCGCCATCCGCTCGATGATGTACCTCGCGCTGTCGTACGACCACCGCATCGTCGACGGCGCCGACGCCGCGCGCTTCCTCGGCACGATGAAGGCGCGACTCGAAGAGGGCCGCTTCGAGGCCTGAGCACCACCCACCGCATCACCGAACGCCCTCGGGCAGCAGGAGCAGCACATGACGAAGCGCGTCGCCGTCACCGGTTCATCCGGTCTGATCGGCGGCGCGCTTCGCCGTCACCTCACCGAGCGAGGCGACGAGGTGGTCCGCCTCGTGCGGCACGCCCCCGGCGCGCCCGACGAGGTGCAGTGGGACCCCGCCCAGGGGCGTCTCGACGATTCGGCCCTCGCCGGGGTCGACGCCGTCGTCAACCTCGCGGGGGTCGGCATCGGCGACCGTCGCTGGACCGACGCGCACAAGCACGAGGTCGAGCGCTCCCGCACCGACGCCACCGGCACCGTGGCCCGGGCGCTCGTGGCCCACCGGGAGCGCACCGGTGCCTCGATCCGACTCGTCAACGCCTCGGCCGTCGGCTACTACGGTGACCGCGGCGACGACGTGCTCACCGAGGCGAGCGCCCCCGGTGACGACTTCCTCGCCGGCGTGGTGACCCGCTGGGAGGGCGCCGCCCAGCCCGCCGTCGACGCCGGCATCCCGACCGCCTTCACCCGCACCGGCCTCGTCATGGCTCCTGACGGCGGCGCCTTCTCGCAGGTCGTGCTGCTCGGCAAGCTCGGCCTCGGCGGACCCATGGGCTCGGGCCGTGAGTGGTGGCCGTGGATCACCCTCGTCGACGAGGTACGGGCCCTGACCCACCTCATCGACCACCCGGAGCTCGTCGGTCCGTTCAACCTCACCGCGCCGCACCCCGCGCGCCAGAAGGAGATCGCGGCCGCCATCGGCCGGGAGCTGCGGCGTCCCGCCTTCGTCCCGGCCCCCCGCTTCGCGCTGCGCGCCGTCGTCGGAGAGTTCGCCGACTACATCATCGCCAGCCAGCGCGTCGAGCCCTCGGCGCTGCTGGCTGCGGGGTTCACCTTCGAGCACCCCGACCTCTCGGGCGCCGTCAGGTGGCTGGTGGGGCACTGACCGACCGGAGCCGCCAGCCCTGCCCTCCGCGCACCACCGTGAAGTCGAGGCGCTCCCCCGCGTCCGCCGGCCTCGTCCTCGCGCTCCCGTCGCTCTCGACCACGACGTATGCCGTCCAGTCGACTCGCGCGCGCAGCACCGCCCGCGTCGACGAGCCCCCGACGTAGGTCGCCTCGGCCACCTGCAGGCGCAGCTGTCGCCACCGCAGGCCCGAGCGGACGAGCTCGGAGACCAGCGCCCGATCGGCCGCCTCACTCGGCGAGCCGGGTGCGTCGACGGCGGCGAGCCCGGTGGGGTCCCGGCTGACGAGAACGACCGCACGCCGGTCGCTCAGCGCCTGGAGGAGGTCCTCCGGCCGGCGGGCCGGGGCCGACGCCGAGCCGAGCAGCGCCTCGGGCGATGCCGACGGTGACCGTGACGGAGACCCTGACGGTGACCGTGACGGAGACGGAACCGGTGACGCGCGTGGCACCGGAGACCCCGGCGTGGGCTGGGCGGCGGACCTGCCGTCCGACGATGCCGCAGGCGCGACCCCGGGCGTCCCGGCGACGGACCGAGCCGCGCCCGGCCACGGTGCCACCGCAGGGCGCGCCAGGCTCCACGCGACGGCCGCCCACCCGAGACCAGCGAGGACCAGCACGGCGACGAGGGGCGCGAGCCACCGCCGGCGACGCCGGGCAGCACGTCGCGGCGGCGGGGGCTCGGCCCGCGCCTGGGCCCGCAGCCGGTGGGTCAGCGCGGCAGCACCGTCATCTCCCAGCACGACCTCGACCGGCTCGGCGGGCACGTTCTCCCAGCACCACCGCGCGAGCTCGGCCGCCGAGGGACGCAGGTCCGGATCGGGGTCGAGGCACGCGGCGACGAGCGGACCGAGCTCCGGGCCGACGTGGCTCGCGACGGTCTGCGGGTCGAGGCGCTGCAGCGTGTCGGGAGCCCCGTTGCCGGTGACGCAGAACCACGCGAGCGCCCCGAGGGCGTAGACGTCGGAGGCCTCGCTCGGGTCGCTGCCGAGACGCACCTCGGGAGCCACGAACCCGGGCGTGCCGACCGCCTCACCCTCGGCCTGCCCCGCGAGCCGGGCCGACCCGAGGTCGAGCAGGACCGGGCGGCCGTCCGGGGTGACGACGACGTTGCCCGGCGAGAGGTCGGCGTGCAGGCCACCGGCGGCGTGCACCGCCGCGACGGCCTCGCAGACCGGTGTGACGACCGTGACGACCTCACCCGGGCGCAGGTGCCCCCGCGCGCGCACCAGGCCGTGCAGCTGGACGCCCCGGACGAGGTCGAAGACGAGCGCGACGCGGCCGTCGGCGAGGGGCACGACCGAGCGGAGCGGCACGAGGTGGTCGTGGCGCACCGCCAACAGCACCTGCTGCTCCGCCGCCGACCACGTCGAGGCCGAGCCACCCGCCCCGCCCGTGCCGGGGGCCGGCGAGCGACGGGGCACCTTGACGGCGACGGCCCGCCCGGTCGCGTCGCGGCCCGCCCACACGACCGCCGACGAGCCGATGCCCACGACGCTCTCGACGACGTGGCCCGGCACGTCCGGCGGCTCCGGCTCGTGCTCGCGCTCCCCGTCACCCGGTCCCGGGGTGCCCGCAATGCAGGCGCCCGCCATCCCGGCGTCGGTCGGGCTCCCCTCGTGGCTCACCTCTCCATGGAAGCAGCGCGCGCAGGGCGCACGAGCGCGTCGTCCACAGGCCCGCGGACCCCACCGGACGGCATACGGCCTCGGTGGCCGGGACGCTGCAGCTGTCGGCGGCGAAGGCTCAGGGGGTCTCGCCGGGGGTCACGACGTCGACGACCCGACGATCACGCGCGCTGATCCGCGCGGCGTCGAGCACGGCGAGGACGTGCACGGCGTCGCGGGGGTCGACCGGCATGGCCGACTGCGGGTCCGCGGACCCGAGCGCAGCCGCGACGGCGCGGTAGAAGTCGGCCTGGTCCGCGTCGGTGACGACGGGCCCGCGCTCGCGCTCGTCGCCGCGGACGATCCAGCCCACCGCGTCACCGTCGTTCTCGAACTCGGTGAAGGCGCTGACGTCGTCGACCTGCCGGCCGATGACGAACGAGCCCGACGAGCCGCTGACCCGGGCCCGCGGCCCCGGTGAACCGTTGACCGAGCTCGCCATGACGTGGCTGACGACACCCGAGGTGTGGTGGCACGCGAGGAAGGTGTCGTCCTCGGCGGTCGTCGTGCGCGCGTCGAGCTCGGCGTAGACCGACTCGACCTCACCGTGCAGCAGCACGGCCTGGTCGACGAGGTGGGTCTGCAGGTCGAGGAGCAGGCCACCACCCTGCTCCGGCGAGACCTGCTCGCGCCACCGCTGCTTGGGCACGGGACGCCAACGGTCCCAACGGTATTCGGCGCGCCAGATCTCACCGACGAGGTCGTCGTCGCGGACGATGCGCAGCGCCGCGAGCTCGGGGTCGAAGCGGCGGTTGTTGAAGACGGTGAGCGGCACGCCGTGGTGGCGGGCGAGGTCGACGACGCCGAGGGCGGCGCTCGCGTCGACGGCCAGCGGCTTGTCGACGACGAGCGGGATGCCGGCCTCCACGACGCGCTCGGCCTGCTCCGCGTGCACGCCGCTGGGTGAGGCCAGCACGACGAGGTCGAGCCCGTCGACCGCGAGCAGCGTCTCGAGGTCCGGCACGACCTCGGCAGCCGGCAGGTCGGCGCGCACCTCGTCGGCCCGCTGCGCGTTCGACGTCGAGACGACCGCCACCTGCAGGCCCGCGCGCACGATGAGGGGGGCGTGGATCCCGCGGCCGGCCGAGCCGTAGCCGACGAGGCCGACACGGAGGCTGGCGGGGGTGTCGGGCGACGCGGTGGGAGGCATTCCGGCATCGTATGCCGCCCGGCGTAGGGTGACGCCATGCGCTTCGTGCACCTCGGCCTCGACCCCGACCTCGTGGACTACGAGCACGCCTGGCAGGTGCAGCGCGACACCCACGCGAAGGTCGTCTCGGGCGAGGAGCCCGACACCGTCTACCTCCTCGAGCACCGCGCGGTCTACACCGCGGGCAAGCGCACCGAGCCCCAGGAGCGCCCGACCGACGGCACTCCCGTCATCGACGTCGACCGCGGCGGCAAGATCACCTGGCACGGTCCCGGCCAGATCACCGGCTACCCCATCGTCCGGCTGCCCGCCCCGATCGACGTCGTCGGCTACGTGCGGCACATCGAGGAGATGATGATCCGGGTCTGCGCCGACTTCGGCGTCGAGGCCGGCCGGGTCGAGGGCGAGAGCGGCACGTGGATCGCCGCCGACGACCGCGGGCCGCGGCGCAAGATTGGTGCCATCGGCATCCGGGTGAGCCGGCAGGTCGCGATGCACGGCTTCGCCTTCAACTGCAACCCCGACCTGTCGTGGGGCGAGGTCATCATCCCGTGCGGCATCGTCGGCGCCGGTGTCACCTCGCTCTCCTTCGAGCTCGGCCGTGACGTGCCCGTCACGGAGGTGCTGCCGCACGTCGAGAAGCACCTCGCCGACATCCTCCCGACCCTCCGACCGAACCAGCGCGTCGCCACCTGACCCGGCCCCTCCTGCCCCTAGGGTGTGCTCACAGCCGAGCCTCAGGGGAGAAGCGATGGACGCAGCGGTCCGCACGGTCAACTTGCGCAAGACCTATCTGAGCCGCACCACCAGACGCGTCGCGGTCCAGGGCCTGACGATGACGGTGCCCCTCGGCGGGGTCCACGGATTCCTCGGCCCGAACGGGAGCGGCAAGACGACGACGATCCGCATGCTGCTCGGCCTCGCGCAGCCCGACTCCGGCACCGCCGAGGTGTTCGGCGAGTCGGTGCCCGACCGGCTCCCCCACGTCATCGACCGCGTCGGCGCCATCGTCGAGTCGCCGAAGTTCTTCCCCGCCTTCACGGCCCGGCAGAACCTCGTGCTGCTGGCCGGCGCCATCGGCAGCCCGCGCGAGCGCGTCGACGAGGTGCTCGCGGCCACCCACCTCGGTGACCGGGGCCGGGACCGGTATGCCGGCTTCTCCCTCGGGATGAAGCAGCGTCTCGCCATCGCGGCGACGCTGCTCAAGGACCCCGACCTGCTGATCTTCGACGAGCCGACCAACGGGCTCGACCCCGCCGGCATCCGGGAGGTTCGCGACACCATGCGCTCGCTCGGCGCGCAGGGCAAGACGGTGCTCGTGAGCTCGCACATCCTCGCCGAGGTCGAGCAGGTCGCCGACACGGTCTCGATCATCGGCCACGGCGCGCTGCTCGCCGAGGGCCACGTCAGCGACATCCTCGGCGGCGCCGGCGTCAGCCAGGTGCGCGTCGGCGTCGCGTCGCCCGACCGCGCCGCGACCGTGCTGGAGGCCGAGGGGTTCGGCGTCACGCGCGACGGAGGGCTGCTGGTCGTCGGCACCGACGACCCCGCCGCGATCACCCGGTCGCTGGCGGGGCACGGGCTCTACGTCAGCGAGCTCGTGCCCGTGCGCCCCGACCTCGAGTCGGCCTTCCTCGCCCTCACCGCCGACGAGGGGCTCGGCAGTGATGCCGACCGGCTCGCCGGCGGCCGGTCGACGGGAGGCGCAGCATGAGCAGCACCCTCGTCTCGCCCGACTCGCGGCCGCGTACCGAGCGTCGACCCCGCGGCACGTCGTTCGTCGGCCTCGTCGGCGTCGAGCTGCGCCGCCTGTGGTGGCGCCGGCTCACGAAGGCCGTGCTCGTGGCGATCGTCGTCGTCATCGGCGTCGCCGGCTTCTCGATCTACAAGGACACCTCCCCTGAGAGCCTCGCCGAGCGCCTCGACGCGTACAGCCAGACGGTCAAGCAGATCGAGGCCGACCAGGCGAACGTGACGCCCGAGCAGCGGGCCGAGCAGATCGCCGCGTGCAAGGCGGACCAGGCGAAGTCGCAGCAGGACGGCGGGCTGTCCGACTTCGACTGCGAGAGCATCTTCGCTCCGCCGTCCCCGGCGGACTTCGGCCTCATCAACACGACGCGTGACGCGGTCGTGCGCAGCATCGTCGTGGAGGGCTTCTACGTCTTCGGCTTCCTCGCCTTCATCCTCGGGGCGAGCTTCGTCGCCGCGGAGTTCGCGAGCGGCTCCATGGGCAACTGGCTGACGTTCCAGCCGCGGCGGCTGCGCGTGGCGTCGGCCAAGCTCGTCGCCGCGACCATCGGCGGGCTCGCCGTCGCCGCCCTCGTGACGGCCCTGTCGACGGCTCTGGCGGCGATGATCACGACGGTCAACCGGCCCGGTGCCGACCTCCCGCTCGCCGACGCGCCCAGCGACGGATCGCTCGTGCAGGAGCTGCTGAGGATCAGCGCGGCCATCGCGCTGGGCGGTCTCGGCGGCGCCGCGATCGGCCTGCTGCTGCGGTCGACGGCCGGCGTCGTCGGTGCCGTGCTCGGCTGGGCCGTCGTCATGGAGGGTCTCGTCGCGCAGGGGCTGGCGAACGGCCGCCTGCAGCCGTGGCTCGTACGCGCCAACCTCGACGCGTTCGTCCAGAACGGGACGACGTACTTCGCCACGACGTGTGGCCCGGACGGCTGCTCCTCGACCCGGCTGCCGCTCTCCTACACGCACGGCTGGGTCTACCTGCTCGTCATCGCCGTGGTCGGCGTCGGCGCCGCCCTGGTGGCCTTCCGCCGCCGCGACGTCAGCTGACCCACCCCGGCCGGCTCGCGAGCCGACCCCGGGCACGGCCGTGTCGAGGGTTGGCGGTGCCGGGGCGTAACCTGTGCGGAGTCGTAGATCCCGACCAAGGAGCCCGTGTGTCTGTCGTTCCCGACGGCCGTCGTCTGCTGCGCGTCGAGGCGCGCAACTCCGAGACCCCCATCGAGCGCAAGCCGTCCTGGATCAGGACGACGGCGAAGATGGGCCCGGAGTACACCGCGCTGCACTCGATGGTGAAGTCCGAGGGCCTGCACACGGTGTGCCAGGAGGCCGGCTGCCCCAACATCTTCGAGTGCTGGGAGGACAAGGAGGCGACCTTCCTCATCGGCGGTGACGTCTGCACCCGCCGCTGCGACTTCTGCGACATCGCGACGGGTCGCCCCACGACGCTCGACCTCGACGAGCCCCGCCGCGTGGCCGAGTCGGTCGCCCGCATGGGCCTGCGCTACTCGACCGTGACCGGTGTGGCCCGCGACGACCAGCCCGACGGCGCGGCCGGACTCTACGCCGAGACGATCCGCCAGATCCACCTGCTCAACCCCAACACCGGCGTCGAGATCCTCCCGCCCGACTTCGGCGCCAAGCCCGAGCTCGTGAGCCAGGTCTTCGACGCGCGCCCCGAGGTCTTCGCGCACAACCTCGAGACCGTGCCGCGCATCTTCAAGCGGATCCGGCCCGCGTTCACCTACGAGAAGTCGCTCAAGGTGCTGACCATGGCCCGTGAGGCCGAGCTCGTCACGAAGAGCAACCTCATCCTCGGCATGGGCGAGACCGACGCCGAGATCGAGGAGGCCATCCGCGACCTGCACGAGGCCGGCTGCGACATCCTCACCATCACGCAGTACCTCCGCCCCTCCAAGCTGCACCACCCGATCGACCGGTGGGTCAAGCCGGAGGAGTTCGTGCACTGGTCCGAGGTCGCCGAGGAGATCGGCTTCAAGGGCGTCATGGCCGGCCCGCTCGTGCGCTCGTCGTACCGCGCGGGGCGCCTGTGGGCGACCGCGATGCGCAAGTGGGGCCGTGAGATCCCGGCCCACCTGTCGCACCTCGCCGAGGCCGCCGAGTCCCCGGCCCGCCAGGAGGCGGCGTCGTTGGTGGCCCGCGCTCAGAGCGCCGTATCCTGAGCCCCATGGCACGCAACAAGAAGGAGGGCGACGCGACGAGCGCGCCCCAGGAGAAGAAGCAGGGACGACTGTCCCAGATCCGCGACGTCTACCGCG
Source organism: Terrabacter aeriphilus (assembly GCF_039542985.1). Lineage (NCBI taxonomy): Bacteria > Bacillati > Actinomycetota > Actinomycetes > Micrococcales > Intrasporangiaceae > Terrabacter > Terrabacter aeriphilus. The sequence goes on from NZ_BAABIW010000016.1 coordinate 228,417, forward strand.
TCTCGAAGCAGGCGGACCCGGCCATCGGCTGGTTCATGCTGCTCGCGTTCCTCGTGGTGTTCGGGGTCCTGCTCGTCGTCGGCTTCCTCGTGAAGCTGCCCTGGATCTTCGGCATCTTCGGCGTGCTCTTCGGCATCCTCGCCGCGACGATCATCATGAGCCGCCGCGCCGAGCGCGCCGCCTACAGCCAGATCGAGGGCCAGGCCGGCGCCGCTGGCGCCGCGCTGACCTCGATCCGCCGCGGGTGGTACACCGACCGTGAGCCCGTCGCCGCGGACGTCGCCCGTCCGGGTGACATCAACTCGGCCGCCATGGTCTACCGCGCCCTCGGTCGCCCCGGCGTCGTCCTCGTCGGCGAGGGCCCGACCGCGCGCGTGCAGAAGCTGCTCGCCGCCGAGAAGAAGCGCGTCGAGCGCGTGGCCCCCGGAGTTCCGGTGATCACCCTGCGCGTGGGCTCCGGCGACGGCGAGGTGTCGCTGCCGAAGCTCGCCAGCAAGGTGCAGCGCCTCAAGCCGCAGATCACCAAGGACGAGATGGCGATGGTCAACAAGCGCCTCAAGGCGCTCGGTGGCCTGCGCGCCCCGCTGCCGCCGGGCGTCGACCCGATGCGCGCGCGGATGGACCGGAAGGCCCTGCGCGGCAAGTGATCCCGCCCGCAAGGGCACCCAGCTCAGGTATGCTGGAAGGCCAGGTTCGTGACGAACCTGGCCTTCCGGCATACCTGCTCGGGGCGTTCGATCAGCGGGTGCGCACGATGACGGTGTTGGGCACCTTGTCGTGCAGGCCGCGGCCGTCGCGGTCCCAGACGACCGCGGGCAGGAAGAGGGCGAGGAGCAGCGTGCGCGCGAAGGCCTGGAGCGGCAGCACGCGCCCGCTGCCGAGCGAGCGCACCTGCAGGCCCATGATGCGGTGGCCGATCGTGAAGCCGACCGTGCCGACGAGCAGCAGGTGCATGACGGCGAAGACGCCGAGCACGACGAAGTTCTGGCTGCCCGTGGCCGGCGGCTGCGAGAACGGGAGCGGCACCGCGAACAGGCCCCGGGCGATCAGCGCCGCGATCCCCCAGTCGATGAGCACGCCGACGAGCCGGATGCCGAAGCCCGCCACCGACCCGGGACCGCTCGGGGGCAGGCCGAGGTCACGGCCGCGCCACTGCCCGTCAGTGTTCGTGCGGGCGCGCGGGCCCTCGAGCCACGAGCTGAAGTCTCTGCGGTCCACCACGGGTCCAGCGTAACGAGATCCGCGGCGCGTTCCCTGCCCGGCCCTTGCCTGCGCCAGACCCGGCCGTAACACCCGCGAAACATGCGGGTCATGGCCGAGAAATCGGGGGTCGGTAGGGTCGACACCGACAGCACGAGGCCGTCCCACGATCCGCCGCGCTCCCCGGAGCCGGGCCGGAGCCGGTCTCGCCCCACATCAGGAGGTTGGATGTTCAGCTCAGCTGACGAGGTCCTCGCGTTCATCAAGGACGAAGACGTCAAGTTCGTCGACATTCGGTTCTGCGATCTGCCCGGTGTCATGCAGCACTTCAACGTGCCGGCTGAGTCGGTCGACGAGGACTTCTTCACCGTTGGTCAGATGTTCGACGGGTCCTCGATCCGCGGCTTCCAGGCCATCCACGAGTCCGACATGAAGCTCGTGCCGGACGTCCAGACGGCGTTCCTCGACCCGTACCGCGCCGAGAAGACGCTCGTGATGAACTTCTCGATCCTCGACCCCTTCACGGACGAGCGCTACAGCCGCGACCCGCGCAACATCGCGAGCAAGGCCGAGGAGTACCTCAAGTCGACCGGCATCGCCGACACCGCGTACTTCGGTGCCGAGGCCGAGTTCTACATCTTCGACGACGTGCGGTTCGAGACGAAGTCGAACGCGTCGTACTACTACCTCGACTCCATCGAGGCCGCGTGGAACACCGGCCGCGAGGAGGAGGGCGGCAACAAGGGCTACAAGACCCGCTACAAGGGCGGCTACTTCCCCGTCTCCCCCGTCGACCACTTCGCGGACTTCCGCGACAAGATCTGCCTCGAGCTCAAGCAGGTCGGTCTCAACGTCGAGCGCAGCCACCACGAGGTCGGCACCGCGGGCCAGATGGAGATCAACTACCGCTTCAACACGCTGCTCCACTCGGGCGACGACCTGATGAAGTTCAAGTACGTCGTCAAGAACTCGGCGTGGAAGCAGGGCCACACGGCCACCTTCATGCCGAAGCCGCTCTTCGGCGACAACGGCTCGGGCATGCACACGCACCAGTCGCTCTGGAAGGGTGGCGAGCCGCTCTTCTACGACGAGCGCGGCTACGGCGGCCTGTCGGACCTCGCCCGCTGGTACATCGGTGGCCTGCTCAAGCACGCCCCGTCGCTGCTCGCGTTCACGAACCCGACGGTCAACTCCTACCACCGCCTGGTGCCGGGCTACGAGGCTCCGGTCAACCTCGTCTACTCCGCCCGCAACCGCTCGGCCTGCGTGCGCATCCCGATCACCGGCACCTCGCCCAAGGCGAAGCGCATCGAGTTCCGCGTGCCCGACCCGTCGGCCAACCCGTACCTGTGCTTCGCGGCGCAGCTGATGGCCGGCCTCGACGGCATCAAGAACCGCATCGAGCCGCCGGAGCCGGTCGACAAGGACCTCTACGAGCTGCCACCCGAGGAGCACGCGGCGATCGAGCAGGTCCCGGGCTCGCTGCCCGCCGTCCTCGACGCGCTCGAGGCCGACCACGACTACCTCCTCGAAGGCGACGTGTTCACGCAGGACCTCATCGAGGCCTGGATCGAGTACAAGCGCAAGAACGAGGTCGACCCGATCCGCTTCCGCCCGCACCCGCACGAGTTCGAGATGTACTTCGACATCTGACGGAGCGAAGCGGAGTCAGATGTCGAACAAAGGCTCAGTGACATCTGACAGGACCTGACGAGCGAACAGCAGCAGCCCGGCCGGGAGGTCATCCCGCCGGGCTGCTGCCGTCCGGGATGGGCCGACGGATGATCCTGCGGATGATCCTGCGCCAGGTGGGGTGATCACCCCATTTGCTGCAGGATCATCGGCAGCTCCATGCGCAGCTTCATCCCAGTCGCCCGCGCGCGGCGTCAGATGGCGGCGCGAGCCTCGCGCGGGTCCGCGGCCGCTCGCCGGGCGGCGTCGGCCGCGCGGTCCTCGGCGTGCGTCTGCGAGTCCCGCTCGGCGCGCACCCGGTCGCCGTATGCCGCGAGCTCCCCCGCGCGCGTCGCCTCGTCCCAGCCGAGCACGTCGGCCATCACGGCGGCCACCGGCTCGGCGGCGGTGAGTCCGCGGTCGGCCACCTCGATGGAGATGCGCGTGCGGCGGGTCAGCACGTCGTCGAGGTGGAGCGCGCCCTCGTGCGTCACGGCATACCGGATCTCGGCGAGCAGGTAGTCGTCGGCGCCGTCGACCGGCCGCAACAGCCCGGCGTCCGACCGGGTGGGCTCGAGCACCTCGTGCACGAGGCTGCCGTAGCGGTCGAGCAGGCGCCGCACGCGCCACGTCGGCAGCCCCCAGTCGCGCGCCAGCGCATCGAGGCTGTTGACGAGCGCCGCGTACCCCTCCGCCCCGAGGATCGGCGTGCGGTCGGTGACCGACGGCGGCACCTGCCGGTCGAGGTCGAGCACGGCGGCGTCGACGGCGTCGCGCGCCATGACGCGGTACGTCGTGTACTTCCCACCCGCGACGCTGACCAGGCCCGGCGACGGCCGGGCGACGGCGTGCTCGCGCGAGAGCTGGCTCGTCTGCTCCGACTCCCCCTCGAGCAGCGGCCGCAGGCCGGCGTAGACGCCGAGGATGTCGTCCCGCGTCAACGGCGTGAGGAGGACCGAGTTCACCTGTGCCAGGACGTAGTCGATGTCCGAACTGCTCGCCGCGGGGTGCGCCTTGTCGAGGGCCCAGTCGGTGTCGGTCGTGCCGACGAGCCACTGGTTGCCCCACGGGATGACGAAGAGCACCGACGTCTCGGTGCGCAGGATGAGTCCGGTCTCGGAGTTGATCCGGTCGCGCGGTACGACGAGGTGCACGCCCTTCGAGGCGCGCACGCGGAACCGGCCACGCGTGCCGGCCAGTTCCTGCACGTCGTCGGTCCAGACGCCGGTGCAGTTGACGACGACCGAGGCGCGGACGGATGCCGTTAGGCCCGTCTCGACGTCGAGCAGCTGCGCCCCGACGACCCGTCCACCGTCACGCTCCAGCGCCACGACCTTGGTCGACGTGCGCACCGTGGCGCCGTAGTGAGCCGCCGTGCGCGCCACGGTGAGGGTGTGCCGGGCGTCGTCGGCCTGGGCGTCGTAGTACTGCAGGGCGCCGACGAGCGCGTCCGGGCGCAGCGCCGGGCACAGCGCACGGGCGCCGGTGCGGCTGAGGTGGCGGTGCCGCGGCACGCTCGAGCGCCCCGCGAGGGCGTCGTAGAGCAGCAGCCCGGCTCCGACGTACGGCCGCTCCCACCCGCGGTGCCGCAGTGGGTAGAGGAAGGGCACGGGGTGCACGAGGTGCGGCGCGAGGCGCGTCAGCATGAGCTCGCGCTCGTGAAGGGCCTCGCGCACCAGCCCGACGTTCAGCTGCTCGAGGTAGCGCAGCCCGCCGTGGAAGAGCTTGCTCGAGCGCGACGACGTGCCGCTCGCGAGGTCGCGCATCTCGACGAGCGCGGTGCGCAGCCCGCGCGTGGCCGCGTCGAGCGCCACGCCGGCGCCGGTGACGCCGCCGCCGATGACGAGCACGTCGAACGGATCCTGCTGCAGCGCAGCCCAGCTCGCTTCCCGGTGCGCCGCGTCGATGGTCTCCTGCGTGCTCACACTCTCTCCTTCGCCAGGTCGTCGACCGTTGGTCCGGCCGTGTCGTCGTCCGCGGCCGGATGCTGCTCGGTGGCCACCCAGCCGAGGGAGCGGTCGACCGCGCGGTGCCACTCACGCCACCGGGTGGTGGGCAGGTCGCTGTCGGTTCGTGGCTCCCAGCGTCGCCCCGTGCGCCACAGCTCCCGCAGCTCGTCGCGGTCGCGCCACAGCCCGACCGCGAGACCGGCGGCGAAGGCGGCGCCGACCGCCGTCGTCTCCACGACCTCCGGCGCGACCACCGGGACCTGCAGCGTGTCGGCCTGCAGCTGCATGAGCAGCGAGTTGGCGACCATGCCGCCGTCGACCCTCAGCTCGCGCAGGCCCAGAGCCGAGCCCGCTCCGGCAGCGGCCCCGGGCCCGGGGCCGCTGCCGGCGCCGCTGACGGCGCCCGTGTCGGACGCCATCGCGTCGGCCACCTCTCGCGTCTGGAAGCACGTCGCCTCGAGGGCTGCGCGTACGAGGTGCGCCCGGCCCGTGTAGGCCGTGAGCCCGGTGATGGTGCCTCTCGCGTCGGGCCGCCACCGCGGCGCGTAGAGCCCCGAGAACGCCGGCACGAAGTAGGCGCCGCCGCTGTCGTCGACCGAGCCGGCGAGGCTCTCCACCTCGCTGACGTCGCGCACGAGCTCGAGCCGGTCCCGCAGCCAGTGGATGAGTGAGCCGGCGACGGCCACCGAGCCCTCGAGGGCGTAGGTCGGGGGCTCGGCACCGAGCTGGTAGGCCACCGTCGTGAGCAGGCCGTGCCGGCTGCGGACGGGACGGTCGCCGGTGTTCGTCAGCAGGAACCCGCCCGTGCCGTACGTGCACTTCGACGAGCCGGGCTCGAAGCAGGCCTGCCCGACCAGGGCAGCGTGCTGGTCACCCAGCGCGGCGGCGACCGGCACCCCGGCCAGGGGTCCGGTCCGGTGCCCGTGCCCGTAGACCTCGGCCGAGCTGCGGATCTCGGGCAGCACCCGGAGCGGGACGCCCGTCTCGTCGGCGAGCTCCGCGCTCCAGGAGAGCGAGCGTAGGTCCATGAGCAGGGTGCGGGAGGCATTGGTCACGTCGGTCACGTGCACGCCGCCGTCCACCCCTCCCGTGAGGTTCCAGACCAGCCACGAGTCCACGGTGCCCGCGAGCAGCTCGCCGGCCTCGGCCCGCTCACGCGCGCCGTCGACGTGGTCGAGGATCCACGCGATCTTGGGTCCGGCGAAGTACGTCGAGGGCGGCAGGCCGGTCACCGCGCGCCACCGCTCCACGGCCTCGGGCGTCGGGGCGAGACGCCGGCACCGCGCCTCGGTGCGGGTGTCCTGCCAGACGACGGCCGGATGCACCGGACGACCGGTCGCATGCTCCCAGACGACCGCGGTCTCGCGCTGGTTGGCGACACCACAGGCCACGAGGTCACTCGCCTCCACACCCGCGGTGGCGAGGGCTCGACCGACGACGGCCGCGGTGTTGGCCCAGATCTCGAGGGGGTCGTGCTCGACCCACCCCGGCTGCGGGTAGTGCTGGGCGTGCTCGAGCTGGGCACTGCCCCGCACGACGGCGTGCTCGTCGAGCACGAGGCAGCGGGTGCTCGTCGTGCCCTGGTCGATGGCGGCTACGAACCGGTCCCGACCCGGCCGGGGCGCGCTCGGCGGGGTCACCACGAGAGCACCCCCTTGACCACCGTGAAGCACGCGCCGGTCAGGGCGAGCCCGATGGCGAGCCGCCGCGCGGCAGCGTGGTCGACGTGGCGGGAGAGCACCTCACCGCCGAGCAGCCCGACGGCGAGCGCGCCGAGCGAGACGAGCAGCGCCGTCGTGCCGATGTGCGGCAGCCCGCCCTTGGCGACGAGCGAGGCGACGTTCGTGAAGATCGAGTAGAACTGGAACGTCGCGACGAACTTGCGGTGCTCCCAGTCGGTGCTGACGGCATACAGCACGATGGCGGGCCCGCCGACGCCGGCGGTGACGTTCATGAAGCCGCTCGCGCCGCCGGCGACGACCGCACCGCGGGTGCCCTTCAGCACACGCGCTCGCGTGCTGAGCACGACCGCGCCGAGCGCGACGATGACGAGCGAGCCGATGACGACCATGAGCGGCGCGGGCGCCACCGTGCGGGCGACCCACGCCCCCAACGGGATCGCGACGAGCGCAGGCACGGCCAGGAGAAGGCCGCGACGCCATTCCGTGTCGCGCCAGTGCGCGACGAAGACGACGAGGCTGACGATGAGGCCGAGCAGGTTCGCGAGGACGACCCCGTCGAACGGGCCGGCGACGAGCACGAGCAGGGGCGCGCAGACGAGCGCGAAACCGATGCCCGTCACCCGCTGCGTCAACGCGCCCGCCACGACGCCGAGCGGCAGCAGCACGAGCTCCGTCGTCACGAGCCGGTCACCGTCCCCGTCACAGGCCGAGCGCGAGGTAGCGGACGTCCTCGAACTCCTCGAGACCGAGGGCGGCGCCCTCGCGCCCGAGGCCCGACTGCTTGACGCCGCCCATCGGCGCGAAGGCGACCGACGGCAGGGCGTTGTTGACGCCGACGATGCCGGCCTCGAGCGCCTCGGCCGTGCGCCAGCAGCGCGAGACGTCGCGCGACCAGACGTAGGCGGCGAGACCCATCTCGGTGCGGTTCGCGCGCGCGACCGCCTCGTCCGTGTCGGAGAAGCGGAACACGGCGGCGGCCGGGCCGAACACCTCCTCGCTCGCCAGCGCGGCCGTGTCCGGGACGTCGGCGAGCAGGGTCGGCGCGAGGTAGGTGCCGCCGGTCGGCAGCTGCCGATCGGCGGTGAGGCGCCGGGCCCCGAGCGCCAGCGCCTCGTCGACCATCGTGGTGACGGCCTCGACGCGCGAGTCGTCGATGACGGGCCCCAGGTCGGGGCACGGGTCGGCGAGACCGTCACCGACGGTCATGGCGTCGACGCGGGCGACGAACTTCTCGACGAACTCGTCGTGCACCACCTCGTGCACGACGAAGCGGTTCGCCGCGATGCACGACTGCCCGGTGTTGCGGAACTTCGCGAGCAGGGCGCCCTCCACGGCGGCGTCGACGTCGGCGTCCTCGAGCACGACGAAGGCCGCGTCGCCGCCGAGCTCGAGCAGTGGGCGCACGATCCGCCGGGAAGCGCCCGCCATGATCTCGCGGCCGACGCCGGTCGAGCCGGTGAACGTCACGGCCCGCACCGCGTCGTGGTCGAGCAGCGTCTGCGTCACCTCCCGCGCCGGGCCGTGCACGAGGTTGACGACGCCCGGGGGCAGCCCGGCATCCGTCAGCGCCCGGAACATCTCGGTCACGGCAAGCGGTGCCTTCTCCGACACGCGCGCGACGACGGTGCAGCCGGCCGCCAGGGCCGGGGCGAGCTTGCGGGCCTGGATGGAGCAGGGGAAGTTCCAGGGCGTCAGCGACGCGACGACCCCGACGGGGCGTCGCAGCGTCAGGTGTCGCCGGTCGGGCAGCTCGTGCGGGATGACCTCGCCGTGCGGTCGCCTCGCCTGCTCGGCGAACCAGCGGAAGTACTCCGCGCTGAAGGCGACCTCCCCGACCGCCTCTGGCAGCCGCTTGCCGGCCTCGACGGCGAGCAGGCGGCCGATGTCGGCGGACCGCTCCGCGAGCAGGCGGGAGGCCTCGAGCAGCACGTCGGCGCGGCGGCGGGCGGGCAGCCCGGACCAGTCACCGAAGGCGCGGGCAGCCGCGTCGGCCGCACGGGTCGCGGTCGAGGCGTCACCCCAGGCGACGTCGCCCGCGGGGGTGCAGTCGGCCGGGTTCGTGACGGGCAGCACGGCGCTCCCGCTCTCCCAGGTGCCGTCGATGAGGTGGTGGGCGGTCGAGGTCACGGGAATCTCCTTGGCGTGCGGGGCGTGCGGGGCGTGCGGTGCGTGCGGTGCGTGCGGGCGCGGTGGGGCGTGGGTGGACGTATGCCGCCGGCTGCGGGCCGCGGTCAGCGGACGAGGACGTCGGGGCGGAGTCGTCCCGCGACCGCGAGGGTGGGCCAGGTGGGGTCGTGAACGAGCGGCTCGCAGCCCGACGGCGTGACGAGCGTCGTGTCCTCGACCTTCCAGCCGCCGCCGCTCGGGTTCCAGGCCACGACCTGCCCGGCGTCGAGCACGACGTCGCTGCCCGGGTCGGCGGGGAACTCCCGCGGCTGCCAGCCGGTCGGGCCCCCCTGGTGGTGGCGGTGCCACTCGTGCGGGTCGAAGTCGTGGGCGGAGTAGGCGGCGGTGCCGGTCGCCACGACGTCACCGAGTCGGGCCCCGGGCCGGGTCGCGTCGAGGAACGCCTGCTCGACGGCGAGCAGGCGTCGGTAGCCGTCCTGCTCCGCGGTGGTCAGGGGCGCGAACGAGACGATGCGGGTGACGCTCGCGACGAGGCCGTGCCGGCGGCCGCAGGCGACGAGCATCCCGCGACGACCGAGGGCGGCTGCCGTCGGCAGCGGGTGACGGTGGGCGTCGAGGCGGTCGACGCCCCCGACGAGGAGCACGACGGGGTCGAGTCCACGGCGGAGCAGGGCGGAGGCGAGCAGGCCCGCGGCGGCGTACTCGCTCGTCGTCGGCTCGAGACCGAGAGCCGCCTCCGAGGCCGCGGCGGCCGTGTCGGCGGCCACGTCGCGCAGCTGCACGGCCTGGTGCGGCGTCAGGGTGCGGCGCAGGGCCCTGAGGTCTGCGGAGAGGTCACGCGCACCGTCGAGCGGGCGGTCCGTGCCGACGGACGCACCCGACGTCGTGGGCAGCGCCGCGTCGCGGGCCTCCCACCAGGGCACCACGCTCCAGCTCGTCCCGGGTGCGTCGACGCCGTCACCGTCCAGCCACGCGAGCTCGGTGTCGCGCAGGCGGGGCGCCTCGATGGCGTTCGTGACGATCCGGAGCCTCGGCCCGTCGGTGAGGTGGACGACGACGTCCAGGCAGGCCGCGTCGAGGGTCTGCGGCACGTTGACGCGGCAGCCGAGCAGCCACGTCAGCGCTGCGGGGTCGCGCAGCACGATCGTGTCCACCCCACGCCGTGCGGCGAGCTCGGCGAGCCGGGCGACCTTGTCGCGCAGGTCCGCGCGCCGGGCGCTGTCGTCAGCCATGGCGCACGACCTCCCCGTCGACGGTGCACGGCTGGGCGTCGAAGCCGACGAACGACCGCCTTTCCGCCGCGGCCGAGCCGTAGGCGTGCAGCCGCCACGGGCGGTCCAGCAGGTCGTCGGTCGAGCGCACGGAGGGGTCGACGTCGACGCGCGGCAGCACGGCTCCGGCCCGGACGAGCACCGGCACGCGGTCGAGCGGGACGGTCACCGTGTGGAACCCGGGCCCGACGAAGCATGTGTCGTCCTGGAGGTCGAACCACTCCCCCTCGGGCACGTAGAAGGTGCGCTCGACGGGTGCGTCCGCGTCGTCGAAGACCGGCACGACGAGCAGGTCGGAGCCGAGCAGGAAGCTGTCGTCGACGGTGCGGGCCACCCGGTCGAGCGGGAAGTGGAACCCGAGCGGCCGCATCACCGGCCAGCCGTTGGTGGCGGACTCGACGGCGACCTGCCAGAGGTAGGGCAGCAGCGAGTAGCGCAACCGCACCCAGTCGCGGCAGATCCCGAGGGCGTCGGCGCCGAACGCCCAGGGCTCGCGGGGGCGCAGCCCGTGGGCCCGCATGAGGGGTGAGAGCGCGCCCAGCTGCGTCCAACGCACGTAGAGGGCGGGGGTGAGCTCGGGACCGAAGAAGCCGCCGATGTCGTGGCTCCAGAAGCCGGGCGCGCTCATCGCGTAGGACAGCCCGCCGCGCACCGTGGCCTGCATGCCGGCGACCGTCGACTCGGCGTCGCCACCCCACTGGCCCGGGTAGCGGTGCGAACCGGCCCACCCGCTGCGCCCCCAGACGAGGGGTGTCCGGCCGGTGAACTCGCGGATGGCGTCGGAGACGGCGCCGTTGTAGCGCAGCGGGTAGAGGTTGTGCGCCTCGTTCGCAGGGGTGCCGTCGAAGAGGGCGACGTCGTCGGGCAGCGCCTCGCCGAAGTCGGTCTTGAACACGGCGACGCCGTCGTCGAGGAAGGCCCGGTGCTGCTCCTGCCACCACCGGCGTGCATCCGGGTTGGTGAAGTCGAGCAGGGCCCGCATCCGCCCGTCGGGCGTCGGCGTCTTCTGGATGCCGGCCAGCGAGCCGTCGGTGCGCCGCACGAGGTAGCCCTCGCGCTCGGCGTGCTCGAACACGGGCGATGCCGGGTCGAGGTAGGGCAGCTCCCAGACCGAGAGGCGGAAGCCCTCGTCCGCGAGGTCGGTGACGAACTGCTTGCGGTCGCCGAACCGCTCGGTGTTCCAGATGAAGTCGGTGTTGAGGCGGTCGACGACGAGCCAGTCGGGGTCCAGGTGCAGCACGTCGGCAGGCACCTCGTGCTCGCGCATCGTCCGCGCCACCTCGAGCATCTCGGCACTCGAGTGGTAGCGGCAGCGACCCATCCAGTAGCCGAACGCCCACGGCGCCGGCACGTCCGGCCGCCCCGTGAGGGCTGTGTAGGCCGACAGCCGTGCCGCGGGGTCCGGCCCCGTCATCACGTAGAGGTCGACGGCGTCGCCGGCCACCCCGAGCGAGAGCACCGACGGCCGCGAGTGCCCCACGTCGGCCGTGACGACCGCCCCGGTGTTGACGAACCCGGTGTAGCCCCGCGACGAGTGCCACACGGGCACCGGCTTGTAGGCGAGGCCGGTGCCGGTGCCGCAGGCGTCCTCGCTGCGCAGGCGCAGCAGCTGGCCGTTCTTGACGAGGCGGCCGAACTGCTCGCCGAAGCCGAGGATGTCCTCGTCCGGTCCGAGCTCGAGGTTGAGCGTCGTCCCCTCGCCGTCGGTGAGGGCCGACGGCGCGGTCAGCAGCCCGGCCACCTGGCGCAACCGGTCGGAGGTACGCAGCACGACGGCGCCCGTCCGCGTGTCGCGGAGCAGCAGCGTGAAGGGCGCTCGGCCCACCTCGAGGCTCAGGTGGCCGGCCGTGACGGCCACGTGCGCCTCGGCCTCCTCGGCGCCGAGCGCGACGGGCGCCGGCGCAGGGTCGACGACGATGCCGCGACCGGTGCCGTCGTCGACGAGGTCGGGGTGGCCGGCCGGTGCGAGGACGAGCCGCAGGCAGTCCGGCTGCGGCGCGGTGACGCGCAGGACCCACGGCGTGACGTCGGCCGGGGGCAGGTCGATAGTCGGCAGGTTGGGCATCTCGGTCTCGACGCCCTGGGCGGCGAGGGGCTCACCCGTGAGCCAGCCGGGCATGACGCCGAGCTGCACGCCCGGCAGGGCGTCGAGGTCGAGGGTCACGCCGGCGGCGTCGGCGGCGGTCGCGCGGACGCGACGCAGCAGCAGGGTGGGCGACGGATCGGTCACGGTTCAGCCCTTCACCGCGCCGGCGGTGATGCCGGCGACGAAGTAGCGCTGCAGGAACACGTAGGCGATGACGATCGGCGCGGACGCGACGACGACGCCCGTGAAGAGCAGCGGGTAGTTGGTCAGGAACTCGCCCTGGAACGACAGGAGGGCGACGGGGATCGTCCGCTTGTCGGGGTCCTGGATGAACAGGAGCGGGTAGAGCAGGTCGTTCCAGTGGATGACGAAGAGGAAGATGGCGGTGGCCGACAGCGACGGCACCGAGACCGGCACGACGACGGAGCGGTACGTGCGCCACGGGCCCGAGCCGTCGACGGCGGCCGCCTCGAAGAGCTCCTTCGGCAGGGTCTTGAGGAAGCCCGTCATGATGAACACCGCGATCGGCATCGTGACGACGACGTTGATGAGGACGAGCCCGAGCAGCGAGTCGGTCAGCCCGAACGTCTCGAACTGGACGTACTGCGGGATCATGTTCGCCTGGGCCGGCACCGCCATGCCGAGCACGATGAAGCCGAAGAGCAGGCCGCTCCTCCACCCCGTCGTACGGGCGATGCCGTAGGAGGCCAGGCTGGCGAGGAAGAGCGTGATCGGCACGGAGAGCCCCGTGACGACGACGCTGTTGCGGAACGCGACGCCGAGACCAGAGTCGCCCACGATCGTGGAGTAGTTGCCGCCCTGCCAGTCGGTGGGCAGCCCGAAGGGCGAGTCGAAGAGTCCCGCGCTCGTCTTGAACGAGCCGAGCACGACGACGAGGATCGGCACGACGATGAGCACGGCGTACACGCCGAGGACGACACGTCGGGTGAGCTGGTATCTCATGGTGGTCTCCTCACACGTCCGGGTTCGTGGCCTTGACAGCACGTCGCTGGACCCAGGTGATCACCGCGATGAGGGCCATGAAGACGATGGACTCCGCTGCGGCATAGCCGAACTGGGAGTTGGCGAACCCGGCGTAGATGCGGGTCGAAAGGATGTCGAGCGAGCCCTTCGGCGGGTTGCCGCCGAGGCCGAGGATGAGGTCGAAGGCCTTGAAGCTCTGCACGGTCGTGTAGGCCATGACGATCGCCGTCGCCGGCGCCACCATCGGGAGCGTGACGTTGCGGAACTGCTGCCACCGGCTCGCGCCGTCGATGCGCGCCGACTCGTAGAGCTCGGTCGGGATCGACTGCAGGCCGGCGATGTAGATGATCATCATCTGGCCGACGTGGAACCACACCTGGGTGATGGCGACCCAGTAGATGGCCTGGTTGTCGTTGCCGAGGAACGCCCCCTGGAAGCGCTCGAGCCCGAGGGCCCCGAGCACCGTGTTGATGAGGCCGAAGTTGGGGTCGTAGACGAACTTCCAGATGAAGGCGACCGAGACGCTCGAGAGGATCGTGGGGAGGAAGTAGATCGACCGGAGCGCGACCGACGCCTTGGTGTTGCGCACGAGGAAGACGGCGAACGCGAGGCTGAGCAGCGTCTGGAAGACGACGACGACGAGCATGAACTTGATGTTGTTGCCGAGCGCGTTCCGGAAGAGGTCGTCGCCCGTGAAGATCGTCACGAAGTTGTCGAAGCCGACGAACTGCGCCGTCGGGCTGAAACCGTCCCAGTCGGTGACCGAGTAGAGCACGCCCTGGATGGTCGGCACGACGAAGAACACGGTGTAGAGCAGCACGGCCGGAGCGGGGAAGAGCCACAGCGCCGGGTGGGCGGCCATCGGGCTGCGCCGCCGGCGGCGACCACCCTGGTCACCGGTCCCGGCCTCCGCCGCCCGGCTGGGGGCGAGCGTCGTCGACATGTCAGCGGCTCCGCTTCTGGTCGACGACGGCCTGCGCGGTGGCCGCGGCCTCGTCGGGCGAGGTGCCGCCCACGACGGCGACGCACGCGGCCTCGACCGCTGCGCGGATGTCGAGGTTGTTGAACTGGAATCGCGGCGCGAGGAGCGTCTTCTTCTCCAGCCACGGCGCCGTGCGCTTGAGGTCGGGGTTGGTGTAGTCGACGTCCTTGACCGTGAGGTGTTGTGCGGTGCCGTTGGCGTAGACGCTCGCGTTGGCCGGCTCTGAGAGGAACTGCAGCCACTTGAGCGAGGCCTCCTGGGCGGTGCCTGCCGTGTTGACACCGAGGATGAATGTCGCGTTGTAGATGCCTTCGTACTTCGCCTTGTCGGCCGCGACCGTGATGGGGGCGATGAGGTCGATGGGGAACGTGGCGCCCAGCGCGCGCACGGCGCTGATGTGGAACGACCCGGTCGCCAGCATGCCGGCCTTGCCGCTCGCGAAGAGCTGCTGGAGCGGCTCGGAGCTCGTGCCGGTGGAGTTCGGCTCGAAGTACGGAGCGAGCTGCTGGTACTGCTTCAGCGTGGCGAGGAACCAGTCGTCGGTCACCGTGCGGGTGCCCGCCTCGATCTCGGCGAACGCGGTGTCGCTCGGCATGTTGTTCATCACCATGGGGTTGAGGAACTGGCCCGAATTGGCGGGCTCACCGCCGGGCCAGGCGATCGGCACGAGGCCCGCGCCCTTGAGCTTCTCGCAAAGGGCGAGGAAGCCGTCCCAGTCGCGAGGCGCCTCGGAGACGCCGGCCGACTCGAAGGCCGCCTCGTTGAAGATCGGCATGTTGAAGACGAGCTGGTAGGGCAGCCCCATCTGGGCCCGGCTCGTGGCCTGGCCGGACTTGATCAGCTCGGCGAAGTAGTTGTCGACGAACGGCTGCGCGCCGAGCCCGGCGAAGAGGCCCGCCTTGTCCATCGTGACGAACTGGGCACCGCGGAAGGCCGCGAAGGCGTTGCCGATCTTGCCGCCCTTGACCTTCTGCAGCGCCGTGCTCTGGTAGTCGTTCGACGGCGCGATGTCCTGGGTGACCCGCACGTCGGGGTTGTCCTTGACGAACGAGGCGATGAGCGTGTCGAAGACGGCCTTGTCCTCGGCACGCCAGTGGGCGAAGGACACGGTGCCCGTGGCCTTCCCGGTGCCGACGCGGTCGAGGACCGCGGCCCCGGCGCCGGCGGCGGTGCTGCGGCCACCACGGGCGGTGATGGTCGGGCCGACGCACGCGCTGAGCGACGCGCCGAGGCCGACGGCGCCGATCCCGGTGAGGAACCGACGGCGGGCGAAGGTGGGGGTGTCAGACATCGTTGTCTCTCCTCGGGTCCTGCGATCGGGGTCTTACCAGTCGACGACGGTGATGCCCAAGCGGTCCGCCGCGGCCCGCAACTGCGGGCGCACGTCGGTCCAGGCGAGGACGGTGTGGTGCGGGAAACCGCCGGTCACGAGGCCGGTGACGAGCGCGGACGCGTCGCCGTCGACCCGCACGGCGGCGGTGTTGCCCTGGAAGCGGTTCGGCTCCGGCAGGGACTCCCCCGCGGCGAGCAGCAGGCGCAGCCCGCCGGGGCGGGACGGGTCCTCGGTCAGTCGCGCCATGACGACGCGACCGGTGCGCAGCGGGAAGTTGCCTGCCACGCCGAGCTTGCGGTTGCAGTGCGTGGACTGCGTCGCGGCCTCGGGGTCCGCGGCCAGGGAGGTGGCGGCGGCGCCGCAGTGCCAGAGCCGGACGACGTTGTCGGCGGCCTCGAGGTCGACGGTGTCGACGAGGTAGGTCGTGCCCGACCCGAGCGCCTCCATGAGCAGCATCGTGACGGCGCCGTAGACGTCGCGCTCGCACGCGGTCGGCGTGCCGTCGTCGGCCACGCGCGACAGCGACGAGCACGGGCAGGCCCCGAGCTGCGTCGGGAACTCCGGCCAGCAGCGGATCGCCATGCCCGACAAGGAGTCCCGGTCGCGCCAGTCGCGCATGGCCGAGGTGATGCGAGCCGAGGTCAGCGCCTGGTCACCGTCCACCTGCGCGAGGGAGGGCTGCGCGGCCAGCGCGGCGGCGTGCTCGGTGCGGGCGGTGTCGTCGGACACCGCCGCGACCTGGCCGAACATCGCGTCCACGTCGACCTGCTCCACCTCGATGCCGAAGAGGCGCTGGAGGAGGTCGCCGTCGTACTGGCTCGGTGTGAAGCCGGGCGGCGCGTCGCCGACGAGGCCGAGGCGTCGTCCGCGCAGGGACTCGAGCCCGCGCACGACGTCGGAGCCCTCGGAGGCCTCGGCACGGTCGCCGCGCGTCGCGGGCAGCGGCACCACCGGCGGCAGGTCGCCCGCGAGCGCGTCCCGGAGCGTCGCGCGGGTGCCCGGCTCGCCGGGATCGCCGTAGAGAAACCGCGGCGTCCGCCCGGCATGCACGACGAGCGCGTGCCCGAAGAGGTTCGCCCCGCACATCGAGTTGAGCCACAGCCGGTCGCCGACAGGGCCCGGCTCGCGGAACGACCAGAGCAGCACCGGCTGCTCGAGGTCACCGTAGAGCTCGAGGGCGGGCGTCGCGTCGGAGAACGAGGCGCAGACGTTGACGACGAGGTCGGCGCCGGCGTCGACGAACGGCCGGGCGGCCACGACGTCCTCGGGGGTCATCACGAGGTCATCGGGCCCGACGACCTCGGCGCCGAGCTCGACGAGCAGCGCGCGGGCCTCGGCGGCCAGCGTTCGGGCGACGTCGACGGCGAAGGTCGGGCGGGCCGTCGGCACGAGGAGCACGCGCACCGGGGCAGCCCCGTCGGTGCGTGCGGCGAGCGGCTGGTCGAGCGTCCCCGTCATCGCTGCACGACCTCGTCGACGAGGGCGCCGAGGCGCTGCAGGCGTGGGACGGAGACCTCGTGGAGGTCGCGCTCCACGTCGTCGCTGCCGATGACCGAGGCCCACACGGCGCGGCCGGCGAGGAAGCCCGAGGCACCCTCACGGCAGGCGAGCTCGACGGCGTGCGCGAAGCGCTCGGCCGGCACGCCCGAGGAGAGCACGACCCAGGGCGAGTCGACGGCCTCGGTGATCTGCGCGCAGCGGCGACGGATCTCGTCCTTGTCGCCCTGCCCCTTGAGCGGTACCTCGGCCTTGTAGAGGTCGGCACCGAGGCCACCGAGCTCGCGTGCCGCCTCGACGACGCACTCGTCCCAGTCCCACGCGCCCCCGCCGCGGGGCGCCTTGGCGACCGGCTCGATGATGCTGACGAGGCCGGCGCCGTGGCAGCGGTCGACGAACTCCTCGACCATCTCGATGCGCTGGGCGGCCGCCTCGTCGGGGCGGTGGATGACGAGCAGCTTCATCGCGACGGCCCCCTGGTCGCGCACCGTCGCCGCGTCGACCGCGCGGTCGATCTCGACGGCGGTCACGAACTCGCCGTTGCCGGCGATGAAGTGGTCGGCGGCGGCGATGAGACCGCACGAGGGGTCCACGACGCCCTGGTCGACCACGGCGTCGAAGGCGAACTGCTTGTCGACGAGCACGCCGGACGCGTACGGCGACAGCACCCGCGTGGCGGTCACCTTGAAGTCGGTCAGCACGGCGTCGGTGACCGGCTCGCTGCGGTGCTCGGCGAACATGGCCCGCATCGCCTCGCGCTGGTCGACGGCGAGCATGGCGAAGGCACCGCTGGGGCGGGCGATGCGCGCCAGGCCCGCACTGAGGCCGGCACTGGGGCTCGTGCCGTTCGGGACGGTGGTGACGGACGGGTCGGTCATCGGGTGCTCCTCGTTCGGGGTGGGGGCGGCAGCAGTGGAGTCGGGATGGTCAGACGGACCTGGTGGACGTGGGCATCGGGGCCCGCGTCGGGTGTGAGGACGTGGCGAGCAGGGCCGAGGCGCTCGTGGCCCGCGGGATGGCGGAGCGTCCGTCGAGGCCCCGGCAGGAGAGGGCGGCGGTGAGGTTGGCGACGGTGAGCTGGTCGTGGAGCGGGAGGCCGTCGACGACCGCGGCCACGAGCGCGCCGTGGAACACGTCGCCGGCGCCGAGGGTGCTGAGCACGTCGACGCGGTGCGCCGGGGCGTGGGTGCGCTCGCCCTGGGCCGTAAGCGCCCACGAGCCCCGCGGGCCCGCCGTGGCCACGACGGTGCCGGCGCCGTCGGCGACAGCCCGCGCCAGGAGCTCGTCGACCTCGAGCCCGCCGTGGAGACGCTGCAACGCCTCGACGGTCGGGACGTAGAGGCCGGCGCTGCGGGTGTCGAAGTTCGGGATGTCGTTGCCGGCGTCCACCGACAGCAGCTGGCCGGCGCGCACCAGTCCGGAGGCGTGCACCGGCGCCCAGCCCGCGTGGTCGACGTGCACGACGGGCGCCGCCGCGATGAGGCCGGCGCCGGCGGCGACCTCCACCCGGGGCGCGGGGCGGTTGCTGATGGCGCGGGTGCCGCGGCCGCGGTCGACGACGACGACGCTGGCGGCCGACGTCTCCCCGGGCAACAGGGTGACGCCGCTGACGTCGACGCCCTCGGCCTCGAGGCCCGCGACGATGGCGTGGCCGTTCGCGTCGTCGCCCACCGCGCCGACGAAGGCGCAGGGGACGCCGAGCCGCGCGGCGGCGACCGCGGACGTCGCGGCGGGGCCACCGCCGGCGTACACCACTGCGTCGGCCAGCACGCGCTCGTCGGCGCCGGGGTAGCGGGCGACGAGGGCGATGGCGTCGAGCGTGGCGACACCGACGAAGACGGCGGCGAGGTCGTCGCGGGCTGGGGCCATGGGGGGCGCACTCCTTCGGGCGGTCCGGGTCCGTGCTGATGTTGCTAGGTTAACAGTGAATGTTGGATAGTCAACACTCATGAGCAACTTGCTCACGTATGCTCGGACCGTGGTGAAGCGATGACGACCGACTCCGCGCCATCGACGATGCGCTACGACAGCGCACCCGATCGGCGACGCAGCATCCTCGACGCCGTGGAGGAGGCCGGCTTCGTGTCCGTCACCGAGCTGACTCGTCGGCTCGGGGTCTCCGACATGACGGTGCGCCGCGACCTGCGCAAGCTCGCCGAGAGCGGTGGCGTGCGCATCGTGCACGGCGGCGTCAGCGCCCTGCGCCCGGCGCTGCACTCCCCCGAGTTCACCGGCCGGGCCGACGAGAACGCCGACGCCAAGCGCGCCATCGGCGAGGCCGCGGTGCGCGGGCTCCCGGCGACCGGCACCGTGGCCGTCGACGCGGGCACGACGACGTATGCCGCCGTGCAGGCGCTCGCGGACGACTTCCGCGGCACGCTCGTGACGCACTCGGTGCCGGTCATGCAGCTCGCGCTGACGCGCGACCTCGGCCGGGTCGTCGGCCTCGGGGGCGAGCTGCTCGCCGAGAGCCAGGCCTTCGTCGGGCCGCGCACCGTCGAGGCGACCGCCGGCCTGCGCGTCGGGACCCTCCTGCTCGGGGCGGCCGCGGCCGACGAGCGCGGGATCTACGTCTCGACCGACAACGAGCGACCGACCAAGCTCGCCCTCATGGACATCGCCGAGCGGGTCGTCCTGCTCGTCGACGCGACGAAGTTCTCCGCCCCCGCGCCGGTCCTGCTCTGCGCGTGGGACCGGATCACCGAGGTCGTCACCGACACCACCCCGCCGCCGGCCCTGACCGAGCGGCTGCAGGCGGCGGGGACGCGGGTGCGCCTCGCGCGCTGAGCCGTCGTCCCGGTCGTCGGTTCACCCGGGGGTCCCGTCGTCGCGTCGTCGGCCGACCGGCCCCCGGGAACGACTCAGGCCGCCCCCGTCGGGAGCGGCCTGAGGTGCGGTCGTGGACCGCGCGAGCTGGTGGGTCAGTGCGAGCTGAGGGCGAGCTCCCGCGGACGGGCCGGGGTGACGGCGATGCTGACGACGACCTCGTCACAGGTGCTGCAGCGCCAGCCCTCGGCCCAGGGCTGGTAACGGTGGCCCGTGGCGCGGCACGGCTGGTAGGCGACCGGCGCCTCGGGAGCCTTGCGGCTCGACCGGTGGCACGCCACGCCGACGACGAAGCCGAGGATCGGGAAGAGCACGAGCAGCGGCCACATGACGCTCGGTGCGGTGGCGATGGCGGTTGCGGCAGTCATGTCAGTCCCTTTCGATCCCCCTGGCCGGACGGTTCGTCCGGTATGTGTTTCATCGTGCAGACAGAACTGCAAGGCAGTCCGCCGCAGGCCGCAAGGTTTGCGCAAGATTGCCCACCACGGCGGTTCGCGTATGCCGTGTGGCTCGTTCGCCCGCCGGTGCGGTGCACCACGGGTGGGTGGGTGCGTGCGCCGGGCGGCTGCTGGGTAGGAGCCACTCGTGACGGACGCGGCCCCCGACCCCTTCTCGCTCACCCGCTTCGTGCAGGCGCAGGACGCCGGCGGCAGCTTCGCCGCGGCGCTCGCGGAGCTGCGGGACGGGCGCAAGCAGGGGCACTGGATGTGGTTCGTGCTCCCACAGGTGGCCGGTCTGGGTCAGAGCCCAACGGCCCGGCACTTCGCGGTGACGGGGCTGCCGGAGGCGCGGGCCTACCTCCGGCATCCCGTGCTCGGTCCCCGTCTGCTCGAGTGCGTGGCCGCGCTCGACGGACTCGCCGAGACCGACGCAGCCGCCGTGCTCGGCCCCGTCGACGCGACGAAGCTGCGCTCGTCGATGACCCTCTTCGAGCTCGCGGCGCACGCCGAGGGTCCCGAGGCGGCGCGCCCGTTCGCCCGGGTGCTCGAGCACTTCTTCGGTGGCCGACGGGACAGACTGACGGTGGGCATCCTCGGCCGGTGAGGTCGGCCGGCTGGCGGGGTTCACGCGGGCGCCGCGGAGCCGCGGCGGTGTCCTGGCGGGGCCGGGACGGAATGACGGCGTGTCGGTCCCCCACTTCGGCAGTTCCCTATGCCTTAAACGGACAAAAGGGTTAAAGTTCCCCATCCGCGTGCGGCAGTTGACGCCGGCCATCCGGCCCGCGCCCGGGCGCCCGTTCCAGACCCCTCGCGCTCTGCCCCCCGGCCCCCACCGGGACGGCTCTCGTCCGCACCCTTCTGGGAGACCCCACATGTCAACACTGCTCATCCGGCGACGCCTGCGCGCCGCCGGTCTCGTCCTGTCGGCGCTCGCCTCGCTCGCCATCGTCACGGCCGCTCCCCCGGCCCAGGCCGGCGGCAACGCGCCGGTGCCGCCGACCCCGACCGGCCTGCCGGTCGCCGTGGAGGGCCTGTCGCCCTACGTCCCGGCCACCGGCTGCGACCTGCGCACGCGGGCGGGCTCGGCCAAGCTCGGCAACCTCATCCGCGCCACCTACGGCGCGACCTACGGCCTCGCCCGAACCTGCACGTCAGCCACGTCGCCGTCCTCCGAGCACTTCGACGGCCGCTCGGTCGACACCTTCTTCAACGTCCGCAACACGACGGAGAGGGCCAACGCCAGCGCCCTGCTGACGTGGATGCTCAAGACCGACGCCGCCGGCAACCGCTACGCGAACGCCCGTCGGCTGGGCGTCATGTACGTCATCTGGAACAACCAGATCTGGAGCTCCTACCGCTCCGCCGAGGGCTGGCGGCCGTACAACGGGTGCGCCACGACGACCTCGACCGGCTACGACACCGCGTGCCACCGCAACCACATCCACATCAGCCTCTCGTGGGAGGGCGCCCTCGGCCGCACCTCCTTCTGGAGCA
This sequence comes from Terrabacter aeriphilus, assembly GCF_039542985.1. Lineage (NCBI taxonomy): Bacteria > Bacillati > Actinomycetota > Actinomycetes > Micrococcales > Intrasporangiaceae > Terrabacter > Terrabacter aeriphilus. The sequence goes on from NZ_BAABIW010000016.1 coordinate 249,959, forward strand.
AGCAGGTCGCCCCGGTCGACTGGGGCCCCTGCCGCCCCGCCGACCTCAACTGGTCGGCGGGCGATGCGGCACCGAACCCCCGTCGCTGCGCCAGCTACCCGACCGTCAAGGCCCCGGCGGGAGCGAGCGCGCTGCTGCGTGAGATGGTGCCGCGCTCCGGCATGGTGCTGCGCCCGGGCATGAGCGGTCCTGCCGTCATGACGCTGCAGAAGGCCATCGGCATCCCGGCGACGGGCAGCTTCTCCTCGACGACGAAGTCGCGCCTCATCAGCTGGCAGCAGGCCCGCCACGTGCCCGCCTACGGCATCGCGTACCCGTCGACGTGGCGTGCCCTGCTGGCCGCGCACGGCATGAAGCCCGCCTGACCACCCCGCGCCGGGTCGACCGGCGCCCGCGCTCCCGGCCGAGGCCCGGCGCACCCCCGCGGGGTGCGCCGGGCCTCACTGGTCCCCGGGACCACCTGACGGGGCGGTCCGGGCCCCGCTGCCCCTCGGGACCTGGGACCCGGGACCCGCACCAGCGCTCAGGCGGCGTGCGAGGTCGTGGAGGGCGTCGCGTACGCCCGGTCGACGGCGCTGCGCACCCGGCGGTGCGGCCAGGTGACCGCCAACGCGGCCACGAGGCCGAGGCAGCCCAGGGCGCACCAGGCGACACCGGCATACGGGCTCGTGTGCGCACCGAGCCAGCCCGCGACGAGGAAGGAGAGGCCGGCGGCGGCGATGGAGACCGCGCCGGCGAGGCTGAAGATGCGGCCGCGCAGCTCGGGCTCGGTGACGAGTGCGAAGGTCGCCTGCAGCGGCACCATGAACGCCTGCATCATGCCGGAGACGAAGAAGCACGCCGCCACCACGATGATCGGGGGGTGCAGGGCCGTGACGAGCAGCGGCAGCGGCATCGCGAGCGCGAGCGGCACGATGGAGCGGTTCTGGCTCTGCACGTCGCGCCGGCCGATGAGCACGATGCCGACGACGGCCCCGACGATCGGCGCGGCCATGAGCGCGCCACCCCAGCCCCTCGTGCCGGCGATCGGGATCGCGAGCGCCTCGGGGGCCGCGATGCCCAGGCTCGCGAACGCGCTGAGCAGCACGAGCCGGGCGAGCACCGGGTGCCGCGCGAGGTCGCCGGCAGCCGTCGAGAGGTCGCCGACGAAGCCGCGCACGCCGCGCCCGCGCCGACCCGTGACCGGGCGCGCCTGCACGACGAAGAGGATGACGACGGCCGCCACGACGAAGGTGAGCAGGTCGATGAGCAGGCCCGTCTCGTAGCCGACGAGGGCGACGAGGCCGCCGCCGACGGCGAGCCCGATGGCCTGGTTGAACTGCTCGGACATGGCGCCCAGGCCGACGGCCCGTGCATAGAGGTGCCGGTCCTCGAAGAGGTCGGTGAGCAGCACCATGTTCGACGCGCTCGACGCCCCACCGATGAGCTCGAGCACGCAGAGCACCGCGAACATGACGTAGACCGACGACCCGCTGAGGACGAGCCACATGAGGCCGAGCACGCACGTCGCGCGCAGCAGGTGCGACCAGATGAGCACCCACTTGTAGGGGAACCGGTCGACGACGGGCCCGACGAGGCTGCGCCCGAAGAAGGTCGGCACGAGGCTGACGGCGAGCGTCGTCGCGGTGGCGAGCGGTGAGTTCGTCCGGGCGTAGACGACCGCCGCGATCGTGACCCGCGCGATGTAGTCGCCCCACATCGACAGGGCGCTGGCGAGGAAGATCGGGAGGTATCGCGGCACCCGGAGGACGGCGGCGTACGTCGGCACGCTGCCGGCGGGCGCCTGGGTCTGGCTCACGGGATGACGCTACCCCGGGGCGTCGAGTCGTAAAAGTTGAAATCGGTTGCGTGGCGGGCCCGGCGCGCCACCCGGCGCCACAGCTCGGCGAGGGCGGCGCCCTCGCCGGCCGCCCGGCCCATGATCCGCCCGATGCCGTCGAGGTCGCGCAGGTCGGACGGCACGCTGTCGATGGGGCGTCCGCGCCACAGCACGCCGGCGTTGCGCATGCGTGCCCCGAGGCGCCAGGCCTCCCGCAGGGCCGCGACGTCCTCGCCGGCGAGGATGCCCTCGGCCTCGAGCGCGTCGAGCCCGGCCATCGTGCCGGTCACCCGCAGCGCCGGGTGCGCGTGGGCGTGCCGGAGCTGGTGCAGCTGCACGACCCACTCGACGTCGGTGAGGCCACCGCGGCCGAGCTTGAGGTGGGTGCGCGGGTCGGCCCCGCGCGGCAGCCGCTCGCTCTCGACCCTCGCCTTGAGGGTGCGGATCTCGCGCACCTGCTTCGCGTCGAGCCCGCCCTCGGGCCAGCGCAGCGGGTCGATGAGCTCGCGAAAGGCGTCGGCGAGGTCGGCCGGGCCCGCGATCGGCGTGGCCCGCAGCAGCGCCTGGAACTCCCACGTGAGGGCCCACCGCTCGTAGTACGTGCGGTAGCCGTCGAGGCTGCGCACGAGCGGTCCGGCCTTGCCCTCGGGGCGCAGGTCGGCGTCGAGCCCCAGGGCGGGGTCGGGCCCGGCGCCGGAGAGCAGCTTGCGCAGCTCCTGGACCACGAGCGTGACCCGCGCCTGCACCTCCGCGTCGTCGGCGCCCGGGTGGGGCCGGTGGACGAACATGACGTCGGCGTCCGAGGCGTAGCCGAGCTCGCGGCCGCCGAGGCTGCCCATGGCGACGACGAGCAGGTCACCGCCGATCGGTGCGCCCTCGCGCTCCTCCACCTGGCGCACGGCCGTGTCGAGCACGACCTGGATCGTCGCGCCCGTGAGGTCGGTCAGGGCCGCCCCGACCCCGGCGAGGTCGATGGTGCCGACGAGGTCGGCCATGACGATGCGGAGCAGCTCGTGCCGGCGGATCGCCCGCACGGCGGCGACCGCATCGGCGGCGCTGTCGCGCCGCCCGGCCGCGGACTGCATGCGCGCGGTGATGCTCTCGCGCGAGCGCGGCGTCAGCCCGGTGTCGTCGCCGAGGATCGACACGCTCTCGGGCGAGCGCACGAGCAGGTCGGCGGCATACCGGCTGCGGGCGAGGCAGTGCGCGAGCCGGTCGGCGGCCCGCCCCTCGTCGCGGAGCATCTTGAGGTACCAGTGCGTCGTGCCGAGCTCGTCCGAGACCCGGCGGAAGGAGAGCAGCCCGGCGTCGGCGTCGGCCTCGTCGGCGAACCAGCCGAGCATGACCGGGAGCAGGGTGCGCTGGATCGCCGCGCGTCGGCTCACGCCCGTCGTCAGGGCCTCGATGTGGCGCAGCGCGCCCGCGGGGTCGTGGAAGCCGAGCGCGAGCAGGCGCTGCCGGGCCGCCTCCGGGCTGAGGCGCGCCTCGGTGGGGCTGAGCTTGGCGGCGGCCGCGAGCAGCGGCCGGTAGAAGAGCCGCTCGTGCAGCCGGCGCACCTCGCGCGAGGAGGCCTGGCGGTCGGCCTCGACGGCCCGCTCGGGGTGGGTCCGGTGCCCCATGGCCCGGCCGAGCCGGCGCAGGTCGGCCTCGGCGACGGGCATCAGGTGGGTCCGCCGCAGGCGGTGGAGCTGGATGCGGTGCTCGAGGCAGCGCAGGTGGCGGTAGGCGCGGTCGAGCACCGCCGCGTCGTCGCGCCCGACGTAGCCGCCGCGGGCGAGCGCCGAGAGCGCCTCGAGCGTCGTCGCCGACCGCAGGCTGGGGTCGGTGCGGCCGTGGACGAGCTGGAGCAGCTGGACGCTGAACTCGACGTCGCGCAGCCCGCCCGGGCCGAGCTTGAGCTGGCGGGCGGCCTCGTTGGCGGGCACGTGCTGCTCCACGCGCCGCCGCATGGCCTGCACGTCCTCGACGAACTTCTCGCGGCCGGCCGCCTCCCACACGAGGGGGGCGATCTCGGCCTTGTAGCGCAGCCCGACCTCCTTGTCGCCGGCCGAGACCCAGGCCTTGAGGAGCGCCTGGAACTCCCACGTCTTGGCCCAGCGCTCGTAGTAGGCCACGTGGCTGCGGATGGTGCGCACGAGCGGGCCCTGCTTGCCCTCGGGACGCAGCGCGGCGTCGACCGGCCAGAGGCTGCCCTCGGCCGTGGGCGTCGAGCAGGCGCGCATCGTCGCCGTGGCGAGGGCGGTCCCGACGCGCAGCGCCGTGTCCTCGTCGACGCCGTCGGCCGGCTCGGCGACGAAGATGACGTCGACGTCACTGACGTAGTTGAGCTCGCCGCCGCCCGTCTTGCCCATCCCGATGACGGCGAGCCGGCAGGCTTCGTGGCCCTCGCCGTACTCCTCGCGGGCGATGGCGAGCGCGGCCTCCAGAGCGGCCTCGGCGAGCTCGGCGAGCGCCTCGCCGACCCACGGCATCTCGGAGAGGGGGTCACGCGCCGTCACGTCGAGCGCCGCGATCTGCAGCAGCCCGCGCCGGTAGGCGATGCGCAGCGCATCGAGCGGCGAGTGCTCGCCGCGCCCCTCCGTCACCGCGTGCACGAGGTCGGCACGGACCTGCTCCCCCGGGCGCCGCTCGGCTCGGGCCGCGTCGAGCCAGTGCTCGGGGTGGCGCACGAGCTCGTCGACGAGCGCGGTCGAGGCGCCGAGCACGCCGATGACCCGCTCGCGCGCGATCCCGGGCCGGGCCAGCTCGGCGCAGAACGCGGTCATGCCCCAGTCGGTCGGATCGCCCTGTTCCGCGAGGGACTCGCAGACCCGTACGAGACCGAGCAGGGCCTGGTCGGGGTCGGCCGTGTCGCCCATGACGGCCGCGAGCTCGTCGAGCTGCCCCCCGGGCACGGCCGCCCGCACGGGCAGCAGGGCGCGGTCGTCGACGAGCGTCACCGCCCGGTCGGGGTCGGCGAAGCCGAGCCGCGCGAGCGCGCCCTCGGTGGTCGTGGTGCGGGATGACATCGGGTGCCGGTCGGGGGTGGTCGTCGTCAGAGCCGCGGCAGGTAGCGCTCGAGCTCGAACCGGCTGACCTCGCGGCGGTAGTCGAGCCACTCCTGGCGCTTGTTGCGCAGGAAGAAGTCGAAGACGTGCTCGCCGAGCACGTCGGCGACGAGCTCGCTCTCCTCCATCACCTCGAGCGCGCGCCCGAGCGAGGAGGGCAGCGGCTTGATGCCCATGGCGCGGCGCTCGCCGTCGGTGAGGCTCCAGACGTCGTCCTCGGTCTCGGGGGGCAGCTCGTAGCCCTCCTCGATGCCCTTGAGCCCGGCGCCGAGCAGGACCGCGAAGGCGAGGTAGGGGTTGCACGCGGCGTCGAGCGAGCGCACCTCGACGCGCGTCGACTGGCCCTTGTTGGGCTTGTGCATCGGCACACGCACGAGCGCCGAGCGGTTGTTGTGGCCCCACGTCAGGTGGGCCGGGGCCTCTCCCCCGCCCCAGAGGCGCTTGTAGGAGTTGACCCACTGGTTCGTCACGGCCGCGATCTCGGCGCCGTGGCGCAGCAGGCCGGCGATGAACTGCCGCCCGACCCGGCTCAGCTGGTAGGGCGCCCCGGCCTCGTAGAAGGCGTTCGAGTCACCCTCGAAGAGCGAGAGGTGCGTGTGCATGCCCGAGCCGGGGTGCTCCGAGAACGGCTTGGGCATGAAGGTCGCGTAGATGCCCTGCGTCAGGGCGACCTCCTTGACGACCGTGCGGAAGGTCTGGATGTTGTCGGCGGTGCTCAGCGCGTCGGCGTAGCGCAGGTCGATCTCGTTCTGCCCCGGCGCGCCCTCGTGGTGGCTGAACTCGACGCTGATGCCCATGTTCTCGAGCATCGTGATCGCGGCACGGCGGAAGTCGTGCCCGGTGCCGTGCGGCACGTGGTCGAAGTAGCCGGCGTCGTCGACCGGGATCGGCCGGCCCTGCGGGTCACGACCCTGCTCGAGCAGGAAGAACTCGATCTCGGGGTGGGTGTAGAAGGTGAAGCCGAGGTCGGCGGCCTTGCCCAGGGCGCGCTGGAGCACGTGGCGCGGGTCGGCGAAGCTCGGCGTGCCGTCGGGCAGCTGGAGGTCGCAGAACATCCGGGCGGTGCCGGGCGGGTCACCGCGCCACGGGAGGATCTGGAAGGTCGAGGGGTCCGGCTTGGCGAGCATGTCGGCCTCGTAGACGCGGGCGAAGCCCTCGATGGCCGAGCCGTCGAAGCCGATGCCCTCGGCGAAGGCGCCCTCGAGCTCGGCCGGGGCGATGGCCACGGACTTCAGCTGCCCGAGCACGTCGGTGAACCACAGCCGGACGAATCGGATGTCGCGCTCTTCGATCGTGCGGAGCACGAACTCTTCCTGACGGTTCATGTGTCGATCCTGCCGCATCGGTGTTTCGCGCATGTCACGACACACGCGTTTCGGACGGGGTCGCCCGCCGACGTATGCCGTCCGGGCCGGCGGGAGGGCACCGCGCTGCTCCGCGGCTGGGCACCGAGCACGGCGCAGGCCCCCGGGGATGCTCTCCCGGGGGCCCGCGCGTCGTGCGTGGAGCGTGTCAGCCGTTCCGGCGCCTCACGGGGCCGGGTTGGTGACGCGAACCGTCATGTTCTCGCCCTGGTGCGACGTCTTCGTGACCGTCATGGTGACGCCGGCGCCGGCCACTGCGGTCGAACCCATCGGGTTCGCGGAGTCCCAGTAGCGCAGCGGGTCGGAGTCGTCGAAGGTCGGGATCGCCGGGCTCGACTTGACGTAGACGCCGTAGCCGTTGCGGTGGAAGGTCACCGCGTCGGTGCGCTCCTGGCCGAACGTCGCGTCGAACGGCTGGCGACGGTTGCCGAGCAGGACGGCGGAGCCGCCGTTGGTGCCCGGGAACTTGATCGCCTTCGGCCGCGCGTCGACCGGCAGGATGAGGCCGGCGCCGGGGTGGGCCGACGTGTTGTTGTTCGTGACCTCACCGTTGGAGAACCAGACGAGCAGGCCGTTCTGGTAGGGGAACTTCTCGACCCAGTCGGGGCGCGTGTCGCTCCAGCCGAAGTTGTACGGGCCGGTCTTCAGCGTCTCGTCGTAGCCGGTGTAGGTCCGGTTCTCGGCGATGTAGTAGTCCTGCACCATGCGCGACGTCGTGCCGCTCGAGACCGTGAAGCCCTTCGCGACCCACGAGCCGGCACCCGACTCGACGTCGTCGACCGGGCCGGCCACGCCGTCCTTGGTCACGGTGACGTCGTCGATGAAGGCCTCGCTCGAGACACCACCGTCGGTCGAGACGCGGAAGCGGAACTGGACCGACTGGCCCTTGTACGCCGAGAGGTCCCACGACTTCTTGGCCCAGGCGAACTTGCCGTCGATCGGCGAGCCGACCTGCGTCCACGTGGCGCCACCGTCGGTGGAGACCTCGCCGTAGAGGAAGTCGTACTCCTTCTCGAGGTTGCCCTGGACCCAGGCGTCGACCGAGGCGGAGCTCGTGGCACCGCTCAGGTCGACGGTGCGGGCCAGCGTCGAGTTGAGGTTGTCGCCGAAGCCGCTCCACCACTCAGCCGCGCCGGAGTGCGGCGTGTTGCGCTTCGTGACCACGGGGCGCTCGGGCAGCGGGACGATGGTCGCCTGCGGCTTGACGCCGTAGGAGGTCTCCCACGTGCTCTTCTTGTCGAGCACGACCTTCGAGGCCGGGCCCAGGTCGACGTTCTTCTTCTGGCCGGGCTTGACCACGGCGTAGTCGAGCCAGCCGAGCTGCAGCTTCTCCCACGCGCCCATGTAGGACGGGCGGGTGCCGATGTCGGTCTTGCTCTTGCTCATCCACGAGCCACCGCTCATGAGCGTCCAGTAGCCGGTGCCGTTGTCGCCACCCGCGGTGTCGTAGAGGTCGGGCAGACCGAGGTCGTGGCCGAACTCGTGCGCGAAGACGCCGAGGCCGCCGTTCTCCGGCTCGGTGGTGTAGTCACCGATCCAGATGCCGGAGGTGCCGAGCTGCACGCCACCGGCCTTGTTGTCCGCCGGGCCGGTCTTGCCGGCGTTGTTGGAGTAGGCGTACCAGCGGTGCGACCAGATGGCGTCCTCGCCCTCGGCGCCGCCGCCGGCCTCCTCGCCCTCACCGGCGTGGATCGCCTGGAAGTGGTCGATGTACCCGTCGGGCTCGTTGAAGTCGCCGTCGCCGTCGTAGTCGTAGCGGTCGACCTTGTCGAACTGCGCGAGGTAGGTCTTGATCTGCGCGTCGGTCTTGCCGGCGGCCTTCTGCGCGTCGTACCACGCGGTCGCGGTGTCCTGGATGTAGCTCCAGTAGCCCTCGGCCTCGCTCGTGCCGTCGCCGGCCACGGGGTTGTGACCGTAGCGGGCCTCGTTGTAGGGCACGGTGACCCAGTCGGAGACGTCACCCTTGGCGAGGAAGCGGCCGTTGCTCTGCTTGAGGTAGAAGTCGCGGAACGAGTCCGTGGCCCCGAACATCATCTGCAGGTAGTGGTCGCGGTTGAAGTCCTTGAGCCAGTACGTGGAGTTGTTGTCGGTCGCGTTGCCGTCCCACTTGCGGTCGGGCGCCGGGATCGAGTTGTGCACCGGACCGGCCGCGCCGCCCTGCGTCGGCTTCGTCCGGGTGCCGAAGTCGGTGAGGATCGTGAAGATGTCCTCCTCGCGGTCGACCGGGTAGTTCACGTACTTGGACTTGGCGACCGAACGGCCGTTCTTGTCCTTGGCCCGCGACTTCACCTCGATGACGCGGTTGCCGTTGATGGTGCGCGTGGTGGCCTCGCCGGTCACGAGCTTGGTGATGGCGTCCTGCCGCTCGGTCGCAGCAGCCTCGGCCAGCGGGTTCGGCAGGTTGTCGTGCCGGGATGCCTGGTTCGCGGCGGGGTCTCCGCTCGTGGGGGCCTTGGCCACCGGCGTTGCCTGAGCCTGTGCCGGGGCGGTCAGGCCGGTGACGACGAGCGCCCCCACGGCCAACCCCGAGACAGCACTCCAATGACGCTTGTTCAAGATCAGTCCTCCTGGTCGCAGACGCCGTTCTCCCGGCGCCTTCCGTATGACAGCACAGATGTCAGGAGATATGACGCCGAGGCACAGGCGAATCGAAAAAACTTGTGCTCCAAGGCAATTCGCGGCAAAGAACGTAAATTCTTCGTAAAGGTCGAGGCCCAGACCTAGGCGTGCGTAGTCCATTCGGGATACTGGACGAGACAAAAGGGACGTAAAGGCCTTTCCGCCACTTCCGCCTCCCCCACCCCACGATCCGGGCCCCCGTTATGCTCGCCGGATGAGCGCTGACGCCCCCGAGGAGACCGCCCCCTACGGCAGCGGGAACCGCACGCCGGCCACGCCGGAGGGTGCCCCGAGCCCCCGTCGGGTGCGCATCCCCCACCTGCACGCGATGAAGGCCGAGGGCCGGCGCTGGGCGATGCTGACGGCATACGACATGTACGCCGCGCAGATCTTCGACGAGGCCGGCATCCCGGTGCTGCTCGTCGGCGACTCGGCCGGCAACAACGTGCTCGGCTACGAGACCACCGTGCCGGTCACGCTCGACGAGATGGTCCCCCTCGTGCGCTCGGTGGCGACCGCTGCGCGCCGGGCACTCGTCGTCGCCGACCTCCCGTTCGGCTCCTACGGCGCGTCGGTCGAACAGGGCTTCACCAGCGCGGTGCGCCTCATGAAGGAGGGTCTCGCCCACGCCGTCAAGCTCGAGGGCGGCCGCCCCATGGTGCCGCTCGTCCAGGCGCTCACGGGCGCGGGCATCCCGGTCATGGCCCACCTCGGCTTCACGCCGCAGAGCGAGCACCAGCTCGGTGGCTACCGCGTGCAGGGTCGCGGCGACGCCGCCGACGCGCTCGTCGACGAGGCCCGGGCGCTGCAGGACGCGGGCGCCTTCGCTGTCGTGCTCGAGATGGTGCCGGCCCCCGTCGCCGCGCGCGTGACCGAGGTCCTCGCGATCCCGACGATCGGCATCGGCGCCGGCAACGCCACCGATGCCCAGGTGCTGGTGTGGAGCGACTTCGCCGGCCTGCGCAGCGGCAAGGCGCCGCGCTTCGTCAAGAAGTACGCCGACCTGCGTGGCACGCTCCTCGACGCCGCGCGCACGTATGCCGCCGAGGTCGAGTCCGGGGCCTTCCCCGACGCGGGCCACTCCTTCGACTCCTGAGCCGCCGGTGCACCGGCAGACCGCCACGAGCGCGGCCCGCCACGCTCAGGGCGTGGGCGTATGCCGTCTCGTGGCGGTCCGTCGGGCCGGTGCCCGCAGTCGGTGGTGCGCTCAGTCGGTGGTGGCGCTGCCGGTGGTGCCGCGCTCGTTCCAGTCACGGTCGTCGGAGTCCCACTGCTCGGTCTTCTTGTGCGCCGTGTCGAGCGCGGCCCTGGCCTCGGCCTCGCTGGCGTACGGGCCGAGCACCTGCTCACCCCTGCTGCGGGTCTCGTCGGTCTCGACCTGACCCGTGTCGACGTTGTACCAGAAGCTCACGTGCGCTCTCCTTGTCGCCGGGTCCGCGTCGTGAACGCCCCTCTCGGACGGCACCCGCGGACGACCTAGACTCCACCGTATGCCGTTGCTCTCGCCGCGGGTGTCGCCGCACCCCCTCAGCCCACGCCGACCGGTGCCCGCCTCGATCGAGCGGCCGCACTACGTCGACGTGCCCAGCCCGCGCGAGGACGGCGACGTGCACCTCAAGGACGCCGAGACGATCGAGAAGATGCGGATCGCCTCGCGCATCGCGGCGACCGCGATGGTCGAGGCGTCGAAGGCCGTCGCGCCCGGGGTCACCACCGACGAGCTCGACGCGATCGCCCACGAGTACATGCTCGACCACGGCGCCTACCCCTCCCCCCTGGGCTACAAGGCGTTCCCGAAGTCGGTGTGCACCAGCGTCAACGAGGTCATCTGCCACGGCATCCCCGACGCGCGCCCGCTCGAGGACGGCGACATCGTCAACATCGACGTGACGGCCTACATCCACGGCGTGCACGGCGACACGGACGCCACCTACCTCGTCGGCGACGTCGACGAGGAGTCGCGGCTGCTCGTCGAGCGCACCCACGAGGCGATGATGCGCGGCATCCGCGCGGCGCGCCCGGGTCGCCAGATCAACGTCGTCGGACGCGTCATCGAGAGCTACGCCAAGCGTTTCGGCTACGGCGTCGTGCGCGACTTCACGGGCCACGGCATCGGGCTCGAGTTCCACAACGGGCTCATCGTGCCCCACTACGACGCGGCGCCGCACTACGACACCGTCATCGAGCCGGGCATGACGTTCACCGTCGAGCCGATGCTCAACCTCGGCACGCCCGAGTGGGACATGTGGGACGACCGCTGGACCGTCGTGACCCGTGACGGGCGCCGCTCTGCCCAGTTCGAGCACACCATCCTCGTCACCGAGGACGGCTACGAGATCCTCACCCTCCCGGAGGGTGTCGCGGCCCCGTAGGCTTCGGCTGCGCCGCGCGACGCGGCGGCCTCCGGTGCCGGCACGACGGCACCGACACCACAGCACGACAGCACGATCGACCACGTCCTCGACACGGAAGCAGGGACCATGGCCAAGCAGGGCACGCCCCTCGGCATCGACATCGGCGGCAGCGGCATCAAGGGCGCCCCCGTCGACCTCAAGAAGGGCGAGCTCGCCGGCAAGCGGCTCAAGATCCTGACGCCGAAGCCGGCCACGCCGGATGCCGTCGCCGAGGTCGTCGACCAGATCGTCGACCACTTCGCCGACGTGACGGGCGACTCCCCCATCGGCGTCACCGTGCCCGCCGTCGTCATCCGCGGCACCGTGCTCTCGGCCGCCAACATCGACCCGACGTGGATCGACACGGACGCCGAGGCGCTCATCCAGGAGCACACCGGGCGCTCGGTCACGGTCGTCAACGACGCCGACGCCGCCGGCCTCGCCGAGCTCTACTACGGCGCCGCGAAGGGCGTGCACGGGCTCGTCATCCTCACGACGCTCGGCACGGGCATCGGCAGCGCCATCATCCACGACGGCCGTCTCGTGCCGAACTCCGAGCTCGGCCACCTCGAGATCGACGGCTACGACGCCGAGGACCGCGCCGCGTCGTCGGTCAAGGACGCCGAGGACCTCTCGTGGGACGCGTACGCCGAGCGTCTGCAGACCTACTACGACACGATCGAGAAGCTCTTCTCGCCCGACCTCATCATCGTCGGCGGCGGCATCTCCAAGGACAGCGACGACTTCCTGCCGAAGCTCAAGCTGCGCTGCCCCATCGTGCCGGCCCAGCTGCGCAACCAGGCCGGCATCATCGGCGCCGCGCACCTCGCCGTCGACCTCGCCTGAGCCGACCGGCCGCTGACCCGGCCCTGACCCGGCCCTGACCCGGCAGGGTCAGAGCCGGGTCCCCGGGCCCACGACGGGTCAGCGCTGGAGGGCCGCGAGCAGCTCGGGCGCGCGGCGGTCGTAGAGCCGCGCGCCGAGCCGCAGGCCGGCGAGGCCGCCCACCGCTCCCAGGACGACCCCGGCCACGCCCGTGAGCCAGACGAAGGCCCCGCCGTCCTGCCAGGCGAACCAGGCGAGCACGAGGGTCGGCGCGGCCAGCACGACCGTGCAGAGGCTCGCGAGCGACTGCGCGCCCAGGGTGATGCCGGCCGCGCCCGGGGGCGCGCTGAACGGGCTCTCGCCCGACGCCGGCACCGGGTAGGGCAGCACGACGCTCATCACGCTCGAGACGCCGAACCCGGCCCCGAGCACCCCGACGGAGAGCCCGACGACGGCCGGCAGGAGGTCCCAGCGGCCGGCGAGCGCGACCCCGACGCCGGCGTAGACCGGCAGCAGCACCGCGGAGAGCAGCGCGCCGGGCACGAGCCGCCCGACGCGGTCGTCACGACCCGAGAGCCCGGCGACGAGGTGCAGCCAGAGGGCATCACCCTCGTAGGCCACCGCGTTGTGCTCGCTCCAGCCGAGCAGGAACGCGAGCAGGGGCGCCATGAGCAGCGGCGTCCAGGTGAGGTCGCTCGTGACGAACGGGATGAGCAGCACGAGAGGTAGCACGGGCGTCATGGCGAGGCTCACCTGGTAGCGCGGGTCACGGCGCCAGGAGGTGAGGGCGCGGGCGGCGACGGCTCCCCGCGGCGTGCCGGGCAGTCGGGCGAGGAGCCCGAGGTCCGAGCCCGTGGAGACCGACGCGTCGGAGCGCGTTCCCCCCGTGGGGTTCTCGACCTGCTCGCGGATCGCCGTCGCCCAGGCCCACCCGACGAGGGCGAGCAGGGCGGCGGCGAGCACGAGCCGCACGACCCCGACGCCGACGTCGCCGGCCGCGACGTCGCCGGAGGCGGCCCAGGCCCACCCGAGCGGGGTCCAGGCGACGACGCGCGCGGCCGTGGTGGCGAGCCCCACGAGGTCGCTGCCGAGGTTTCCGAGGAGCGAGAACGCGGGCCCGACGAGCACGAGGAGCAGCAGCCCGATGACGCCGACGGCGTCACGACCCCTGCGGCTGGAGATGATCCGCGTCATCCGGGCCGACACCCAACGGCTCGTCGTGACGGCCGTGAGCAGACCGATGGCGGCCCCGACGAGCGCGACGAGGGTCGAGGTGAGGGTCTGCGACGAACCGACGACGACACCGACGCAGAGCACCGTCGAGGCGATGGCGGGCAACCCGACGAGCGCCGCGGCGAGCAGGCCGACGGCCAGGTCGCGGTGCGGGATCGCGAAGGTCGCGAAGCGCCCCGGGTCGAGGGTCGGGTCCGAGCCGAACGACAGGAGGGGCACCACGGTCCACAGCACCGTGCCGGCCGCCCCGGCCAGGGGCACGACGACCCGCACCGCGTCGGGCGTCCCGCGCAGGGCGCCGAGACCGACCGCCACGGCGACGACGAGGCCCGTGAAGTAGATGATGCCGATGACGGCCCCGACGGCCTGGGCCCGGCTGCGCCGGAAGGTGTTGCGCAGCAGCCCGAGCTTCAGTCGGACGAGGTGCGCAACCACGACAGCCCCACCACCTCGGTCGAGCCGCCGACGAGGTCGACGAAGCGCTCCTCGAGCGACCGGCCGGCGCGCACGTCGTCGAGCCCGCCGGCCGCCAGCACCGTGCCGTCGGCGATGACCGCGACGTGCGAGCAGATGCGCTCGACGAGGTCCATGACGTGGCTCGAGAGCACGACCGTGCCGCCGGAGTCGACGAAGCCGGCGAGGATGCGCCGGATCGTCGCCGCGGAGACCGGGTCGACCGCCTCGAAGGGCTCGTCGAGCACGAGCACGCGCGGCGCGTGGACGAGCGCCGTCGCGAGGGTCACCTTCTTCGTCATGCCCGCCGAGTAGTCGACGACGAGCTTGCCCTGCGCCTCCGTGAGGCCGAGGGCCGCCACGAGCTCGGTGGCCCGCTCGGCGGCGAGGTCACGCGAGAGACCGCGCAGCAGGCCGGCATACGTGATGAGCTGGATGCCGGTGAGGCGGTCGAAGAGCTTGAGGCCGTCGGGCAGCACGCCGAGCAGCCGCTTGGCGGCGAGGGGATCGGCCCACACGTCGTGGCCGAGCACGAAGGCCTGGCCCGCGTCGGGTCGCAGCAGGCCCGTGACCATCGACAGCGTCGTCGTCTTGCCGGCGCCGTTCGGCCCCACGAGACCGAAGAACGACCCCCTCGGGACGTCGAGGTCGATGCCCTTGACGGCGATGACCTCGCCGAAGCGCTTGCCGAGCCCACGCACCGCGATGGCGGGCCCATCGGTCGGAACACCCTGCGGCGCAGGTAGATCCGTCATCTCAGTCATGGTTCCCCCGTTGGTCCCGTCGATGGATGGGACGTCAGAACGTCGCCGACTCCGCGTCGCGCAGCGGCACGTAGGTCAGTCCATCCACGCCGGAGAACTGCTCGACGTGGCCGGCATACATCCGGTGCCCCACCTCGCTCAGCAGGGCGTCGTGGATCGGGATGAAGACCTTGGGGGCGATGCGGGAGACGAAGGCGATCGAGTCGCGGCTCGCGGCCCACGGGGCGCTCAGCGGGTGGGCGAGCACGTCGACCGCCCCGGGCTCCCCGTCGTAGGCGTCACCGGGGTGGAAGATGGAGGGCTCGCCCGCCGCCCGGAGCACGACCCCGACGTTGGGGATGCGCGGCATGTCCGGGTGGTTGAACGCGTGCAGCTCGCCGACGGGCGACACCGTGACGTCACCGACCGCGAAGTCCTCGCCGTGTCGGGTCGGCACCGCCTCCAGCCCCTCTCCGCGCAGCTTCTCGGCCGTCAGCGGGTCGGTGTGCACGCTCGCCCGCGGGTTGTCGCGCAGCAGCGCCGCCACCCGCTCGGGGTCGAAGTGGTCGGCGTGGTTGTGGGTGACGAGCACCGCGTCGAGGTCACGCAGCTGCTCGAAGCCCGACGAGAAGGAGCCGGGGTCGAGCAGGACGCGGCGGTCGGCCAGCTCGACGAGCAGGCAGGCATGTCCGAGGTGAGTCACGCGCATGCCTCCACCTAACCACGAGTGCGGTGACAGACTCGCGAGCAGGACGCGGCGCGACCGGCGCCGCCCGGGGCGCATCGGAGGACGACGCGTGGACGGTGCCGGACCTGACGACCTCACCCTGCTGCGGGCGCACGAGCCGGTCGTGCGCCTCACGAAGGGCGAGTACTTCGTGCCGGTCGCCGTCGACGCCTTCGTCGCCCACGCGAGCCTCGTGCGTGACGAGGCGGGCACGACCTCCGTGCTGGCGAGCCCCGGCACCCTCGACCTCGACCTGCTCGCCGCGCTCGGGGCGCGGCACGACGGGCCCGGGCTCTCGCTGTCGGGCATCGCCGGGCCGAGCACCTGGCTCGACCGCCTGCGCCAGCTGCTGCCCGGCGCCCGGCCGAGCTTCCACGCCGGCAGCCGGCTCGCGCAGGTCGGCCTCCTCGGCCGCATGGTCGACACCCTGAGCCGCCTCTCCCTCCTCCTGCGCGGCTCGGTGCCGGGCGGCAGCGCGGCGGCCGCCTACGCGGTGCAGGAGGCGCACCTGCACCCCGAGCGGCCCACCTACTACGGCCGCGTCGTGCGCGGCGCCGGCTGGGTGGTCTGCCAGTACTGGTTCTTCTACGCCTTCAACAACTGGCGCTCCGGCTTCTCGGGCGTCAACGAGCACGAGGGCGACTGGGAGCAGGTGACGGTCTTCCTCGACGGCAGCGGTGCGGTCGAGGACGACGGCCTGCCGCCGGCGCGATGGGTCGTCTTCAGCGCGCACGACGAGACCGGCGACGACCTGCGGCGCCGGTGGGACGACCCGGACCTCGAGCGGGTGGCGGGCCGACATCCCGTCGTCCACGCGGGAGCCGGTTCGCACTCCGGCGCCTACCTGCCCGGCGACTACCTCATCACCGTCGTGCCTCCCTCGTGGGGCGGGATCATCCCGGCCGTGCGACGCGCCGCCAAGCTGCTCGCGCCGTGGGGCCGGGCCGCGCAGGGCAGCGGGCTCGGCATCCCCTACATCGACTACGCGCGGGGCGACGGTGCGGCGATCGGGCCCGGCACCGACCGGGAGTGGCACCCCGTCGTCGTCGACGACGACACCCCCTGGGTGCGGGACTACCGGGGCCTCTGGGGTCACGACACCAAGGACCGCCTCGGTGGTGAGCGCGGCCCGGCCGGCCCGCGCTACGAGCGGTCCGCCACGGTGCGCGCCTCGTGGGGGGACCCCGTCGGGTGGGCCGCCCTCGCCAAGGTCGCCCCCGGCCCCGACGCCGAGGCGACGCTCGTCGCCGAGCGCATCGGCGACATCGACGGCCAGCTGGCCGTCATGGCATCGCGCTCCGACGAGCTGGCGCGCGACCTCGCGACACGGGCGGCGGGCCTCGGCCCCGACAGCCCCGACGTGCGCCGACTGCGCCCCGCGGAGGACGAGCTGACGACCCTGCGGCTCGACGCCGTGCGACTCCGCGACGAGCGCGCGCGCATGGAGCGCGTGCTCCGCGACGGCCTGCCCACGCCGTCGCCCCACGCGCACCTCTCGCACCGACGCACGCCGATCGGGGCGAGCGAGCGTTCACGCGACCGCCTCCTCGGCGCCTGGGCCGTCGTCAGCACGCCGATCGTGCTCTACCTCGTCGCCGGCCTCTTCAAGCCGGGGATGACCGACCGACCGCTCGGCGCGGTCGTGCTGCTCGCGACCCTCCTCGGTGTCGAGGCGTTCGCCCGCGGCTACTTCCTCGCGTATGCCGTCCGCGTCGCCGTCGTCGTCGGCCTCGTCGCGCTCGCGGTGGCGTTCGCCGGCAGCTGGCAGCCCGTGACGTACTGGACCCTCGTCGGCGCAGCGGTGCTGATCCTCGTCGTCAACCTCAAGGACGCCCTCCGGCCCTGAGGCGTGCCCCCGCCTCAGCCGGGGCGACGGCGCGGCGTCCCGGCCGGGCGCCGGTGCGACCGGAGTCGGCGCACGCGGCCCCAGAGGGTCGACGACGTCGGTGGGAGGCGCACGGGCGCGGCCGCGGCGGGCACGACGGCCGACTCCCCCGCGAGCTCGAGCTCGTGCACGGCCCGCACCGAGTCGCTGAGCAGCGCGCCGTAGACGGTCCACTGCTCGGTGTCGTCGAACGGCGTCGCGCGCACCTGCTCGCCGAGCTCCCCGAGCACCTCGAGGGCGTCGGCCAGGGCCTCCCGGAAGGCTCGACGGGAGTCGTCGTCGTGGCGCCCGAGCTGGTGCACGGCGAGCCCCATGGAGCCGAGCGCGTCGGCGTAGCGCGCGAGGAAGTCGGGTGACGGCGCGGGCCGGCGGTGCCCCTCCCGCGCGGCGTCGACGAGCGTGCGACCGATGCCCGTGACGTGCCACACCGTGCGGCGCACGGCGGTCACGGTCCGTTCGTAGCCGTCCCAGTCGACGTCGGCCGGCCGGAGGTTGTCGCGCGGGTTGAAGCGGGTGCTCTCCCGGCCCGTGCGCACGTCGTCGAGCACGAGCGGGGCGCGCTCGGCGATCTCGTCGGCCGAGCGGTGCCACCGGCCGGCGAGCTCCTCGTCCCAGTCGCCGGAGAGCCCCTGCGCCATGGCCTCGAGCAGCTCGGCGGCCTGGCGCGTCAGCGCCCGCACCCGCTGGCGGGGCTGCGTGAGGTGCAGGGGTGCGAGGACCACCGCGTTGACCACGACACCGATCACGCCTCCCGCCACCGTCTCGACGATGGTGAGCACCGTGAACTGCTCGTCGGTGCCCTTGGCCGTGATGAGCGCGAGCAGGACCATCGTGGGCACCTGGATGCCGTGGTCGCCGAGGCGCGACCACCGTCCGATGACGAGCGCCACGAGCAGCACCGGCGCGACCGTCCACCACGTGACCCCGACGACGGTCGCGACGACCCACGCGACGCTGAGCCCGAGCACGACGGCGGCGATGCGCTGCACGCTCGCCGACAGCGAGCGCACGAGCGTGCGGTCGACGACGAGCAGGGCGGCCATCGGGGCGTAGAACGGCACGGGGCTGTGCAGCACCCGCAGCGCGAACTGCCAGGCCAGCACCGTGGCGACGGCCGCCTTGACGAGGAGCATCAGGGCGTCGCGCTCGGGACCCGGCCGCGTGGCCGCCGTGCGCAGGGCGACGAGCCGCGTCCGCGTGTCGTCGCGCCATCGGCGCAGCGTCGGGGAGGTCGGCGCCGGGGCCGGCGTCGCGGCGGGGGCGGACGCCGAGGTCGGCGTCGGCGGGGGTGGGGGCGTGGGTGCGGGGGTCATGGCGAGAGGGGTCGCGTCCGGTCGGTCGTGGGATGGGTTCTGGAAGGGTCGTGGGGGTTTCTCGGTGAGCGGCTGTGGGCCGGGAGCCGTCCCGGCGCCGGGGGCGGCCCTCAGCCGGAGCGCCGTTCGGCGGCCACCTCGGCCGCGCGGCGGTCCTCCTCGTCCATGGCCCGGGTGTCACGCGGCTCGGCGAACGGTTCGAGGTCCTCGGGCATGCCCTCGGCGATGGCCCGGCTGCGGTCGAGCTCGGCGTTGACCTCCGCTCCGAGCAGGATGGCGATGTTGGTCAGCCACAGCCAGACGAGGAAGACGACGACGCCGGCGAGCGAGCCGTACGTCTTGTCGTAGGACGAGAAGGTCGCGACGTAGACGGCGAAGACCGCCGACACGACGAGCCAGAGCAGGACGGCGATGACGCCGCCCGGGCTCACCCAGCGCACCCCGCCCTGCTTGGCGTTGGGGCTCGCCCAGAAGAGCACGGCGAAGAGCACCGAGACGAGCACGAGCAGCACGGGCCACTTGAGCACGCTCCACACGAGCAGCGTGGTGTCGCCGGCGCCGACGAGCCCACCGACCTGCTGCGCCACCGGGCCGCTGACGACGACGATGACGGCGCTCACGACCATGACGATCACGGCGAGCAGCGTGACGCCGACCCTGATCGGGATGGTCTTCCAGATCGGACGCCCCTCGGGGATGTCGTAGATGACGTTGGAGGCCCGCATGAAGGCGGAGACGTAGCCGGAGGCCGACCAGAGCGCCACGAGCAGGCCGAGGACGGCCCCGATCCCGGCGCCGGTGCGGTTCGACTGGGCCTGGGTCACGAGGGTGCGCACGAAGTCGGCGCTCGAGCCGGGGGCCACGGCCTGCACCTGGTCGACGACCTCGGCCGTCGCGTCGCGCCCGAGCAGGCCCAGCGCCGAGACGAGCACGACGAGCGCCGGAGCGAGCGACAGCACCCCGTAGTAGGTGAGCGACGCCGCGAGGTCGGTCAGGTTGTCACGCTTGAACTCCGCCCTGGCGCGCTTCAGCACCGCCACGAGCGAGTCCCTGGGCAGGTCGGTCGGGCTGTCGGGAGCCGCTTCGCGGGAGGGGTGCGGTGTCGGGGCCATGCCCCACGCATACCCTCGCGGTGGTCAGCCACACCACGAGCAGCGGGGCGGTCGGCGCCACCCTTCGCGGCCCGCGACGGTGCAGGCCCTGGCGGCCGGCGCCCCTCGGCGGTGGCAGGATGGACGCTCGTGCGGGCAGACGCCCGGCGATCCGACTCGGGGACCGAAGGGAGTGCGACCGATGGGCACCGACCCCGCACAGGTCATCGCCGGCCGGTATCGGCTGCTGGGTCGCATCGGCTCCGGCGGCATGGGCCACGTGTGGCACGCCTGGGACGAGCGGCTGAGCCGGGCCGTCGCGGTCAAGCAGCTGCACTCGCTCGCCGGCCTGCCCGAGGCGGAGGCCGAGGTCGCCCACGAGCGGGCCCTGCGCGAGGCCCGGATCACCGCGCGCCTGCACCACCCCAACGCCGTGCCGGTCTTCGACGTCGTCGACCACGACGGGCGCCCCTGCCTCGTCATGCAGTACCTCCCCTCGCGCAGCCTGCAGCAGCTGCTGGCCGACGAGGGACCCCTCCCCCCGACGGAGGCCGCCCGCGTCGGCAGCCAGGTCGCCTCGGCCCTCGCGGCGGCCCACCGGGCCGACATCGTGCACCGCGACGTCAAGCCCGGCAACGTGCTCATCGCCGAGGACGGCACGGCCCGGATCACCGACTTCGGCATCTCGCACGCGCTCGGCGACGCCTCGCTCACCTCGACCGGCATGGTGACCGGCACCCCCGCCTACCTCGCCCCCGAGGTGGCGCGCGGAGCGTCGTCGAGCCCGGCCTCCGACGTGTTCTCGCTCGGCGCGACGGTGTATGCCGCCACCGAGGGCGAGCCGCCCTTCGGCACGGCCGCGAACGCCATGGCGCTGCTGCACCGGGTCGCCTCCGGGGCCATCACCCCGCCGACCGACGGCCCGCTCGCCCCGGTGCTCCTGCGGATGCTCGCCGCCAGCCCCGAGGACCGCCCGTCGATGCAGCAGGCGGCACGCGAGCTCGCGGCCGTGGCGGCTGCAGCCGGAGCGACCCCGTCGACCACCGCTGGCACCGCAACCACCTCAGCCGGCGCGGCCACCGAGGCCATCGCGGTGACGCGTGCGGCCGCCCCCGTCCCCCCGGTCACGCCGGTCACCCCACCCGCCGCCGGCGCCACAGGCGCGATGCCGGTGGCCACCCCGCCCGGCCCCGACCCGTCCGGTGGTGCGCCGCGGCGACGCCGGCGGGCGCCGGTCGCGGCCCTCGCCGTGATCCTCGCAGGCGGTCTCGGCGTGCTCGGCTACTCGCTCGTCGGCGGCGACGAGCCCGGTGCCGGCCCGTCGAGGGCCGGTGCGGCGCCGACCTCGTCCGCACCCTCCGCGACGACCCCGGCGAGGACGCCGTCGGCCACGCCGTCGCGCACGCCCGCCGGCGCTGCGTCGAAGGCGCCACCGGCGACGTCCCCGACCACGCCGCCCGCGACCCCATCGGGGACGACCACCACCGCTGGTGAGCCGACCTCACCCGCGCCGTCGAGCACGGATGCCGGGGGCTCGCCCACGTCGGACTCCGACCTCGCGGGCGCGGTGCGCGACTACTACGCGCTGCTGCCCGGCGACACGGGGGCCGGGTGGTCACGCCTCAGCGACCGCTACCGCTCGACGACCGCGCGAGACCGTGGCACCTACGAGTCCTTCTGGGGCTCGGTGCGATCCGTCGACGTGCGCCAGGCGAGTGGGTCCGCCCCCGGCACGGCGCAGGCGACGATCCGCTACGAGTTCCGCGACGGGCGGCGCTTCGAGGAACGCACGACCTACCGCTTCGTCGACGAGGGCGGTCTGCTCAAGATCGACGCCTCGACCGTGCGGAGCAGCCGGCAGCTCTGAGGGCCACCACTGAGGGCCACCTCCGTGGGCCAGCTCCGTGGGCCAGCTCCGTGGGCCACCTCTGTGGGCCCGCACGATGCCCGGGCCCGCGGGCCCCAACTCGGGGCCGGCGGTTCCCGTCGGCTCAGTGCGCGCCCTGGAGCACCCAGGCCGGCTCGTGCATGCCGGTGGGGGCCACCGTGCGGGTCGTGCACGCCTCGACGAGGCGCTGGAGCACGACGGCACGCTCGCTCAGGGTCATCCCGATCGTGGCACCGTTGTCGTCACCCTGGGGCACTGCGCTCATGCTCATCTCCCTGCTGGTAGCCACCGGCGCGTCGGCGCGAGCCGGTGTGGGGGGTGCGGCTGGGGGGCTGCAGGAACAGAAATAGCACCGCGCGGAGCCCGGCAGGTCCGACTTGTCCTTTCTTTACCTAAAACAGGGATTTCAGGGGGTTCAGCCCCGCGACGTCGCTCACCGTCGCACCTCGCGGTGCGACCCGTCGGTGCGACGGGTCCAGCCGCGCGCGTCCAGGTGCTCGAGGAGCGGGATGACGACCCTGCGGGTCGTGGCGAGCGCCTGGCGCGCCTCGCTCGTCGTGAAGGGCTGCGGCAACCCGGCCAGCACGCGCATGGCCTGCGCGGGCCCCGAGGGCAGCAGGAGCACGTCGTCGGCGAGCCGCAGCAGCCGTCCGGCGGCGACGGCGGCGGCCACCTCCCGGGCGCCCAGGGAGGCCTGTGCGAGCTCGCCCTTCTCGGGCGCGGCGAACGGGTGCTCCCGCAGCCGGGCCTCGACGCCTCGCAGGCCGCCCTCCGCGGCGGGTCCGAGCGAGGCCCGCACCCCGGGCAGCCACACCCGGCCTCCGTCGACCTCGAGACCGGCACCCGTCGCCACCGGCGCGACGAGCGCCCGGTCGGGCAGACCCGCCGCCGACCGGGCGGCCTCGAGCGACAGGGTGGGGTCGAGCGGGTCGGCGACGGCGCGCGCCTCGAGGGCGGTCCGCAGCGCGGACTCCCACCCCTGCCAGCAGGCGGGGTCGACGAGCCAGTCCCCCGCCTCCCGCACGGGCGGAGGGACCGGGCCGTCGAGGCGGATGCCGAGGGCCACGGCATCCGTGCGCCGCATCGCCCCCCGGCGCCCGACCTCCCGGGCGAGGTCGAGCCGGCCCGTCTCGGTCGCGAGGCGCTCGCCCCGCTGCACGGCAGCACCGCGCCGCGTCAGGGCGGGCGGGTCGGTGTCGACGACGAGCACACCGCCCGCCATCCGTCGCAGACCCGGGTCTCGGAGGATGGCGCGGTCACCGGCCCCCAGCGGCAGCGGCCGTGTCAGGGTCAGCCGTGCGGCGTCACCGCCGAGCGGGCGCACGCCCACCTCGACGGTGGTCGTGCCGACGTGCAGCAGGAGGTGGCCGGGCAGGTCGGTGGCCACGCTGCCGCGCAGGCGCACGTCGACCGTCGAGGTGAGCGGCCAGGCGCCGGGCGTCAGCAGGGCCGTGCCCCGGCCGACGGCGTCGGGGCCGACCCCGCGCAGGTTGACGGCCACGCGCGCGACGGCGGGCACGGCATCCCTCGGCTGCTCGAGCGACTGCAGCCCGCGCACCCGCACGACCTGGCCTCCCACCTGGAGCTCGTCGCCCGTGGTGATCGTGCCCTCCGAGAGGGTGCCCGTGACGACGGTGCCGGCCCCCCGGATCGTGAACGACCGGTCGACCCAGAGACGCACGCGCGCCGCCGTGTCCGGTGCCGGGAGGCCGGCGACGAGACCGTCGAGCGCCTCCCGCAGCCGGTCGAGCCCCGCCCCGGTGCGGGCCGAGGTCGTCACGACCTCGACGTCGCCGAGGCTCGAGCGCGCCACCCGGGCGCGGGCGTCGGCGGCCGCCGGGCCCGGGTCGGCGAGGTCGCTGCGGGTCACGACGACCAGGCCGTGGCGCAGCTCAAGCGCGTCGATCGCCGCGAGGTGCTCGGTGGACTGCTCGCGCCAGCCCTCGTCCGCGGCGACGACGACGAGCACGGCCGGGGCGGGGCCGAGGCCGGCGAGCATGTTGCCGAGGAAGCGCTGGTGGCCGGGCACGTCGACGAACGCGAGCTCGGCCCCGGACGGCAGCGTCGTCCACGCGTAGCCGAGGTCGATCGTCATCCCCCGCCGGTGCTCCTCCTCCCAGCGGTCCGGCTCGATGCCGGTGAGGGCGCGCACGAGCGCCGACTTGCCGTGGTCGACGTGCCCGGCGGTCGCGAGGACGTGCACGGCTCAGCCGTCCCCGCCGGTGGGCCGCAGGCTGTCGGAGAGCGCCCGCTCCAGGGCGCCGGCCAGCACCTCGTCCTCGTGCGGCGGCACGCAGCGCAGGTCGACGAGGCAGCGCCCCCCCTCGAGGCGGGCGACCACGCCCGGGTCGCCCCGACGCAGCCGCACGGCGCACCCCTCGGGCAGCTCGAGCGCGCACCCCGGCAGCTCGAGGCCCGGCGCGCCGCCCCCGCCGACCGCGCCGACGACGGGCACGACACGCACGCCGAGCCGGTCGGCGAGGCGCTCGGTACGGGCGCGCACCGCGTCGGCGTCCGCGTGCAGGTATGCCGTGACGGGAGGACGGGGGCCACGCACCGTCGCCTCGAGCGCGGCGAGTGCCAGCTTGTCGACGCGCAGGGCCCGTGCGAGCGGGTGCCGGCGCAGCCGCTCGACGACCGTGGCCTCACCGAGCACGAGACCGGCCTGCGGGCCGCCGAGCAGCTTGTCGCCGCTCGCCGTGACGAGGGTGGCGCCGCGCCCGAGGGCCGTGGCGGCATCCGGCTCGTCGGGCAGCCGCGGGTCCGGGGCGAGCAGCCCGCTGCCGATGTCGACGACGACAGGCACGCCGAGCCCGACGAGCTCGGGCACCTCGGCCGCCGAGGTGAAGCCCTCGACACGGAAGTTGCTCGGGTGCACCTTGAGGATGCAGCCGGTGTCCGGTCCCACGGCCTCGGCGTAGTCCCGCGCCGTCGTCCGGTTCGTCGTGCCGACCTCGCGCAGCCGCGCGCCGGTGCTGGCGATGAGGTCGGGCAGCCTGAAACCGTCGCCGATCTCGACCATCTCGCCGCGGCTCACGACCACCTCGCGACCGGCGGCCAGCGCCGTCGTCGCGAGGACGAGCGCCGCCGCCCCGTTGTTGACGACGAGGGCGTCACCCGCCGCCGGCACGGCCGCACGCAGGGCCGCGAGGGTGCCGCGACCCCGCCGGGCGCGATCGCCGGTGGCCGTGTCGTACTCGACGTCCACGTAGCCGGAGGCCGCCACGAGCGCGTCGACCGCGGCCGCGGAGAGTGGGGCGCGGCCGATGTTCGTGTGCACCACGACCCCGGTGGCGTTGAGGAGCGGGCGCAGGCTCGTGGCGCGTCCGGGAAGGCCGGCCTCGGCGACGCGGGCGACGTCCTCGGGCGCGATCTCCCCCGCACGGGCCCGGGCCTGTGCGCTCGAGACGGCCTGCTTGACGGTGGCCTCGCCCAGGCGGGCGACGGCGTCCGCGAGGGCCGGCGTCTCGAGCAGCCGGTCGGTGCGGGGGATGCGGCGACGCGGGTCGTCCTCGGCCACGCCGGGCCACCTCCTCGGGCGAGTCGTACGGGTGCGCTTGGCGGAGGTGGACGGGAATCGAACCCGCCAGACCGAGATGCTCGGTCTCACCGGTTTTGAAGACCGGGGGGACCACCAGGAACCCTGACACCTCCACGCGCCACCGTACCCAGTGGCCGCGCGCGGGCCGCGCCCACCCGGCCCGGGGCCGCCCCCCCCCCCC